>CALUIE010000157.1 GCA_944320605.1 uncultured Phocaeicola sp. | reverse complement strand
ACTAAAGTTACAAAAGGTGGTAGAACATTCAGCTTTTCTGCTATTGTTGTAGTAGGAAATGAAGATGGTATCATCGGTTGGGGACTTGGTAAAGCTGGTGAAGTTACAGCAGCAATCGCTAAAGGTGTAGAAGCTGCTAAGAAAAACCTTACTCGCGTTCCTGTATTAAAAGGAACTGTTCCTCACGAACAGTCTGCTAAATTTGGCGGTGCTGAAGTATTTATTAAGCCTGCTTCAGCAGGTACAGGAGTTGTAGCCGGCGGTGCAATGCGTGCAGTACTTGAAAGTGTTGGTGTAACTGATGTTTTGGCAAAATCAAAAGGTTCTTCTAACCCTCATAATTTGGTTAAAGCTACTATTAAGGCTTTGGGCGAAATGAGAGATGCAAGAATGGTAGCTCAGAACAGAGGTGTAAGTTTGGATAAAGTATTTAGAGGATAAGGAGGAAAACATGGCAACTATTAAGATTAAACAAGTTAAAAGTAGAATTGGTGCTCCTGCCGACCAAAAAAGAACTTTGGATGCACTCGGCCTTCGTAAAATGAATCGTGTGATTGAGCACGAAGAAACTCCGTCAATCCTTGGTATGATTGAAAAGGTAAAGCACCTTGTACAAATCGTTAAGTAATATATTGTTAATAATAAAGATTTTACAATATGAATTTGAATAGTTTAACTCCTGCAGAAGGTTCTGTAAAGACTAGAAAAAGAATTGGTCGTGGACCAGGTTCTGGTTTAGGTGGAACATCTACAAGAGGACATAAAGGAGCAAAATCAAGATCTGGTTATTCAAAGAAAATCGGATTTGAAGGTGGTCAGATGCCACTTCAACGTCGTGTTCCAAAATTTGGTTTTAAGAATATCAACCGTGTCGAATACAAGGCAATCAACCTTGATACAATTCAAGCTTTGGCAGAAGCTAAGAATTTGACAAAAGTTGGATTAAATGAATTGCTTGAAGCTGGTTATATATCTTCAAAACAATTAGTGAAAGTTCTTGGTAACGGTAGTTTAACTACTAAACTTGATGTTGAAGCAAATGCTTTTTCAAAAAGTGCAGTAGCTGCAATCGAAGCCGTTGGTGGTAATGCAGTAAAACTCTGATTAAATGAGAAAATCTATTGAAACATTAAAAAATATATGGAATATTGAGGATCTGAGAAGGCGGATCCTCATTACCATATTGTTTGTTGCAATTTACCGTTTAGGTTCGTATGTGGTTCTTCCAGGTATCAATCCTGAAATGTTGTCTAAATTGCATGAGCAGACAAGTGAAGGTCTTCTAGCTTTGTTGAATATGTTTTCTGGTGGTGCTTTTTCTAATGCGTCTATTTTTGCGTTGGGAATTATGCCATACATTTCAGCATCTATTGTGGTGCAGTTATTGGCTGTTGCTGTTCCTTATTTCCAGAAATTACAACGTGAAGGCGAGAGTGGCAGAAGAAAAATCAATCAATATACTCGTATATTGACATTGATAATATTAGTATTCCAAGCCCCATCTTACTTAATCAATTTAAAGTTTCAAGCAGGACCAGCTCTTAATGCTTCACTAGATTGGACTTTCTTTATAATTACATCTACCATCATATTAGCAGCAGGAAGTATGTTCGTGCTTTGGTTAGGTGAACGTATAACAGATAAGGGTATTGGTAATGGTATTTCTTTGATTATTATGGTGGGTATAATTGCTCGCTTGCCTCAAGCCTTTGGAGGAGAATTGGTTTCTCGACTGACTTTGGCTGAAACTGGAGGTGTAATAATGTTTATCATTGAAATTGTTGCTTTGCTTGCTGTTATTGCAGCTGCTATTTTGTTGGTACAAGGAGTTCGTAAAGTTCCTGTTCAGTATGCAAAACGAATAGTAGGAAATAAACAATATGGTGGAGCAAGACAGTATATTCCTTTGAAAGTTAATGCTGCAAATGTGATGCCAATTATTTTTGCTCAGGCAATTATGTTTATTCCTATTACTTTCATTGGCTTTTCAAATACAGAGAGTGCAAGTGGATTAATGAGATCTTTAATAGATCATACAAGTTTTGCATACAACTTGATTTTTGCAGTATTAATAATTGTATTTACATACTTTTATACAGCTATAACTATTAATCCAAATCAGATGGCAGAGGATATGAAGAGAAATAATGGTTTCATTCCGGGAATTAAGCCTGGCAAACAAACCTCTGAATATTTGGATACTATTATGACGAGAATAACCTTACCAGGTTCTATTTTCTTAGCTATAATAGCCGTCCTTCCTGCATTTGCCGGATATTTTGGAATACAAGCTGAGTTCGCTCAATTCTTCGGAGGAACTTCACTATTGATTTTGGTAGGTGTAGTTCTTGATACATTACAACAAGTGGAAAGTCATTTGCTTATGAGACATTATGATGGCTTGTTGAGTTCAGGAAGAATTAGAGGACGTTCAGGAAACGTTGCTGCTTACTAATAACTCTATGATAATTCTTAAAACAGATGATGAGATAGAGCTTCTTCGTCAGAGTAATCTTCTTGTTGGAAGAACTCTGGCAGAAGTTGCTAAATTGATTAAGCCAGGTGTAACAACTAAGCAACTTGATAAAGTAGCTGAGGAATTTATTCGTGATAATGGTGCTATACCAACATTCAAGGGATTTCCTAATCCGTATGGTGCTCCTTTTCCGGCTGCGATATGTACGTCTGTTAATAGTCAAGTTGTTCATGGTATTCCTAATGATGAGCCATTAAGAGAAGGTGATATTATTTCTGTTGATTGTGGAACTTTACTTAATGGATTTTGTGGCGATTCTGCATATACTTTTTGTGTAGGAGATGTAAGTCCTGAGGTAGCTCAGTTATTAAAAGTAACAAAAGCTGCTTTGTACAAAGGTATAGAAAATGCAGTTCATGGTAAACGGTTGGGGGATATCGGAAATGCAGTTCAGACTTATTGTGAGTCATATCATTATGGTGTTGTAAGAGAATTCGTAGGACATGGTATCGGAAGAGAAATGCACGAAGATCCGGCAGTGCCAAATTATGGTAGAAGAGGTAGTGGAACTCTTTTGAAAAAAGGTATGTGTTTGGCGATAGAGCCGATGATTACACTTGGAGATAGGAAAATATATCTTGAGAAAGATAATTGGTCAGTACGAACGAGAGATAATAGCTTTGCTGCACATTTTGAGCATACTGTTGCAGTAGGATTAGGTTCGGCGGATGTCTTATCGTCTTTTGAATTTATAGAACAAGTATTAGGAAATAAAGTAATTTAAATATGGCAAAACAATCTGCAATAGAACAAGATGGTGTAATAGTTGAAGCATTGTCTAATGCAATGTTTCGAGTAGAACTAGAGAACGGACATGAGATAACCGCACATATCTCAGGAAAAATGAGAATGCATTACATTAAAATACTTCCTGGTGATAAAGTCAGAGTCGAAATGTCTCCATACGATTTGTCAAAAGGAAGAATTGTTTTCCGATATAAATAATACAAATTAAAGATATGAAAGTAAGAGCTTCATTAAAAAAACGTACGCCGGAATGTAAGATCGTTAGACGTAATGGCCGTTTGTATGTTATTAACAAGAAAAATCCTAAGTATAAACAACGTCAAGGATAATTTATTATTTTTGCAAAAAAAATAATTAGTGTATGGCTATAAGAATAGTTGGTGTAGATTTACCTCAGAATAAAAGAGGTGAGATTGCGTTAACATACGTATATGGTATAGGACGCAGTAGTTCAGCAAAAATTTTAGACAAGGCAGGTGTTGATCGTGATCTTAAAGTAAAAGATTGGACAGATGATCAAGCTGCAAAGATTCGTGAAATAATTGCTGCTGAATATAAAGTAGAAGGTGATCTTCGTTCAGAAATCCAGTTAAACATTAAGAGATTAATGGATATTGGTTGCTATCGTGGTGTACGTCACCGTTTGGGACTTCCTGTAAGAGGACAGAGTACTAAGAATAATGCTCGTACACGTAAGGGAAGAAAGAAAACAGTTGCAAATAAGAAAAAAGCTACTAAATAATAATTGTTGATATGGCAAAAAAAACAGTCGCAGCTAAAAAAAGAAATGTGAAGGTTGATGCTAATGGACAATTACATGTTCATTCATCTTTCAATAATATCATTGTTTCTTTAGCAAATAGTGAAGGTCAGATTATTTCTTGGTCTTCAGCAGGTAAGATGGGATTTAGAGGTTCAAAGAAGAACACTCCTTATGCTGCACAGATGGCAGCACAGGATTGTGCAAAAGTAGCATTTGACCTCGGATTGAGAAAGGTTAAAGCATACGTTAAGGGTCCAGGTAACGGACGTGAGTCTGCTATTAGAACCGTACACGGAGCCGGAATCGAAGTTACTGAAATTATCGATGTAACACCATTGCCTCATAACGGTTGTCGTC
Organism: uncultured Phocaeicola sp.; assembly: GCA_944320605.1. Classification (GTDB taxonomy): domain Bacteria; phylum Bacteroidota; class Bacteroidia; order Bacteroidales; family Bacteroidaceae; genus Phocaeicola. The sequence goes on along the minus strand of CALUIE010000157.1, from coordinate 1,624 downwards.
CTCCTAAGAGAAGAAGAGTATAATATTAGACACCTGTATTAATAACAATTAAAATTTCAAATAAAAATGGCTAGATATACTGGACCAAAAAGTAGAATTGCACGTAAATTCGGTGAAGCTATCTTCGGAGCAGATAAAGTTTTAGCAAAAAGAAATTATCCTCCTGGACAGCATGGAAATACTCGCCGTAGAAAAACATCTGAATACGGTGTCATGTTGGCTGAAAAACAGAAAGCTAAATATACTTACGGAGTACTTGAAAAACAGTTCCGTAATATGTTTGAAAAAGCAGCAAGTCAGAATGGTATTACTGGTGAACTTTTGTTACAGGCACTTGAATGTCGTCTTGATAATGTTGTGTTCCGTTTGGGTATCGCCCCAACTCGTGCTGCAGCTCGTCAGTTGGTAGGTCACAAGCATATTGTTGTTGATGGTAAAGTTGTTAACATCCCATCATATGCTGTAAAACCTGGTCAGTTGGTAGGTGTACGTGAAAAATCTAAGTCACTCGAAGTTATTGAAAATGCATTGACTGGATTCAACCACAGCAAATACCCTTGGTTAGAATGGGATCAGAACTCTAAGACTGGTAAGATGTTGCACATACCACAGAGAGCTGACATTCCAGAAAACATAAAAGAACACTTAATCGTTGAATTGTACTCTAAATAATAATTAATTTCATGGCGATATTAGCATTTCAAAAACCAGATAAAGTATTAATGTTAGAAGCGGATTCTAAATTCGGTAAATTTGAATTCCGTCCGCTTGAACCCGGTTTCGGTATTACCGTAGGTAATGCTTTACGCCGTATTCTTCTTTCTTCTTTGGAAGGTTATGCAATCAACACTATACGTATTGAAGGTGTAGAACATGAATTTGCAACTATTCCTGGTGTAAAAGAAGATGTGACTAACATTATCTTGAATCTGAAGCAAGTAAGATTCAAGCAGATAGTTGACGAATACGAAAATGAAAGTGTCAGCATAACTGTTGAGAATTCAACTGAATTCAAGGCAGGTGACATTGGAAAGCATTTGACCGGATTTGAAGTGTTAAATCCTGAATTGGTTATTTGCCATTTAGACTCAAAAGCAACTATGCAAATAGATATTACAATTAACAAAGGACGTGGATATGTACCTGCAGATGAAAATCGCGTGTATTGCACAGATGTTAATGTAATTCCTATTGATTCTATTTATACTCCGATACGTAATGTCAAGTATTCTGTAGAAAACTATCGTGTTGAACAGAAAACAGACTTTGAAAAACTGGTACTTGAAATTAGTACGGATGGTTCCATACATCCAAAAGATGCACTTAAAGAAGCTGCAAAAATATTGATTCACCACTTTATGTTGTTCTCTGATGAAAAGATAACACTTGAAGCATCAGATGCAGACAGCAATGAAGAATTTGATGAAGAAGTATTGCACATGAGACAATTGCTTAAGACTAAGTTAGTTGATATGGATCTTTCAGTTCGTGCGCTTAACTGTCTTAAAGCTGCTGATGTTGAAACACTTGGTGATCTTGTTCAGTTTAATAAGACTGATCTTCTTAAGTTCAGAAACTTTGGAAAGAAATCGCTCACTGAGCTTGATGATTTGCTCGAGAGTCT
>CALUIE010000156.1 GCA_944320605.1 uncultured Phocaeicola sp. | reverse complement strand
GCTTCTTCAGGTCCGTAGAATATAAGTCCTTCACCTTTTGCACCCTTACGCAACTTAGTAATATAGTAAAGACCAAGTACCATATCCTGTGCAGGCACTGTGATAGGCGCACCGTTTGCAGGGTTAAGGATGTTGTGTGACTGCAACATCAACATCTGAGCTTCCAGAATAGCTTCATTGCTCAAAGGCAAGTGAACTGCCATCTGGTCACCGTCGAAGTCGGCATTGAACGCAGTACATGCCAATGGATGTAACTGGATAGCCTTACCTTCGATCATCTTAGGCTGGAATGCCTGGATACCCAAACGGTGAAGTGTCGGCGCACGGTTCAGCAATACCGGATGTCCTTTCATTACATGTTCAAGGATATCCCAAATAACTGCTTCCTTACGGTCAACTATCTTCTTCGCTGATTTTACAGTCTTAACGATACCTCTTTCAATAAGTTTTCTGATGATAAATGGTTTGTAAAGTTCGGCAGCCATCAACTTAGGAATACCGCACTCACCCATCTTCAATTCAGGACCAACGACGATTACAGAACGTGCAGAGTAGTCAACACGCTTACCCAACAAGTTCTGACGGAAACGTCCCTGCTTACCTTTCAAGCTATCAGAAAGAGATTTCAAAGGACGGTTAGCGTCTGTCTTAACCGCGCTTGCCTTACGAGAGTTATCGAACAATGAGTCAACAGCTTCCTGAAGCATACGCTTTTCATTACGCAAGATTACATCAGGAGCCTTGATTTCAATAAGTCTCTTCAGACGGTTATTACGTATGATTACGCGACGATACAAATCATTCAAGTCAGAAGTTGCGAAACGTCCACCATCCAATGGAACAAGAGGGCGCAATTCTGGCGGTATAACCGGAACATTCTTGATAATCATCCATTCAGGCTTGTTTCTTCCCTTTGAAGAACGGAATGATTCAACAACCTGCAAACGTTTCAATGCTTCATTTTTACGCTGCTGAGATGAATCATTGTTAGCCTTATGACGAAGTTCGTATGAAAGTGCATCAAGATCCAATCCTGCTAGAAGATCGTAGATAGCTTCAGCACCCATCTTGGCGATGAATTTGTTAGGATCTGTATCATCAAGGAACTGATTATCCTTTGGAAGTGATTCCATTATATCAAGATACTCACTTTCCTCCAACAAATCATATTTACTTAATCCATCTTCAGCCTTAATACCCGGTTGTATTACAACATAACGTTCATAATAAATAATAGCATCAAGCTTTTTTGTTGGCAAACCAAGCAAATAACCGATTTTATTTGGCAATGAACGGAAGTACCAGATATGAGCAACCGGTACAACCAGCTGGATATGTCCACTACGTTCACGGCGTACTTTCTTTTCTGTTACTTCAACACCACAACGGTCGCAGACAATACCTTTATATCGAATACGTTTGTATTTACCACAATGACATTCGTAATCCTTTACCGGACCGAATATACGCTCGCAGAACAAGCCATCACGCTCAGGCTTATAGGTACGGTAGTTAATGGTTTCTGGTTTCAGGACCTCACCGTAAGAGTTTTCCAAAATCTCTTCTGGTGAAGCCAAACCAATAGTAATCTTAGAGAAATTACTTTTTATTTTAGTATCTTTTCTAAAAGCCATACTTAAATTTGTTTTTTTGTTTATTCCATTGTTATGCTCAAGCACAGACCTCTCAATTCATGAAGCAATACGTTCAGTGATTCCGGTATGCCAGGTGTTGGCATTGGTTCACCTTTTACAATTGCTTCGTATGCCTTAGAACGTCCTACAACGTCGTCAGACTTGATTGTCAGAATTTCCTGAAGAATGTGAGCTGCACCGAATGCCTCGATAGCCCAAACCTCCATTTCTCCGAAACGCTGACCACCGAATTGAGCTTTACCACCAAGTGGCTGCTGCGTAATCAACGAATATGGACCAATTGAACGAGCATGCATCTTGTCTTCAACCATATGACCAAGTTTAAGCATGTAAGTTACACCAACTGTTGCCGGCTGGTCAAACTGTTCACCCGTACCACCATCATACAAATAAGTCTTGCAATAACGTGGCAATCCTGCCTTGTCTGTCCATTTATCAAGATCCTCAAGTGTTGCGCCATCGAAGATTGGTGTTGCAAACTTAAGTCCAAGTTCTTTACCCGCACGTCCTAAAACAGCTTCGAATATCTGTCCGATGTTCATACGTGAAGGCACACCCAATGGGTTCAATACTATATCAACCGGAGTACCATCAGCCAAGAATGGCATATCTTCTTGTCTAACAACTCTTGATACAATACCCTTATTACCGTGGCGACCTGCCATCTTATCACCAACACCAATCTTACGCTTCTTGGCTATATAAACTTTAGCCATTTGCATAATACCTGATGGCAATTCATCACCAATAGTAAGTGCAAATTTCTTACGTTTCAAGTCTGCATCCAACTCTTTATACTTCTTGATATAGTTCATAATCAATGAGCGTATCAACTCATTCTTATGTTCGTCAGAAGTCCATGCACTAAGTTGTATTACAGTATAATCAAGTATTTCAAGATCACGTTTGTTGAATTTTGCACCTTTTGCTATAACCTCAGTTCCAAGATAATCTTTAACGCCTTGAGATACAAGGTTATTAGTAAGAACCATCAATTTTTCAACAAGTACATCTTTAAGTTTAGCTGCTTTTTCCTCAAACTCCTCATTCAATTTAGGCAAGATAAGTTTATCTGCATTCTTTTCACTACGTGTTTTAACCACACGTGAATACAGTTTCTTGTCTATTACAACACCTCTTAATGATGGTGAAGCCTTCAGAGAAGCATCCTTAACATCACCTGCTTTATCACCAAATATAGCGCGCAACAGTTTTTCTTCCGGTGAAGGATCAGATTCACCCTTAGGAGTAATCTTACCTATAAGTATATCTCCCGGTTCTATACGTGCACCGATACGAACGATACCAGTTTCATCAAGGTCCTTTGTAGCTTCTTCACTTACATTAGGAATATCTGCTGTAAGCTCTTCCATACCGCGTTTTGTTTCGCGGACCTCAAGGATGTATTCATCTACATGTACTGAAGTAAGTATATCTTCCCTTACCACACGCTCGTTCAATACGATGGCATCCTCATAGTTATATCCCTTCCATGGCATGTATGCTACAAGCAGGTTCTTACCCAAAGCCAATTCTCCGTTAGCAGTTGAATATCCTTCAGTCAGAATATCGCCTTTCTTCACACGCTGGCCTTTTGAACAAATAGGACGCAAGTCAATTGTCATGCTTTGGTTAGTTTTACGGAACTTAGGTATTTTATACTCTACCAAAGCTGAATCAAAGCTGACAAATTCTTCTTCCTCTGTACGATCGTACAATATGCGTATTGTAGTTGCATCAACAAATTCAATTACACCGTCACCTTCCGCAGCTATCTGAGTTCTTGAATCCTCACAAAGCTGTTTTTCAATACCAGTACCTACAATAGGTGCTTCAGTACGTAACAATGGAACAGCCTGGCGCATCATGTTTGATCCCATCAACGCACGGTTAGCGTCATCATGTTCAAGGAACGGAAT
>CALUIE010000155.1 GCA_944320605.1 uncultured Phocaeicola sp. | reverse complement strand
GTGCCACCAGGAATCGAACCGGGGACACAAGGATTTTCAGTCCTTTGCTCTACCAACTGAGCTATGGCACCAACTTGTTTATTTTGCAATCGTTGTTTCTTGTTTGCGGTTGCAAAGGTACGTTTTATATTTTAATTTGCAAGCATTTTTACGAAAAAAATATATATTTTCTCCTACATTTAATTATTTTGTTTTTGACGCTTTTATATAGTGAAAAAATATACTATAAGTTTTTTATTAGTAATACATACGATGAAAAGAATAAAAAAAGTCTTAATCTTTTGTAGTACAATATAATATTAGTATATTTGCAAACGATATGGATGAAAAGTGGAGGAGCGATATAGCTCCTCTTTTTTATTCTTAATAATTTATTTCATGATAGATAAAAACGTAGTAATTGGTATTGTATCGAAATGGCTGGAAGATAAGGAATATTTTCTGGTTGATGTGACTGTCAGTTCTGATGACAAAATTGTTGTAGAAATTGATCATGCAGAAGGCGTGTGGATTGACGATTGTGTAGAATTAAGTGGATATATCGAGTCACATCTCAATAGAGATGACGAAGATTATGAACTTGAAGTTGGCTCTGCAGGAATTGGGCAACCATTCAAGGTAAAGCAACAATACGTTGCGCATAAAGGACATGAGGTGGAAGTGACGGATAAGGAAGGTCGGAAACACAGAGGAGTACTTGCAGAAGCGGACGATGAAGGGTTTACACTGATGGTAAGTACAAAAATAAAGCCTGAGGGATGCAAACGTCCTAAATGGACGGAGCAGCCAATTATATTTTCATACGATGAAATAAAACAAACAAAATATTTAATAAGTTTCAAATGATATTATGGCCAAAAAAGAAGAGACCGCAAGTTTGATTGACACGTTCGCGGAGTTCAAGGAACTGAAGAATATTGACCGCACCACTATGGTGGGAGTGTTGGAAGAATCGTTTCGCAGTGTGATAGCGAAAATGTTTGGATCTGACGAAAATTACGACGTGATAGTTAACCCAGACAAGGGTGATTTCGAGATATGGCGTAACCGTGAGGTGGTGGCTGACGAGGACCTAACAAATGCAAATAAACAGATTTCGTTGACGGAGGCGCGAAAAATAGATGCATCGTATGAGGTTGGTGAGGAAGTTACTGACGAGGTTATTTTCGAAAGATTTGGACGCAGAGCGATCCTGAATCTGAGGCAAACACTGGCTTCGAAGATTCTCGAGTTGGAGAAGGATAGCTTGTATAATAAGTACATAGAACAGGTAGGTCGTGTAGTGAGCGCAGAGGTGTATCAGATATGGAAGAAAGAAATATTGATGCTTGATGACGAGGGTAACGAACTGTTACTGCCAAAGACTGAACAGATTCCTGGTGACTTCTACCGCAAGGGTGAGACAGCTCGTGCTGTTGTGGCAAGGGTAGATAACCGCAACAACAACCCCAAGATCATCCTAAGCCGCACATCGCCCGTATTCCTGCAGAGGCTGCTGGAGCAGGAGGTGCCCGAGATAGCCGACGGAATAATAACCATCAGGAAAATAGCGCGCATACCGGGAGAGAGGGCAAAGATAGCGGTAGAGAGTTACGACGAGAGGATAGACCCAGTGGGAGCCTGCGTGGGAGTGAAAGGCTCGAGAATACACGGAGTGGTGCGCGAGCTGAGAAACGAGAACATAGACGTGATAAACTACACGCAGAACATGCAGCTCTTCATCCAGCGCGCGCTGAGCCCCGCGAAGGTGAGCCAGATAGTGATGCACGACGACGAGAAGAGGGCAGAGGTGTATCTGAAGCCGGAAGAGGTGTCGCTGGCCATAGGAAAGGGCGGAATGAACATTAAGCTGGCAAGTATGCTCACGGAATATACCATAGACGTGTACCGGGAGCTGGACCCTGACGCCATGGAGGACGACATCTACCTTGACGAGTTCCGCGACGAGATAGACGGGTGGGTGATAAACGCCATAAAGGCGATAGGCATAGACACCGCCCGGGGTGTGCTGAACGCTCCGAGGGAGATGCTGATAGAGAAGGCGGACCTGGAGGAGAACACAGTGGACGACGTGCTGCGCATACTGAAGGCGGAATTCGAACAGTAACGCGTACGCCGCGACACCGTCACCGCGCAGGGGCTGCGTCCGGAACCAGGGGCAGGCGACGGCTGAACCTTAATTATTAATTTTTAATTCTTAACTATCAAACCGAACATCATGACGATAAGACTTAATAAAGTGGCGAGAGACCTTAATGTGGGGATAGCCACAGCCGTGGACTTCCTGCAGAAGAAAGGATACAGCGTAGAGACTAACCCCAATGCCAAGATTACGGAAGAACAATATGAGGAGCTGGTGAAAGAATTCAGCCGGGACAAGGACCTGAAGCAGAAATCGGAAGAGGGTATCCGCGAACGCAGGGACAAGGAGAAGAACAAGGCGTCGGTATCAATAGACGACATGGCGGATGATGTGGTGAAGGCGGAGACTGTGGCGGCGGACGACCTGAAGCCGAAAATAAAGGTGGTGGGCAGGATAGATCCGGACAGCCTTGAGAGGAAGAAAAGCAAACATAACCATCAGGCCCGGGAAAAGAACGCGCCGGGGGACGACGGCCGTGAGCGGACGCCGGAACCCGCGGCGGCGGAACCGGCGGAAACGAAAGAGGAGATAAAAGACACTCCGCGACAGGCAGAAAGCGTGCCGGCGGAGACAGACAACAGTGCCGGACACTCCGGTACGGACAAAACCATAAAAAAACCGATGGAAGAAAAGATAGAAGAAGAGGAAAACAGAACGGGCAACGACGGTGTATTCAAAATCCGTCCGACGGAATTCAAGTCGAAAATAAACGTGGTGGGCCAGATAGACCTGGCGGCACTGAACCAATCGACACGCCCGAAGAAGAAATCGAAAGAGGAGAAACGCAAGGAAAGGGAAGAGAAGGACAAGGCGCGACTGGAACAGCGCAGGCAGATGAAGGACGCCATAATAAAGGAGATACGCAAGAGCGACGAGAAGGCGTCGGAAAAGGACGGCGCGGAGGAGACATCGAAGAAGAAAAAACGCAACAGGATAAACAAGGAGCGCGTGGACATATACAGCGCGCAGCCTGAACGCCGTGACGGAGGCCGCAAGGAAGAGAAGCAGGGAAAGAACCGTAGCGAGGGAAAGAACGGCGGAAAGGAGAAGTTCAGAAAACCTGTGCCGAAGCAGGAGGTGAGCGACGAGGATGTGGCAAAGCAGGTAAAGGAGACTCTCGCGCGGCTGACTAACAAGGGCAAGAACAAGGCGGCGAAATACCGTAAGGAGAAGCGTGAGAACATCCAGAACCGGCAGCTGGAGCAGGAAGAGCTGGAGATGGAGAAGAGCAAGGTGCTCAAACTGACGGAATTCGTTACGGCGAACGAGCTGGCCAATATGATGGACATATCCGTGACTCAGGTGATATCGACATGTATGAGCGTGGGCATAATGGTATCTATAAACCAGCGTCTCGACGCGGAGACCATAAACTTAGTGGCAGAGGAATTCGGCTACAAGACTGAATACGTGAGCGCGGAAGTGGCGCAGGCGATAGAGGAAGAGGCGGACGCGGAAGAGGATCTGCAGCCCAGGGCTCCTATCGTGACGGTGATGGGTCATGTGGACCACGGAAAGACTTCGCTCTTGGACTACATACGTAAGGCTAACGTGATAGCGGGCGAGGCCGGCGGCATCACACAGCATATAGGGGCGTACAACGTGAAACTTGACGACGGACGCCGTATCACTTTCCTCGACACTCCGGGACATGAGGCGTTCACCGCCATGCGTGCCCGCGGCGCGAAGGTGACGGACGTGGTGATTATAATAGTGGCGGCGGACGACAACGTGATGCCGCAGACCAAGGAGGCCATAAACCATGCCATGGCGGCAGGGGTGCCTATAGTGTTTGCCATCAACAAGGTGGACAAGCCGAACGCCAACCCGGACAAGATTAAGGAGGAGCTTGCGGCGATGAACTTCCTCGTGGAGGAATGGGGCGGCAAGTACCAGTCGCAGGACATATCGGCAAAGACGGGTCTTGGTGTGAAGGAGCTTATGGAGAAGGTGCTGCTGGAGGCGGAAATGCTTGAGCTGAAGGCTAACCCTAACCGTAAGGCGACGGGTTCCATCATCGAATCGTCTTTGGACAAGGGACGCGGATATGTGGCTACGGTGCTCGTGTCGAACGGTACACTGCACGTGGGCGACATCGTATTGGCGGGAACATCGTACGGAAAGGTGAAGGCCATGTTCAACGAGCGCAACCAGCGCATGAAAGAGGCGGGACCGGCGGAACCGGTGCTGATACTGGGACTTAACGGCGCGCCTGCGGCGGGCGACACGTTCCATGTGTTCGATACTGACCAGGAAGCGCGCGAGATAGCCAACAAGCGTGAGCAGCTGGCACGCGAACAGGGATTGCGCACACAGAAGATGCTTACTCTGGACGAGGTGGGACGACGTCTGGCATTGGGCGACTTCCACGAGCTTAACATCATCGTTAAGGGTGACGTGGACGGTTCTGTGGAGGCGTTGAGCGACTCGCTTATCAAACTTTCTACCGAGCAGATACAGGTGAACGTGATACACAAGGGCGTGGGACAGATATCCGAATCGGATGTGTCGCTGGCGGCGGCTTCGGATGCCATCATCGTGGGCTTTCAGGTTCGTCCTTCGGGCAGCGCGGCGAAACTTGCCGAGCAGGAAGGCGTGGATATCCGCAAGTATTCCATCATCTACGACGCCATAGAGGAGGTGAAGGCGGCTATGGAAGGTATGCTCGCGCCTACTCTGAAAGAACAGGTGACAGCCACTATAGAAGTGCGTGAGGTGTTCAACATCAGCAAGGTGGGACAGGTGGCAGGTGCCATGGTCAAGACCGGAAAGGTGAAGCGTACGGACAAGGCACGCCTCATTCGCGACGGTATCGTGGTGTTCACTGGTGCCATCAACGCGCTTAAACGCTTCAAGGACGACGTCAAGGAAGTGGGAACCAACTTCGAGTGCGGTATCAGCCTGACCAACTGTAACGATATCAAAGTGGGCGACGTGATAGAGACTTATGAGGAAGTGGAAGTAAAACAGACACTGTAATAACATTTTTTCAGAGTGAAAGGTGAGGGATGAAAAGGCGTTGCTGTCCGGTTCATTCTTCATTTTTCATTCTTTTTTATAATCCTGCAACCGACAACTGAAAACTTACAAACCGATGATTTTAGAGGCTTTATCTTTGCATTTGGGCGTTTTGGATTGGATTATTATCGTCATCGTGGCAGTAGGGGCGATATTGGGATTTATGAAGGGTGCCATAAAACAGGTCGCCACAATAGTGGGGCTTGTGGTGGGGCTGCTGCTGGCGCGTGCCTTATTCTCGCAATTGGGCGAGAGGCTGGCTGTGGAACTCGGCACGACGGTGTCGGTGGCGCAGGTCATAGCTTTTTTTATGATATGGATACTCGTCCCGGTGGTTTTCCTGCTTTTGGCTTCCATGTTTACCAGGGCGTTGGAGGTCGTGCGGCTCGGCATAGTGAACAGGCTGCTCGGCGCATTGCTCGGCGCGTTGAAATATGCTTTTATAGTCAGCCTTGCTGTCAGCTTTCTGGAGTATATCGACAGTAAAAACGAGCTTATAAACCGAACCGTAAAGCAGTCTTCTTTGTTATATTATCCGGTGAAGGAACTTTCGGGACTTTTCATCCCGACTCTGAAAAATGTGACAAACGAGATTATTCAAACAGATATAATATAATTGTTTATGCAAGAAGAACCTAATAAGTATGTGAAGGAACTGACGCGGGAGAAATACAAGTATGGTTTCACTACCGATGTTCATACAGATATAATAGAAAAAGGACTTAACGAGGATGTTGTCCGTCTGATTTCTGAAAAGAAGGGTGAACCTGAATGGCTTCTTGAATTCCGCCTTAAGGCATACCGTCACTGGCTGACGCTTGATATGCCGACATGGGCTCATCTTGACATTCCTGAAATTGATTATCAGGCGATATCATATTATGCCGACCCTACCAGGAAGAAAGAGGGACCGAAATCTATGGATGAAGTCGATCCGGAACTACTGAAAACATTCAACAAGCTCGGCATTCCGTTGGAAGAGCAGATGGCATTGAGCGGCATGGCTGTGGACGCGGTGATGGACTCCGTGTCTGTCAAGACCACTTTCAAGGAGACGCTAATGGAGAAAGGTATCATCTTCTGTTCCATGAGCGAAGCGGTGAGGGAACATCCTGATTTGGTAAGGAAGTACCTTGGATCTGTCGTGGGCTATCGTGACAATTTCTTTGCCGCCCTGAACTCGGCTGTCTTCAGCGACGGCTCTTTCGTGTATTTACCCAAGGGTGTGCGCTGTCCTATGGAGCTATCGACATATTTCCGTATCAATGCGGCAAATACCGGCCAGTTTGAAAGAACACTTATCGTTGCCGACGATGACAGCTATGTTTCCTACCTCGAAGGGTGTACGGCTCCCATGCGTGACGAGAACCAGTTGCACGCCGCTATCGTCGAGATCGTGGTAATGGACCGTGCCGAGGTGAAGTATTCTACCGTGCAGAACTGGTATCCCGGCGATGCCGAAGGAAAGGGTGGAGTCTATAACTTCGTGACCAAGCGCGGCATCTGCAAGGGTAATGACAGCAAGCTCTCGTGGACACAGGTGGAAACAGGCTCTGCCATCACATGGAAATATCCGAGCTGTATCCTTGCCGGCGATAACTCCACGGCGGAGTTCTACTCCGTGGCGGTGACAAACAATTACCAGCAGGCTGATACGGGTACAAAGATGATACACCTCGGCAAGAACACACGTTCCACCATCGTGAGCAAGGGTATAAGTGCAGGAAAGAGCCAGAACTCATACCGCGGACTCGTGCGTGTGGCGGAAAGGGCGGACAATGCGCGTAACTATAGCCAGTGCGACTCGCTGTTGCTTAGCAGCAAGTGCGGCGCGCACACATTCCCGTATATGGATGTGCATAATGAAACTGCGATAGTGGAGCATGAAGCCACTACATCCAAGATCTCAGAGGACCAGTTGTTCTATTGCAATCAGAGAGGTATTAATACTGAAGATGCCATAGGACTTATTGTGAACGGATACGCTAAAGAAGTTATAAACAAACTTCCTATGGAGTTTGCTGTCGAAGCCCAGAAACTTCTGTCAGTTTCACTCGAGGGAAGTGTAGGATAAAATAGATATATTATGTTAGAGATAAAAGACTTACATGCCAATATTAACGGCAAAGAGATATTGAAAGGTATTAACCTTACTGTAAAGCCGGGAGAGGTTCATGCCATAATGGGACCTAACGGCTCCGGTAAAAGTACATTGAGTAATGTTCTCGTCGGACACCCGGCATACGAAGTTACCAAAGGTTCCGTTACATTCCTTGGCAAAGACCTGCTGAGTCTTAAGCCTGAAGACCGCAGCCACGAAGGACTGTTCCTCTCGTTCCAGTATCCTGTAGAGATTCCCGGTGTAAGCATGGTGAATTTCATGCGTGCCGCAGTCAACGAGCAGCGTAAATATAAAGGTCTGCCGGCTCTTTCTGCAAGCGAGTTCCTTAAACTGATGAGACAGAAACGTGAAATTGTGGAACTCGACAGCAAACTTGCCAACCGCTCTGTAAACGAAGGTTTCTCCGGCGGTGAGAAGAAGCGCAACGAAATATTCCAGATGGCAATGCTTGAGCCTAAGTTGAGTATCCTTGACGAAACAGATTCGGGACTTGATATCGACGCCTTGCGTATCGTTGCCGAGGGTGTGAATAAACTCAAGACTCCTGAAACAAGCTGTATCGTCATAACCCATTACCAGCGTCTGTTGGATTATATCAAGCCGGATATCGTTCATGTGCTTTATAAAGGACGTATCGTTAAGACTGCCGGTCCTGAACTTGCGCTCGAACTGGAAGAAAAGGGTTATGACTGGATTAAGAAAGAATTGGGAGAATAACAAGCCGGAGATAAAAAACATGAAAGCAGAACAACAATATATAGACCTTTTCACCCAATGTGAAGCCATGATATGCCGTCACAGTGCGGACGTGCTCAACGCTCCGCGTGCCAAGGCTTTTGCGGATTTCGAGGCGGCAGGATTCCCTTCGCAGAAGGTTGAGAAGTACAAATATACGGATGTCGCAAAGTTCTTCGCACCAGACTACGGGTTGAACCTTAACCGTCTGGAGATACCGGTAAATCCGTATGAAGTGTTCAAGTGCGATGTCCCGAACATGAGCACCTCGCTTTATTTCGTGGTGAACGATACTTTCGACACGCACGACAATCCTGCCGCGCAGCTGCCTGCCGGAGTTATATTCGGAAGCCTGAAAGATGTGGCACTGGAAAACCCTGAACTGGTGAAGAAATACTATTCCCGGTTGGCAGACACTTCTAAGGACAGCGTCACCGCATTCAACACAATGTTTGCCCAGGATGGTGTGTTCATGTACGTGCCCAAGAATGTGATATTGGAGAGACCTATACAGCTCGTGAATATCCTTCGTGCCGATGTCAACTTTATGGTGAACCGCCGCATGGTCATAGTCATTGAGGACGGGGCACAGGCGAAGCTCCTGGTGTGCGACCATGCTATGGACGATGTGAATTTCCTCTCCACGCAGGTAGTGGAAATCTTCGTAGGCGAGAATGCCTGTTTCGATTTGTACGAACTTGAGGAAACACATAATTCCACAGTACGTTTCAGCAATCTGTATGTACGTCAGGAAGCGAACAGCAATGTACTGCTTAACGGAATGACACTCCATAACGGTACGACACGCAATACATCCGAAGTAACCCTTGCCGGTAAGGGAGCGGAAATTACCCTTTGCGGAATGGCCATTGCCGACAAGAACGAGCAGGTTGACAATAATACATTTATCGACCATCAGGCTTCGGACTGTACAAGCAATGAACTTTTCAAGTATGTACTTGAAGACCAGGCCGTAGGAGCATTCTCCGGTAAGGTCCTTGTCCGTGAAGGAGCCCAGCGCACAAACTCACAACAGACAAACAGCAATATATGCGCTACCCGTGAAGCCCGTATGTTTACCCAGCCACAGCTTGAGATTTATGCCGACGACGTGAAATGTTCTCACGGAGCCACGGTGGGACAACTCGACGAGAACGCGTTGTTCTACATGCAGCAGCGTGGTATCAGCCTGAAGGAAGCCCGTCTGCTCCTGATGTTCGCCTTCGTGAACGAAGTTATAGACAAGATACGCATGGATGCCCTTAAGGACCGTCTGCATCTCCTTGTTGAGAAACGCTTCCGTGGCGAATTAAATAAATGCCAGGGGTGCGCGATATGTGGTTCAATTAAAAATTAAAAACGTGATTCAATTAAAAATTAAAAATTAAAAATTAAAAACGGTGGTTCAATTAATAATTAATAATTAATAATTAATAATTAAAAATGGTGGTTCTTAATTATTCATTCTTAATTATTAATTCTTCATTCTTCATTTTTAATTCTTCATTATCAAAAATGTACGATATTCAGAAAATAAGAGAAGACTTCCCGATTCTGTCAAGAACGGTATATGGCAAGCCGTTGATATATCTCGACAATGGAGCTACCACACAGAAACCGAAATGTGTGGTGGACGCCATCGTCGATGAGTATTATTCCGTAAACGCCAATGTACACCGCGGAGTCCATTTCCTTTCGCAGCAGGCCACAAACCTGCATGAAGCGTCGCGCGAGACTGTGCGTAAATTCATAAACGCCCGCAGCACGTCGGAGATAATCTTCACACGGGGAACAACAGAAAGCATCAACCTCGTGGCTTCATCTTTCACGGACGCTTTCATGCGCGAGGGCGACGAGGTGATAGTCTCCGTGATGGAGCACCACAGCAACATCGTGTCATGGCAGATCCAGGCACTGCGCAAAGGAATAGTCCTGAAGGTCATCCCCATGAACGACCGTGGCGAGCTGCTCATCGACGAGTACGAGAAACTGTTCACGCCACGCACACGCCTTGTGTCCGTAGCCCACGTGTCCAACGTCCTCGGAACGGTGAATCCCGTGAAGCGTATAGCCGACATCGCACATGCCCACAATGTCCCCGTACTGATAGACGGAGCCCAGGGAATACCCCACATAAAAGTCGATGTGCAGGATATCGACGCCGATTTCTATGTGTTCAGCGCGCATAAGATTTACGGTCCCACCGGCATAGGAGTGCTTTACGGCAAGGAAAATCTTCTTGACCGTATGCCGCCGTACCAGGGTGGAGGAGAGATGATAAAGAATGTAAGTTTCGAAGGAACGACATTCAACGAACTGCCTTTCAAGTTCGAAGCCGGAACACCTGATTATGTAGGTTCTACCGCGATGGCCGTAGCCTTGGATTATGTATCTGCCGTAGGGATTGAGAATATCGCGGTCCATGAACACGAGCTTGTGGATTATGCCATGCGGCGTATGAAGGAAATTCCCGGAATGCGCATCTTCGGCGAGGCGGAACACAAGAGCGGAGTAATATCATTCCTCGTGGGCGATATCCATCATTTCGATATGGGAACGCTTCTTGACCGCCTCGGTATAGCCGTCCGCACCGGGCACCACTGCGCAGAACCGTTGATGCGCCGCCTCGGAATAGAAGGAACTGTGCGCGCCTCGTTCGGAATGTACAATACCAGGGAAGAAGTTGATGCCCTTGTTGCCGGAATAGAGAGAGTGAGCAGGATGTTCGGATAACAGACATTTCCGGTTATTATAACATCAGATGGTGTTTAAACAGTATTTAAAAGCTGTTTAAACGCCATTTAATGTTATAAGGATATTGGATTAAAATCCAAGTCTCTTGAACTCACTCTCAAAATTAGGAGTGAAAACCTCTTTTCCCATGTTAGCCTTAATTTCCTCCATACTCCAGAATCGTCCACCATCAAGCTCTTCTGATGGATATATCTCTCCGTCATATATGGTCTTGTGGGCAAAAACAAGTTCTTTTTCGCGTGATGACTCAAACACGTAGTGTGTCAGAAGCTCAGGGGTGAAATCTTCTATTCCGAGTTCTTCCCTTACTTCACGTTTCAGAGCCATTTCCACACTTTCTCCCAAGTCGATATGACCTCCAACGGCAGTATCCCATTTCCCCGGTTGTATGTCTTTCCATTCCGGACGTTTCTGGAGATAGAGTTCTCCACGGCTGTTGAAAACATGCAGATGTACCACAGGGTGCAGCAGTTTGCTGCCGCTGTGACATTCACCTCTTGTTGCGGCTGAAAGTATGTTCCCGTCCTCGTCCACTATAGGGAACATTTCTTCGCTATTATCTTTCATATTCTGATATCTAAAAACTAACAACTAAGAACTGACAATCATCGCGGAATAAGCAGCGATGAATCGCCGTAACTCAGAAATCGGAAATCGTGAGACAATGCATAGTCGTAAATCTTTCTCCAGTCGCCTTTCACGAATGCCGAAACCAGAAGCAGCAGAGTGCTTTGCGGCTGATGGAAGTTGGTCACTATACGTTTCACTATCTTGTATTCATATCCCGGAGCGATGATAATCTGAGTACTTGTATGCAGAGCGTCCAGATGATTTCTGTCCATATAGTCGAGGATATTCTGCAGAGCCTGAATAGGGGTGAGGTTTGTCTCGTTCTCGTATGGCATCCATTGCTTTACGTGCAGCTCCTCCTGCGATGCTTCAGGCCTTGACTCTAAGATAACTCCTATATAATACAGACTTTCTATGGTTCTTACTGATGTAGTTCCCACGGCAGTTGTTTCGCCTCCATGTTTCAGAAGTTTCTCAATGGTCTGTCTGTTTACAGAGATATATTCCGTGTGCATATCGTGTCCTGCTATTTCCTCACTCTTTACAGGGCGGAATGTTCCGGCTCCAACGTGCAGGGTAACTTCTTCCAAATCAACACCCTTGTTCCTCAGTGTGTCGAGCACTCTCTCTGTGAAGTGCAGTCCGGCTGTAGGTGCGGCCACAGAACCTTTGATTTTTGAATACACAGTCTGATAAGTTTCTTTGTCGCTTTCCTGTGTCTCGCGGTTCAGGTATGGAGGTATAGGAAGCTCGCCGAACACTTCGAGGATATCAGCAAAAGTCACTTCGCTGTTGTCCCAGCTGAAGTCTATCCGGTGGCTTGTCCCGTGGCATTCACCGCGTGTGGCAGTCAGTGTCAGAGGTTTGCCCTTCACTGTCATTTCTTTGTGCAGCGGACCTTCTTTCCATTTTTTCAGATTGCCCACCATGCAGAGCCATGCCGAGTGTTCTGTCTGCTGGAAGTTCAGCACGTAATCGTTCGGCTTTATTGGTTCAAGACAGAAAATTTCTATCAGCGCGCCTGTTTCTTTTCTGAAATGCAGTCTTGCCTGAATAACCTTTGTGTTGTTGAAAATCATCAGTGACCCCGATTCGATATATTCGGGCAGTGAAGTGAAGACTCTTTCCTCTATTTCTCCGTGATTGTAAACCAGCAGTTTTGAACTGTCACGTTCTTTCAACGGAAATTTGGCTATTCTTTCGTCCGGAAGTGGATAGTTGTAATCGCTTATCTTAATATGTTTAGTATCTTCCATCTGTGTAGTTTGTTCAATATTTTCTGCAAAAGTATAAAAAACTTTCGTATCTGCTTAAAAGTAACTACTTTTGCTTGAACTATAATACTGAAACATTATGAAAATAGGAGATAAAGTGCGTTTCCTCAGCGAAGTAGGAGGCGGTATAGTACGAGGCTTTCAAGGCAAAGATATAGCTTTGGTAGAAGGAGAGGACGGGTTCGAAATACCTATGCTGATTAAGGAATGTGTGGTTATTCAAACAGATGATTATAATATCCCGATGAAGTCAGTTTCAAAACCTCAGCAGGCAACTGCGGAGGACGAAGAAGAGGAAGAAGATGACAGACCGATAACATATCGTGCGCCGGAAATAAGAGGAAACGATGTGCTTAATGTCTATTTGGCTTTTGTTCCGCATGATATAAAGGCTATCACCACAACAGGTTTCGATGCATACCTGGTGAACGACAGTAACTATTTTATTGACTACATATATCTTTCTGCCGAAGGAAAAAGCTGGACATTGAGAAGCCGTGGCACAATCAAACCTAATATGAAACAGGCCCTTGAGGAATTCGAAAAGAAAGACCTTAACGATATGGAACACGTTGCGGTACAGATTCTTGCATATAAGGATGACCGTACCTTCCTGCTCAAAAATGCTATTTCTACAGAGATAAGAATTGATACTGTTAAGTTCTATAAGCTCCATACCTTCCAGGAAAACGATTTCTTCAACGAACCTGCATTGATTTACGATGTCGTTAAAGACGATGAAGAGGCAAAACAGGTGTATGTGAATGCCGATGATATAAAGAACGCTATCCTCTCGAAAGGTGACGGAAACAATATCCCGAATAAAGTGTTGCGCAAGGAAGAGAAGAAAATCAAGAACGGAATTATCGAAATAGACCTTCATATAGACGCTCTTCTTGATGATACTACAGGTATGGGCAATGCGGAAATGCTGAACTATCAGCTTGATGTATTCCGCAAGACTATGGAGGAATACAAGAGAAATACCGGACAGAAGATAGTGTTCATACATGGCAAGGGCGACGGAGTTCTGCGCAAGGCATTGCTTGATGAACTGAAACGCAAGTACAGGACATGCCTCAGTCAGGATGCTTCGTTCCGCGAATATGGCTATGGGGCTACGATGGTTATAATAAAATAGTCCTTAGTTTTTAGTTGTTAGTATTTTAAGAACTTGTAAACTCAAACTTATGAAAACTCTAAAAGATATGCTTTCGCACGACCGTTTCGCGGCTGAGGCGGGAGTGGAACTTCTCGAAGTGCGCGAAGGTTATGCCAAGGTGCGTATGCTTGTTACTGACAAACACCTTAACGGGGGAGGAGTGTGTCAGGGTGGAGCCTTGTTCACACTTGCCGATTTGGCTTTTGCTGCAGTGGCAAACAGCCGGAATCTGCTTACTCTTTCGCTTAATGCAAATATTACTTTCCTGCGTGCTGTAAGCAGCGGATATGTATATGCTGAAGCTGTGGAAACATTCAATCATGCCAAGGTACCTTTCATTGAAGTTCGTATAACTGATGAGGAAGGTTGTCCGGTTGCTGTATTCACAAGTTCCGGCTACAGGAAAAAGACTGAACTAAATCTGGAAAGTTTGAT
>CALUIE010000154.1 GCA_944320605.1 uncultured Phocaeicola sp. | reverse complement strand
AGCCAAACACGCAATTAATTGACAAACTTTTCAAAGAACTCATTTTATTTACCGCCAAGGCCGCTTAGGCTTGGCGATTTTTTAACGAACTATTGTTACTAATATATAATAAAGTAAATCCAACACATAATCCACATATATAAAACAAATCTTATATCTTTGCATAGTTTTCATTATCAATATCAAATATGGATTATTTATCACAAGAAACAATTAAATTCATTTTAGAACATCGTAACGACGACATAAGAGAACTTGCCCTTAGAGTAAAACATAATGATATTATAGATATAAAAAAAGCCATTATACAAATTGCAGGACGACAAATCGCAGAAAAAAAGATTCCATCATGGGCTAAAAATGATAAAATTCTATACCCCAAACATCTTTCAATGGAACAATGTTCCTCTGAGGTAACCGCAAGGTACAAAGCCACTTTAGTAAAAGGAGATACATTTGTTGATTTAACGGGAGGATTTGGTATAGATTGCTATTTCATCGCACAAAAATTCAAACATACCGATTATGTAGAGCAAACAAGTGAGTTATGCAATATTGCAAAACACAATTTTAACATTCTTGATAGAGATATAAATATTAACAATGTAGATTGTAATGATTATTTAAAAAAAATGCAACCGGTTGATTGCATTTTTATAGATCCAGCAAGAAGAGACAAGCATGGCGCAAAAACTGTAGTAATAACAGATTGTGAACCAGACATCACAAAAATAGAAGAAATGCTTGTTAAAAAAGCCAAGATTGTAATGATAAAACTCTCACCAATGCTTGATATACATTCTGCTATATCAGAATTAAAGTTCATAAACAGTTTACATATTATCGCTGTAAACAACGAATGCAAAGAGCTTGTCATTATTCTCACTGAGAATTCGCATTATTTACATAATGACATTATAATTAATTGCGAACAAATTACAAACACTTCATCATCCCAACATTTTAAATTTACATATACAGAAGAAAGGAATGCTAATGTAATATATTCAGAAAATGTAAAAAAATACATATACGAACCAGGAGCTGCAATATTAAAAGCCGGGGCATTCAAACTGTTATCATCAAAATATGGAGTTGAAAAATTACATTCCAACAGTCATCTTTATACCTCTAATGAAATAAAAGAATTTCCAGGAAGGAGATTCGAAATTATAGAGATCTCAACTTTTGGTAAAAAAGAACTCAAGGCCTTCACTAAAGACCTTGAAAAAGCAAATATTACTATAAGGAATTTTCCTTCTACTGTCGCTGACTTAAGAAAGAAGTTAAAAATAAAGGAAGGCGGTGACTTATATATTTTCGCTACAACACTATACAATGGCGAAAAAATCTTGATTAAATGTAAAAGTATAAAATCACCTCTTACCTAACAAGAACTCATCTATGGCACGTTTCAACGTTTCTTTAGGTAATGCTCCTTGGGCAACTTGAGGATCACCCTTTAGCGGAATAAAAAGTATAGTTGGAATACTACTTATCCCAAAAGCAGCAGAAAGTTCTCTTTCTTTATCTGTATCAATCTTATATATTACAATTTTACCTGCATATTCTTTTGCTAATTCTTCAAGAATCGGAGCTACAACTTTACATGGTCCACACCATGTAGCATAAAAATCTATTATAGCCGGTTTATCACCTTCATAAATCCATTTATCTGGGTTCTTCTCATAATTATAAACTTTTTCAAAAAATTCCACTTTAGTAAGATGCTTTACTAACGTAGAGTTTTCCGTATTCAAACTGTTGGCATAGATAATGTTAACAAAGAAACAGATAACAATTAATAATATATTTTTTTTCATCAATTATAGTTTTTAATTTATTAGAAACAAAACGAAGGCCTCGCCAAGTATTTTCAGGACAAAGTCTTCGTTATAAAAATAAATCATGTAGATTTATACCTCTAAATTAATATTCTTCCTCGTTGAAGAAGAAATCTTCCTTACTTGGATAATCAGGCCAAATATCTTCAATACTTTCGTATATTTCACCTTCATCTTCCATTTCCTGAAGATTTTCTATTACTTCAAGTGGAGCGCCAGAACGCATTGCATAATCTATCAATTCATCCTTTGTCGCAGGCCAAGGAGCGTCCTCTAGTTTTGAAGCTAATTCTAATGTCCAATACATAGTATATTTATATTTAAAAGTTTTACTTTTATTATTTGAGCCACAAAAGTATAACAAAAAAATTCATTTGCAAGTCTTATTCCAATAAATTTCATTTATAGAAGCCAATTGATTCAATTTTCTTGACAATATAAATAAATAATCAGATAATCTATTTACAAAACATTTACTATTAACATCTATTTTCTTTATTCCATTCTCCTCCATTTCAAGAATTCTTCTCTCAGCTCTTCTACAAACTGTTCTACATAAATGACACACAGAAGATTGATATGAACCACCAGGTAAAATGAATCCCTTCAATACAGGAAGAGAAGCATCAATAACGTCAATAGCTTTTTCGAGTTTAATAATATCTTCATCAAAAATATCAGATATTATATCAGAATCAATAGAAGTTGAATCAGTTGCTAAATAAGCTCCTAAAGAGAACAATTTATGTTGAACAAACTGTAAAATTTCTTTATCTTCATTAGTATCTATAATAGCAACAAGCATACCAATACATGAATTTAATTCATCAACAGTGCCATACGCTTCAATACGACAATGAGTTTTCTTTACTCTTACTCCACCAACTAAAGAAGTAGTACCATTGTCACCTGTTTTTGTATAAATCATACTTTTTTTCATGGCTATTATAATAAATCAATTATAAGATATTAACCACAATACGTATTATTATGTTCAGTATTTATTAAATACTTATAAAAAGTTAACTATTCTATTCTCCTTAATACGTTTCTTGTTAAAGAAAACAATTCCAAGCTCATACAAATCAAATGTAACACCAGTCCTAACATCATTAATAACATTTTTCCACCACTGTTTCTTCATTTTATATGCATAAGGATATGAAATTACCAAACAATCTGTATCTGAAATATTATCAATAATTTTCTTATAAATATCCTCATAACAATCAGTATGAGCTATACTATATAATATGGGCTTACCATTTGATAATACAAACTTATCTATATCAAACTCACTTGAATTCAAATAATGAATATTACTTTTTGAAGCGAATAGACGCTCCACCTGTGGGTCACTTTCATCTGAAAAAGTATAAATATTCACCTCTGAATTTGCCTCAGACATATAACGCGTTGTCATTCCGGAACCTGTTCCAAATTCTATAATCGTTTTAGGATGCAAATAATTTACCAAACGAAAAAAAAGTTTATCGGTCTTCTCCCTATGTCCTGATAAGTGAGCAACTAATCTACGAAGATGATGCAATTGAGAATAAGCATAAAATGGTAATTTTTCATATATAACAAATGTTATAAAGAAAAAATCAGATGGGGAATGGACTCCATATCCACAACGCTTACGAAACCTTTTGCACCAAACCCAACCTCTTAATAAAGTTTTGTTCATCTGATTATTCAATTTATATTTCTAAACTATACTTCTAAATGTAAGCAAAAATACTAATACGTATTTTAAATATCAAGAAATTACATTATAATAATTTGTATTATTACTTGATACACTCTAATATTTTCTTTTTCCCAAAAATGAAAGGAGTTATTCCCAAATAATCAATAATAGCTCCGATGGAAAAGCATCCTACAATATTTATTGCAAGTGCAATGAGAAGAAACAATAACCCACTTGAATCAAAATTTAATATATTCACTAATGGTTTAACCAGCACAGTAAATAAGGGAGAAAAAAGTAACAATAATAAAGTATGCCTTCCTATATAATTAAAAAATTGAGATATGAAATAAGGTAAGATCTTATACACAGCTAATAGCGAGCATATAACCAAATAGGTAATTAGCACTCCACCAATCGTAAACCTATCAAGATTATCAGGAAACATGACTAATACTATAAATCCTATTATCGCTAACCAAGAAGCCTTAAAAAAAGATTGAAATTCAACATTAGACTGTCTTATACATACCCCTATAAGAAAATAAAAAATACTTGATATAGATATTATTCCCCAATATTTAGACATAAATCCTAAGGTTAATGAGACTAAAACAATTCGAGATACTAATCCACCTTTTTTGCTAAATCCAATAAAAAACAAATAATACACTATAGAGAACAGAATCAAAGAATGCAAATACCAATAAGGGCCAATTGGTTTTACAAACAATTTATTTATAAATGTATCCAAAGTTAAATTATCAATATGCTCCCTTATAGGCAAAAGAGATGCCATGATTATATAACCTGATTCTATTATCATATATGGAATTATCAGCCAAATTATAGTTTTAAGAAAAGCCGGCAATGCTTTATTTACATGCATCAGGTAACCTGATATAATAAAAAAACCTGGAATATGGAATGTATAAACGATCTGCTTTATATAAGGATATTTATCACCGATATAAACCAAATGGAATGTAATCATTAACAATATAAAAACACACTTAAGAAAATCTATCTCATTAATCCGTTTTTCCATAATACAAAACTACTCTACAAAATCCATTTTATATACATTTGTGTCTTTTTTACTAAACCCTAATGAAATATAAAGATTATTTGCGGCAATACGTACTGGTTTTGAAGTGAGCATTAATGTTGAAGTTCCAAAAGTAGAAACAATTTCAAGAGCTTTCTTAAGCATTCTTTTTCCTAAAGATTTTCCCCTATATTTAGAATCAATCACTACATCTTCAAGCCAAAACTTTCTTCCAGTTGGAGAATAATAGTTTCCTATAGTAAACATACCAATTACATTATCATTTAAATACATAAGAAAAAGCATACTACTCTCAGAAGTTATTATTCTATATAAATCTGATTCCGTGAAAATTTGTTTATCAGATACCAATTGGCCCAATAAACTATTTACACCTTCAACTATCATTTCATTTATTTCAACAATCCTTTTTATTTTTATATCTTCCATAACATCATTATTTAAATGCAACAAAGGTACAACTTATATTATTATAACGCAAAAACTCCCCGAAGTATCTCTACCTCGAGGAGTCATTCCATAAAAACGGCGACTACCTACTCTCCCACTAATGCGCAGTACCATCGGCGTGACGAAGC
>CALUIE010000153.1 GCA_944320605.1 uncultured Phocaeicola sp. | reverse complement strand
CGCTCAAAATGAACGCCTTACTAATTAAATATGATAGATGTTTATGGTTTGTAATACTACCTTATTTCCCGATGCAACATGTAGATATAATTGATAATCAAAAACTTATATCTTAAACGGTAGAAAAGTATTTTTTAGGTCATAATGGGTTGTTTTTGAACCTGACTCTATTAATTCTACACTTCTTTCCGCCTTTTAATTAGAACCACGGAAAATTTAGTTTTTCCAACTGAAGTTCACCAGTTTTCTATCTACTTACAAAGATATAAATAATACGTGAGTTTTTCTCCAAGTATGTCAACTAAATGCAAGAGAGTTTTACGCATATTGTTTTACTGAATAAAGGGAAAATAGAATTAATTTTTTCCCTCTATTTAACTTTACTTTAATGGATGTACATATTGAAACGAAAATAAAGTAAAGTTCTTTATGATCAATAATATTGTACTATCACGATATTTGTATATTTGCTATTAGTTAGGTCATTGCATAAAGGGAAATTCTGCAAAAGGACCGCTAGCGGAAAACATATAAAACCTGTGGTTGCAATACATTCTATTTTTTAGTAAACGAAAAATCATAAATCAATATAATTACATTCAAAATTGTTATCAAAATGTCAATACTTACAAGTGAAGAACTTAAATTAAGAAAAGATGATGCTCGTAAGCGAGAACTTCGTCAGAATGTAAAAAGCCATTGCACAAAAATACGAGATGGCATACGTAAAAATGGATCTACCAGTGGTAATCGTGCAATATGGGAACTTTTCCAGAATGCTGGTGATTTGTCTAAAAATGGGTGTAGTGCGGAAATTCGCATTACATTGAATGATAATACTTTTATTTTTGCCCATAAAGGAAAATCATTCACATATGATTCTTTATGTTCATTGGTCAAACAAGTAAGTTCTCAGGAAAAAGAAGGTGATGATACTGTAGGTCAATATGGTACAGGATTTTTGACTACTCATAAATTCGGTAGGAAAATCATAATAAACGGTAGCATGCTTATTAGTGAAAATCCAATAGCTTACGTTGATATAAATGATTTTCTAATCAATCGTGAAAATTTCAATAATATACCTTTGTTTATTGAGGATATGACAGAACAAATAATGAGAGTTAATGGATTGATGGATGCGGAACAAAAACAGGAGGCAAAAGAATGGACAGAATTAAGCTATGAACTAAATGAAGAGAGAAAAATTATAGCTCAAACTGCTATAGATGAAGCGATTAAGCTAATGCCATATGTCTTGACTTTTAATGATAATATCGGTTCTTGTTCAATCCAAGACAATACGCGCTCAAAGAATATTACTTTCACGAAAAAAGATGAAATTTGCTCAGTAAAAGATTTGCTGTGCAAACGTATAATAATTGCAGAAGTCGGTAAAAGCACAAAAAATGTTGATTGTTATTATTTAGAAATGCATAATGGAGATAGCCGTATAATATTACCGTTGGAATCGGAAACACGGGTTTGTTCTTTAGAAGATATTCCAAGATTGTTTGTCCATTACCCTTTGATTGGTCCAAATAATTTTGGGGTAAATTTCTTATTTCATTCTCACCGTTTTACCCCTGAAGAGTCTCGTGATAATATAATTGTGCCAAAGGATAATGACGCTACAGACAAAACTGCTATGGAGAATAAGCAGATTTTAGATGAAATGACAATGGTGTTGTGGAACTTTCTTGAAGCAAATGTTCACTCATGGGTGAATACTATTGAAATGGCATCTCTACATATTAAAGACAAAGGATATAGCGAAGATAAAACTGAAAAATATTATAAAGAATTAAAGGAAAGTTGGGTTCGTGAATTTTCAAAACTAAGATTGATAGATGTAAAAGGAGAGCGTTTTTGTATGGATGATGAAAATCATCCTGTAGTATTAGAATCTTCATTGGAAGCATTTATTTCGGAACGATTAGATATTGATTATCTGTCAGTCATATACCCTTATGCAGTAGGAAAGGCCTCCGTTCCTTGTAAGGAAGAGTTACTTCAGTGGTCGAGAATTATTGCAGAATGGAATCCAGCAAAATCAGAAAACTTTCTAACACTAGAAAAAATAGTAGAGTATGTTAGTTTGCATAAAGGAGCTAATCTACATGATATGCTACAAATGATTGTAGCCGCCGGTCATAGTGATTTCTTTGATAAATATTCCCTCTTGCCAAATAGAGAGGGAATTCTAATGAAGAGAGGTGAATTACGAGATGCAAAACCAATAGTAACAGATTTGTATAATCTTGTTAAAAAACTTAACTGCAATATTTGTGCAAAATTTGTGCATGAAGATTATGCAGATATAATTGACTTGACAAGTTACAATAGGGTTAATTTAAGAGAAGAATTAAATGCGACCGTTAAATCTAAAGAAGATGAATGCTGGAAAAATGCAGAAAAACCAACATATTACAACGGTGAATTTGAACAACATTTGATAGCATTATGTTCGTCATTTACAATAACTGGAGGAGATTCTAAACGCAATAAATTGATGCCAGTAATCTGTAAATTTGAAGGTATTGAGTATAGTGAGAGACATATTCCAGCATGGCCTGAAGATACGTCTAATTTTGATTTA
Source organism: uncultured Phocaeicola sp. (assembly GCA_944320605.1). Classification (GTDB taxonomy): domain Bacteria; phylum Bacteroidota; class Bacteroidia; order Bacteroidales; family Bacteroidaceae; genus Phocaeicola. The sequence goes on along the minus strand of CALUIE010000153.1, from coordinate 8,603 downwards.
TATAGACAAATCTTTGTATCTCTTGTAGAAAATCAGATGATGAAAATTGAGCTTAAGAACTCTGAATGGGTAAAAGCAAATTTTGATGATTTAAATATCTTTGTGGATCAAGCTAGAGGGGATGATTATAAAAATTTCTGTAATCAATATGCTATCTATCCTGACATGAATGGAAATTTACATAAACCTGAGGAATTAAAGAAAAAAGATAAAGTAAATGATGAATTATTCTATTTTTATCAACAAGTGCTTGGAGAGGATTTAAAAAGCAAGTGTGTGAATGAATGCTTTGAATCATATTATCCCAATTATACATATGACACATATAAATTCACTGCCCAATCTGTCGCAAAAGAAATACAGAACAAATTGAGTGCTGATAATTATAAGGATACTATTTTGCTAGATATTATAGAATTAACAGAGAAAGAATCTTCTGAGGGTTTACAGTGGCGAATCCTTTTTAAGGATATATATGATCAGAGGGAATCAATTAGATATAATTTAGGATCTGACATTGAAAGAAAGGCCATCAACAAAATGCTAAAACAAAAGAATCCCACGTTAATGAAGAGAATGGCTGATATTTCGGAACGTGAAGATGCTGATAAAGTGCTAGATGCTTTGGATAACACAATTCGTAATATAGAACATGATGCGTATATTAAAATGCTTGGGAAATATATGGAGAATAACATTCAAGTCTATTTAGAAGATGCTCTTGCTTGTAAAGGTATAACAGTTTCCAATAAACAAAATGGTCAGGATTTTATACTTAGTAAACAAGGATATGAGGAATATTACATAGAGGTCAAGTCTCGTTGGGAAAGTGAACAATCAGTAGAAATGACACCAACGCAGTTTGAGTGTGCTGTGAAAATACCAGAGCGATATGCTCTTATAAGTGTTAATATGTACCATTTTGATCGCTCAAGAGCAGAAAAAAATGAATTAATTGCTTTATCTGAAATATATTCAAATATTAAGTGCCGTGATAATATTGGCTATCTTGAAAAAGATTTGAAGAAACGTACAGATGATGCATTCAGGGGAGGAGTAAATGATATTCGCTTGGATGGCTCTTATAAAGTAAGAGTTCCACAAAGTATATTTGATCTAAATCCATTAGATTTCAATGGATTGATGAAAATAATTATCTCGAAATTTTCATAAAAGATATTTAACTCCATACAAAAATAAACGCTGTTGAGATATTGGCCAAATGATTCAACCTAATCTAATTATGAAAAAGATTAGGTTGAATCATTTTATACTACTTTTTTACTTCAAGTAAACCTAGTAAAATTATTGTTGGTGATTTATATAAAAATGGTGGTACTTTTTTATAAGAAATATACACCCAAATGAATAATCATTAAAATCTTTTTTAATAGCACAATGTTATCTTTGTTTTTTTAGTTAATTTCGGAAAATTGAAGAGCTTGAGATCAGTAAATAATGGTTATTTTGCCTTATATATGAGATTAGTATACAATTGTTTCCTATTTCGGAAACTTTATTGTATATTTGTTAGCGTATAAATATGTATAGTATGACAAATAGATTAGAAAATATAGGTCCGATGATTCGTAATGAGCGTCTTCGTAAAGGTCTTACTCAGGAGGAACTCGGTGAACGGGTAGGAGTCGGTAAAGCTCAGATTTCAAAAATAGAAAGTGGAAAGGGACTCACAATAAAGACTGTTACAAAAGTGCTCGATGCCCTTGGCATATCTGCTTCTGTTGTTTTAAAAAACGAGTCGGAAATTGATAAAAATGTGATTGCATATATAGTTGCTACCATTAGTGAATTTGCCAAAAGCCATCATCTTTCTGTTCGTGAGGCAAGTAATTACCTGATACGCTTTAAAGGTATTGATTTCCTTACGGAACATTATGATGCAGAGCATTTGCTTTCATTCGATGACAGTGTGCAGGATCTTACGCAAGTATGTTTGAATAATGGAGGAGGTATTCAATGAAACTATATCATGGTTCGAATATAATAATTGAGCAGATAGATCTGTCTAAATGCAAACCTTATAAGGATTTCGGACAGGGATTTTATCTGACAGAGATTAAGGATCAGGCGGAACAAATGGCTAGACGTACATCTGCTATTTATGGTGGAGAAGCCGTTGTCACAGAGTTTGAATTTGATGAAACAGCCTTCAAGGCTCTTTCGGTCAAAACATTTGAAGAACCAAGTGAAGAATGGGCTTTATTTGTGATGGCTAACCGTAGCAGGAAAAACATGCAGCCGACGCATTCTTTTGACATCGTAATAGGTCCTGTTGCAGATGATACCATTGCAACCTTGTTCCGTAATTTTGATGATGGAATTATTGATTTGCAAATGCTCGTAAATGGTTTAAAATACAAAAAAGTTTCATCACAATATTTGTTTCATTCGGCAAAAGCCATTAAATACTTGTACAGATTATGAATAAACGAATGCAATATCTGGTAGAAGGTATTACCAAAGATATAATAGCTTATCTTATGGAAGATAGTGGATGCGATTTGCCAACAGCTCTCAAAGAATTCTATAACTCAGAAACTTTTGCAAAACTTTCAGATGAAGCAACAGGACTTTACGTTGAAAGTTCTTCATATGTGTATGAAATATTGAAAGTGGAGTTGAGTATGGGGAGGCTTACCTAAAAGTTGATATAATGCTATTGCCAAAAATATAATCATAATGAAATTGCATTAGTTATTTATTTAGTAAATAGTAATGGATTTGTAAGAGAAAGTGTATATATCTAGTTGCATATATACTACTAGGATCTTATAAAGAAAATAAATACAATAAAAATGGAATGATCTATACCAAGTATATAAAAATGTAGAAGAAATTTATACTAATAAAATTGTTGAACAAATTTATTAGTATGAGATCTTTATTGGGTTATATTGAATTGAACAAGATAATTTATTACGCACTCATCTAATTATTAAATAACCATGAAACATAAAGTTATTAAACAAAGAAATGCACCGATATATTATGTTATACAACAAATATTGAATGCTAAGCAAGATAAAAAGGAATGTGCAAGAGTAATGTCTAATATTAAATACAATATTTATAGTCCAATAGTATCTCAGGCTTTGGATTCGTTATTCAAAATATCTACAAGCTATAGCAAAATTATGTTTGGAAATATTTTCCCAAAAACAGTTTCAGAATTAGGGGAGGGAAATAGTTATTTCTTTAAATCTGAAAATATACTTAGTGATTTTGATTGGTTATATATTCAAATAAGTAAAAATAGTTCTGCTCTGTCTGAGTTTGTAAATTTAAGAACTCAAATAGAGAAGGATATATTATTGGGGCATTATGATATTGCTCTTATGACTTTAGATAGAATTAAATCTAGGTTAGGTTTAAGTATATGGTACTATGAAATGAAATTGTTAATATATAGCTATTCGAATAAAGAAAAGGAGAGTCTGGAACTACTTACATCTATTAATAAGGAAAAAGAAAATAGTAAACATGGTTTTGTCACATTTTTGCTTTCTTATTTATATAAAAGGTGTTCAAAAACTTATTCTGCATTTGCTTTTGATTCAGAGTTAGAGAATAAATTTAGATTAAATCGAACTGAATTTCAAAAAGATCGCTATTCTTATTATTTATTTAGACTTAATTTTTACAAATCTCATCAAATCCAAGATTTCTCTCCCATTTTGATAATGGAGGCGACAAATTCCCTTATAGATCGTTATAATATATTTATTAATCTTATTAAGACCTTATTTGCAAATAGCCAAACTGATGAAGAAAAAAAGATTTATTCATCATATGCTGTTAAATTTTATAGAAAAAATAAAGATCCTCAGCTCGCTCCATTAGTAGCTTATGGAAATATTAAATGTTTATCCGAATCCTATTTCAATTCTGAATATATAGAACTTCTTGAACATTATTATAGCGGGAGATATGATATATGTTTAACTAAATGTAGAAGTTTTATTATAAACCAGTTACCCAGTTTTGACATAGTGAAGATTTATTGTAGATCATTAATTGCTTTAAATAGAAGTTATTCTGAGATCTGTTCTAATCAAGATTCAATTTTGAATCTTATCTCAAAGTATCTTTATAATGCAATGGTTGAGTATGAAAATGATGAGATTTTAACTCATTTATATCAAATAAATAAGAATATTTATGGTTTGAGTTTGGCATGTGGATTAGACAATTATTTATATGGAGAAAATGACACTAAAAAAGGAGTTTTGAATATTTTATCTTTATCTTATTTTGATCCTTTATTGTGCACTCTTTTTAAAGATAAAGATATTAAAAATAAGTATTTAGATTATGGCAAACTCTTTATAAAAGAATCAATATTGTTTGATTATCAACGTATGCGTAATAATGGACAGTTGTCAACTAATACTGAAATAGTTAAATATATTGTAGATACAGACTCTGCTATAATAGCGTTTCAAAACAATCAATATGAAAAAGCATTAGTATTGTGGCAATCTGTGCTACAAGAAAATAAAACTATATTACCCATAGTTCAATGTGCCATAGAGTATATTTATAATTGCTATGTAAATCTTGATAAAAAGCAAGAGGCCATTGCATTTTATATCAATTATTATCTTCAAGGAAAAGCGTTTGTAAGGAAAATTGACACTTCATCTCTTGTTGAATCCTTATACCGTGAGAAATATAAAAAAGGAGTAAAAAATGGTATTGATTTACAGCTGTTTATATTTATTAATGCAAAAGAAGATGAAAGAAAAAGTGCTGTTCTTGAAAGATTCTGTTTATATAAAGATGTAGAACAGGTTTCTGATTTAATTCCTGAATTGGAATTTGAGATGAGAAATGATCGAAAAAAGATTGAATTATATTTTTATCTTTTAGCCTCAGAAGATATACTTCGACATATGGTCTATATAACTAGCACAAAGATGATATTGGAAGAACAACAAAAGATAGCTCAATATTTATCTTCATTAAGTGATTCGCCAAATGTAAAAATTTATAGTGAATTGAATCAAGAGATCTTGGATACAATGGTGGTTTATCAAAGTATAAAAAAGATCGATAAGAGTAAAATCTATGTAAACCAAGCAGCTTTAATGAAATATGATTTTAAAGAATACGAAGGTTTATATAATCAATTCAAGATACAGTTAACAAGTTCTGGTTCAACAAACTCTTTTTATATTGTGAATACAGCTTCTGATTGGACGGATATAAATAAAGATCCTTCAGTCATCAGTGCGAAAGTTAAATTTACTAGCAAGCCTTTTATAGATTCTGCTTGTCAAGTTTTTACGAGTATTAGAGATCGGTTTTTATTTAGTAAATTTGGCCTTAAAACATATCTAAGTACAAGTATTAGACATGGTGTACTTGAAGGTGTTTTAAGATCAGGATATGATGGACTTCATTTATTGTTGACTACTGAAAACAATAAATATATTCCAATTAGATATTGGAAAAATAAGTACGGATTAATGCCAGATGAACAAAAGGACCTTATGAAAATTTTAGAAAAGTTTTCAAGAGGTATTAATGTGGCTATTGATAATTTTAAAGATGAAGTACTTCAAATAAAAGTAGAAGAAGATAAAGGATTCTTTGATTACAGAATAACATCAGACGATATGTGTTATGCTACTGTATCGTGTAATTGGCAAGCAAAAACATATGATGAGTTTTGTATGTTCTTGATGGAATATTTGTTGAAAATGACTAATTGTTCCCTATTAAAAATCAGAAATAATATCAATTGTTCATTAAAAGATACTTTTAATAAACTTGTTGATAATTTATATCAAGAAATCCAGATATTTAAGGGTAAACATTTTTATGATGATTTAAGTTCTGCCGTAATTAGTGCAAGGACTGAAACAAGACAAAAAATAGCACACATTGAAAATTGGTTTTATCTTCAAGATGCTAAATTTGAAGATTTCTCTCTTGTTAAACAGATGGATGCAGTTTGGTCTATTACATCTAAAATGTATCCAAATATTTTGGTTGATCTTAATTTTTCTGGGCCTGAGAATGAAATAATATTGAAATCTGCATATGTCATTCATATTTCAGATATGCTTACAATATTTTATAATAATATGTTTAGCTATAGTAAAGTTGAATCACCTAGGCCTTTTAAAATTGAGGTTACTGATGAAGGAGAATATATTAGGATTCTATTTGAGAATAATGTCAGAGAAGATGAGAATTCATTGAATGAAAGATTTAAGGAAATGCTAAAATCTGATAGTAGACTTCAAATGGAAGGAAGAAGTGGTCTTGTCAAAGTCAATAAAATAATAAAAGCAGAGCTAGGATGTGATCAAAACAGATTAGAGATTAAAGCAGAGAATGGAAAATGTAAAGCGTCGGTTCTAATTAATCTTAAAGATATATGTGTAAGAAAATGTTAATAGTTGAAGACTTGCCAGAAAAAGCAGAAGAAATAAGTCTAGAAATTATAGCAAATTTTCCTAATATAAAAATTATAAGGAAAACATCATATCATTCTGCAATTGAAGAAATATTCAAAAATCACAAAGAGTATTTTCTCATCTTACTAGATATAACAATGTCTACATTTGATGTAAATGTTGAAGAGAATGGTGGCGTCCCAGAAACATTAGCGGGAAAACGAATTTTAGAAGGAATGTACCTTCGAGATATTCAAACAAAAGTTAAGGTTGTAACTATGTTTGAAAGTTTTGATGGTAAAAGTATCAAAGCTCTTGATCAAGAATTAAGAGAAGATAATCCAGATAGTTATGATGGATTTATATTTTTTTCTTTCAAAAAGAGTGATTGGAAAAAACAGTTAATAGAATATATTAAAACATTATTATGATACGAGTATTAATAATTGATGATTCAGAAAAGAAAATAGAATTAATTAGTAAAATCTTGGAAGAAGGATGTAATCTTAGCCCTGAGAATATTGCTGTGGCAAAAAGTGTTTCAGAAGGACGTTCTAAGGTAACTAGGGAATATTATGATCTTATACTTCTTGATCTTGTACTACCTCTTTTTAATGATGGTGATCCTGATGAGAATGGCGGTTTATGTTTTATTCGAGAAATTATCTCCGCAGGAGATAGAATTAAAATGCCAACTCAAATTATAGGATTAACCGAAAAAGAAGATGCGTATGAAAAAGAAAAAGAGGAATTTCAATCTTTACTTTTTAGTGTTATTCATTGTAGACAAAGAGACTCTGAATGGATAGGAATGGTAAAGTATGCTGTTAATTATGCAGTAAGATGTAAAGATGCTGTTTTAAATAGTTTAAAGCATAAAAACAAATATGATATCGGTATAATTTGTGCACTTTCTGAAGAATTTAAGCAATTGAAAGAAGCCTTTGGAGGTGATACAAAGTGGGAAAACGTATATTTAGAAGAGGATATTCCATTTCTCTTTAAGAGCACAACTATAACAACAATAAATAATAGTAATGTAAGAGTTATAGCTGCTATGGCAGGACGTCCTGGAGTAATACCAACATCAATACTTACGACGTTAATGTATTTACTATTTCATGTGGATTCAGTATTTATGACGGGGTTTTCAGCAGGTTTCCCATCAAAGAATCTAAAATTGGGTGATATATTAGTCGCTTCTTCTATTCAAGATTATGCAACAGGGAAGCTTAAAGATCAAGATGGAATGCTTACCCTTCTAAAAGAAATTCATCAAATAGAAGCTCCTACATGCTTAACTTTAAAAATGCAAGAGTTTATTGATGACGAAAATACTCAGCCATATTTGATGAGTAAAGTCAGAAAAGCTAACTTATTAGTTCAAGGACGAGATTCATATATGCCAATGATATCTGCTACTTGTTGTGGTCCGTACGTTGTAACATCAGAAGAATTTATAAAAGAACTTCAAGAGGGGGACCGTAAATTAGAAGGGCTTGATATGGAGGGCTTTGGATTGTATCTTACTGCAAAATTACTATCTAATAAAACTCAGAAAGGTGCTTTGTGGATAAAAGGTATCGGAGATTTTGCTAATCCTCAAAAAGCAGATGGATATCATAATACATGTTCATTTAGTAGTGCAACACTGTTGTATAAGTTTATAAAAGAAAAAATGTAATTTTTGATTTTTATATTATTATGTAGCATATTACAATTCCCATGATTTATAATATAGCTCTGAAGGAGGATAAGATTATTGATGCTATTTTTGAGGAAGTAATATAACTACTGCTATTATAACATATAAAGGACCTAAAGGAGTGTATTCATGCAGATTACACTCTTCTAGGTTCTTAATTTGAATAATTCTCTATTTCCTATTATCAAACAAATTGTCGATGTCACAGTTGAGAATATAAGGTAATTTTTGACGGATTTTTTCAATAGGCCAGTCCCACCATTTCAGTATTTCTAATTTTTGAATAGTATCATCGTTGAAACGCCTCCTGATCGGCTTGGCAGGAATACCGCCTACTATGGTGTAAGGTGGTACGTCTTTAGTGACAACAGCTCGGGTGGCGATGATTGCTCCGTTTCCGATATGTACCCCAGCCATTATTATTGCTTCATAACCTATCCAGACATCATTACCTATTACGATATCTCCTTTGT
>CALUIE010000152.1 GCA_944320605.1 uncultured Phocaeicola sp. | reverse complement strand
ATATGTATATGTATTTACTCATTGACGCAAAAATAGGAATAAAAACAATTATATGGTTGATAAAAGTATTATTTTTTTGTTGTTCATAATTTTATCAACATAATGTGGATAAGTAGGTTAGTTATTTATATTTCAATGAGTTATGCTTTTATAACTTGTTTATATTCCCAATCAGATATTATTGAGTGGAATGAATTGTCTGTAGATGATGAAAATCTTTCAGCGTTGTTTGAACAGTATGAGGAATTGTCTGAAATAGCTGAAAATCCGTTCAATTTTAACACTTTGACGAAAGAGCAGCTTGAACAGTTACCTTTCCTCTCTGATAAGATGATTGAAAACATACTTTATTATGTTTATAAGTACGGTCCTGTGGTCAGTAAGAATGAATTGTTGGGAGTAGAAGGAATGGACTGGCAGACAAGGAAGTTTCTTGAACATTTCATATATATAGGTCCGGCTAAGGATGAAGAAGAAAAGTTCAGCTTCAAGCGTATGATGAAATATAACCGGCAGGAATTAACAACACGTGTTGATATCCCGTTAAATCAGAAAGCAGGATATGCTGACTATACTGAGAATGTGCTTATTGACAGTCCTAACAAGAAGTATTATGGCAGTTCATTATATAATAACGTGCGTTACAGATTTGAGTATAACAAGCAGGTTTATTTCGGAATTACTGCAGAGAAAGATTCTGGTGAACCTTTCTTCAGGCTTTATAACAAGAAGGGATATGATTTTTATTCAGCTTATCTTTATTTGCAGAATATTGGTTGGTTCAAGTCTGTGGCTTTAGGTAATTATAAGGCATCATTTGGATACGGACTTGTTATGAACATGGGTTTCAGTATGGGGAAATATACTTCATCTTCATCTCTGAGACGTACCGGACAGGGAATTTCAAAATACACTTCTACTGGAGAATATAATTATCTTCAGGGAATAGCTACTACTTATAAATTTTCGAAAAGATGGGATGCGACGCTTTTCTATTCGTTTAGAAACATGGATGCACGTGTTGAAAACCAGTTCATAAGATCGTTGAAAACTGATGGATATCATAGATTGTATAAGGATATGGAAAAGAGAAATACTATATATAATCACGTGACAGGCAGTAACTTAACATATAATGGAAAGAATGTTGAATATGGATTAACAGCTGTTTATAACTGTTTTAATAAAGTGTTGAATCCTGACTATCAGCCTTACAATTATTACTATCCGCGTGGAAAGGATTTTTTCAATGCCGGGGCATTCTATAAATTTTTCTTGAACAAACTTATGATTTCCGGAGAGATTGCAGTTGACAAATGTGGAGCAATAGCGACAATAAATTCTGTATGTTATTCACCGACTGTTGATACAGATATAACACTTATCAACAGGTATTATGACAAAAAATATCAGAGTCTATATGCAAATTCTTTTGGTGAAAACTCAAGGACCCAGAATGAGACTGGTGTTTATTTATGTCTGGAAACAAGTGCTATACGTAATACGAAGTTATTATGCTATGTTGATTACTTCTATTTTCCATGGAAAAGATATCGTGTGGATATGGCAGCTACCTCGGGAATAGAGGGAGTGTGTCAGTTGAGTTATTCACATAGCAATTCACTGTCTATGTTGATAAAGTATAGTGTAAAAAACAAAGCTCAGAACTATTCTGCTGATGATGGTTATAAATATGTTTTGCCATATATCCGTCATAGAACAAGGTATCAGGTGAATTATTCACTGAATGATAATAACTCTGTTAAAGTTCTGGCAGATTATACCAATACAGGATATTTAGGTCAGGGAACCGCAAACGGTTTTCTGTTTTCTGCAACAGCCAATTTAGGTCATGAAACGTTTCCTGTGAAAGCATCACTAAGCGGTGCATGGTTTTCAACAGATGATTATAACTCCCGTGTATATCTTTATGAACCGGGATTGCTTTATGCTTTTTCGATGTTTTCTTTCTATGGCAAAGGAACAAGGGCTGCTCTGAAATTGCAGTATAACTTTAGGAAATTCCTTATGTTCCAGGCTAAATTCGGGTGGACACACTATACAGACAGGAACACTATCAGTTCAGGAACAGAAGAAATTCAGGGTAATAACAAGGCTGACATACAGTTTCAGTTAAGAATAAAATGGTAACCGCATATTGATAACGTACTGATATTTTCCTTATTTTTGCGTCTAACTAACAACTAATAGCTAATAACTATAAAACTACAAAACAATGTCAACAATAATATATCCTTCTCCTATTTTCGGACCTATTCACAGCCGCCGTCTTGGAGTATCATTGGGAATTAATCTTCTGTCTGCAGACGGTAAATTCTGTTCTTTCGACTGTATTTATTGCGAGTGCGGTTATAATAAAGACCATCGTCCGAAAAAGAAACTTCCAAAACGTGAAGAAGTAAAGACAGCTCTTGAAGCAAGGCTTATTGACATGAAAGCAAACGGACCGTTTCCTGATGTATTGACATTTGCTGGAAACGGTGAACCTACTGCTCATCCTCATTTTGCCGAAATTATTGATGATACTATAGAACTTAGAGACAAGTATTTTCCACAGGCTAAGGTAAGTGTATTGAGCAATTCAACATTCATTCATAAACCGGAAGTCTTCAATGCCTTGATGAAAGTTGACAATAATATCCTGAAACTTGATACGGTTAATATCGACTATATAAACACTGTTGATAAACCTGTTGGAAACTATGATCTGAACCGCATAATAGACTGTATGAAAGCATTTAACGGTCAGTTGATAATCCAGACAATGTTCCTGAAAGGAACTACAGATGAAGGTGTGGATGTTGACAATACGCACGATGATTATGTACTTCCGTGGCTTGAAACTGTAAAGCAGATTGCTCCGCGCCAGGTTATGATTTATACCATAGACCGTGAAACACCGGACACTCATCTTCAGAAAGCCACTCATGAGGAATTGGACAGAATATTGCATCTGCTGGAAGATGCAGGAATAAAAGCAAGTGCTTCGTATTGATTTACGGAGCATTTTTTTTGTGAATATGGTTTATATAATTGGCATATATACTATAATTGATTATCTTTGTACAAACCTTATTCACAATTACTTATATGAAAGTATTAATCACATTATCACTTCTTTTCTTTGGTGGAGCATTTGTTTACTCCCAAAAAATTCCTTCTGTCTATAAGCCTGTTAAAAAGGAAATATACCATAAAGGTTGGATAGATTTCAACAAGAACGGTGTGAAGGATGTTTATGAGGATCCTTCTGCCCCGCTTGACAGTCGTATAGAAGATCTACTGAATCAGATGACCATGGA
>CALUIE010000151.1 GCA_944320605.1 uncultured Phocaeicola sp. | reverse complement strand
GCACTCTTAGCTCAGTTGGTAGAGCAACTGACTCTTAATCAGTGGGTCCAGGGTTCGAATCCCTGAGGGTGTACAAGGAAAAGAGAATGTCTAACTTAGCATTCTCTTTTTTTTGTATTCATTAATTGATTTTTGTAATTTTGCGGACACTTAACAAATAAATAATTTAACAATTATGGGGCTATTATCATCTCTGTTCGGTGGAAACAAAAAAAATGAAAGTAACGAACAGGAAAAACAGGAGAAAAAAAATTTTGAGATTCTAAAATACGACGGTATCAGAGCACGTAATATCCGACAGTTACCGTACGCCATCAAATGTTTTGAAGAAGCCATTGCATTAAAAGAGGACGTGGAGACTATGGAACTTCTTGCCGCCTCATATCTTCAAACCGGAAAAACCGATGAGGCAAGAACTGTTTATAACAGACTGACAGAAATAGAACCGGAAAACACCAAGACACTTCTTTCGTTGGCAGGAGTATGTTTTATTCAGGAAGATTATCCGGCAATGAAGGAAGCCTGCGAAAAAACCATATCTCTTGACGACAAGAACAAAGCGGCCTTCTACTTAGCCGCAAAAGCCGAAATGGGTGAGAAAAATTATATTCAAGCCATAGTAATGCTTACAAAAGCTATTGCAATAGACGAAGACTTCAAAGATGCTTACCAGTTAAGGGCGGAAGTACTATGGGATATGCGACAGGCAAAGGAAGCTATTGACGACCTTAACACAATTCTTTCTAAAGACTGCGAAGACGAAGATGCATTAGTCCTGAAAGGAGAAATATGCGCAGCCATAGGAAATATAGATGAAGGTTTGTCATATCTTGATAATGTTCTTTCATTAAATCCATTCAATGAAAAGGCTTATATCATTAAAGGAACGGCTTTGTTGGAAAACAAAGAATTCGACAAAGCTATTGCCGTGTACGACGAGGCTTTGGAACTGTCGCCTGAGAATGCAAAATTTTATCAAGAAAGAGGTCGGGCCAAATTACTTAAAGGTGACAAGGAGGGTTCTGTAGAAGACTTGAAAAAGGCAATAGAGCTTAATCCGGAAAGCGAAAACATGATAAGCGGTAATTACAACAATTTCTCACAGGAAAACAAGGTAGGTATATATTGATTTTGAAACCGTATTTCAAATAAAAAATCACCTATAAAATTATGTTTATTGACCGTTCACTGAATGTTCAGTGAACGGTCAATAAACAAATATATAAGACGACTATAAAGTATTATATGCTTCAGCAAGTTGTTTCATGGCACGTTCAAGGACAGAACGCTGCGTACCGATGTTCATCCTCATAAATCCTGCACCTTCACGACCAAACATTTCACCATCATTCAATGCAAGACCGGCCTTATCTGCAAAGAAAGAATTCAGTTCTTCATGGTTAAGTCCAAGCTCACGGCAGTCAAGCCATACCAGATACGAAGCCATAGGACGTATGGCCTTTATTTTCGGAGTATTCTCTTTCAGGAAAGAATCAACATAATCTATATTCCCCTGAATATAATCAAGACACTGATCCAGCCACTCTGTTCCGTTTGAATAGGCAGCCTCAACAGCCGGAAAAGCAAATACATGTCCCGCATTCAATTCACCTGCCTCAAGATAAGTCTCAAATTTACCACGCAAGGCATCATTATATATTATCGTATGCGATGCCGCTACACCTGGCATATTGAATGTCTTACTTGGAGCCATAAAGGTTACTGAATTCTTTTTCGCCTTCTCAGATACCATCGCAAAAGGTAGATGCTTATATGGAGGAAGCGTCAAGTCAGCATGTATCTCATCAGAAAACACTAAAATATTATCCTCAGCACATATCTCTGCCAGTTCTTCCAGTTCTTCCCTTTTCCATACTACCCCTCCCGGATTGTGAGGATTACAGAGTATAAGCACACGTACACCTTTCTTTATACTTCTCAGAAGTTCAAGGTTCATTCTGTACTCACCATTCTCAAATATCATAGGACACTCCACCAACTGCCTGTTGTTTCTCGTTGTTAGCCATGCAAAAGGATGATAAACGGGCGGCATGATAACAACCTTATCTCCCGGAGAGGTGAAACAATTCAATGCCATTCCCAAACCGGCAACTATACCAGGAACGTAATTAATGTGTTTTTTCTCTATATCCATACCATAACGAGCTTTAACCCAGTTTATGATAGAGTTATAATAACCGTCCGACTTTGCTGTGTAACCGAACACAGGATGTTCGCAACGTTTCTTTACAGCATCAACCACAAAATCGGGTGTCGCAAAATCCATATCGGCTACCCACATTGGGATAAGATCCTCCCTACCCCATATATCTTTCATTTCGTCAATCTTGACAGCATTTGTATTTCTTCTGTCAACCAATTCATCAAAATTATACTTCATATTGATTGTTCAATGTATTATTAATATTAAACCTGCATTACAAAATAAGGTAATAATGCTTGAAAATTAAAAATTTTGAAGAAAATTTTCATCATATTCTTGTTTTTTCAAGAAAAGTATTACATTTGCAGCAGAAAC
>CALUIE010000150.1 GCA_944320605.1 uncultured Phocaeicola sp. | reverse complement strand
TATACATAAAGATCGTTGGAAAGTGTATTTGTATTTATTCAATGATTCAATGCTTGATGCATGAACATACGACACACGCTCAAAGCATTTTGTGCTTCGATATAATATATTTGCAGGTATGTTCATTCTATTATGTTGCATCGTAGTTATATATAAATTATATTGCAAAGTTACGAATATTATTGATAATCAATAAATTCTTATATATAAAAATGAAAAGTCACATTAAAATGTCACCTCCATTATGTAAGGTTCTGGTCACTAAAGTTAATTACCTATTTGGCATAAAGGTTGATTTAGTATAGAGTATCATCAACAGTCAAACATTTTTTTCAACCATGAAACGAAGTTGTTACACAGTTCACCATCAGTACTTAATAAATGTTTCGTTATTGCGGTACCCATTGCAGTACCAGGCTCATCCTGCCATGCTAACCACGTATGAATGCGTGCTTTAGAATGATGTGCATCCTTATAATTGTTTATCTTTTCAGATTCGATTTCTTCCAGAACTTTATCTGTTTTGGCAAGCAAGGCATCATTTTCAGGTTCAGGAATCATATAACAAATAAAATCTTCCAACATACCATTCAGATTATTGTCCGGCATAATCCATAATCCAAATATGAGTTGCTCATCATCATCTGGTTTGCAAATCAACCCTTCTTTCGGTAAATCAAGAGGAATTGAAGAATAATATCCGCTTTCTATTAAAATGTTTCGTATAGCATCCCAATGACCTTTCAGATTTTCGTCAGCATCAACAATAACGCCAAGTCGTTTTAAGGTATTGGTACTTTTTAGCATAGTAGGAAGCGAAGCTATGATTTGATGATATGAGTTTTTTTCAACAACATCAAATGTCTCATTAAGATTTAATCTTTCAGCCAGATTCCAAATTACATGTAAATCATTTTTGCCTTCCACCAACAACTGAAATTCTTTATCTTTCTTTCTCATAGCTTTATCTTAATTCTATATCATTTTCCAAAGCAACTTTCAATTCATCAGGATTATAGCATACAGCTTTGATTCCTGTTTTTCTTTTCTCCAGCCTTATAAACTGGGAATTATCTGTTGCAGAGGTCGAAAAATTCCTGATACAGTCAAGACTGTGAGTAGTTGCGAATAGCTGGATATTCAAATCCTTAACCAGATGACAAATCATATCCCACAATTCTGGTTGACGTTTATAATAAATGCCGTTTTCTATTTCATCTATAAGGCAAACCCCATCTTTGCTGCTCACAAGACCAAGAATAATAGACAATATCCTATTCATTCCGTCACCCATAACACTTAAAGGGTACCTTCCGAATTTATTCTTAAAAGTAATATATGGGACTCTGATAAGCTTTCCTGACTCTGTGTATGGATCTTCTATAAAAGCCAAATTGTCAATATCCGGTTCTATTATCCTTAATGCGTCAACAACATGTTTTTCAAGCCCCGTCAGAGCTATATCATCCCACAATTTTGAGTTTAAAGATTTATTTAAAGACGAAGTATGTATAAACTGAATAGGTACATAAGGTTTGATTTTATTCGATACTACTGTACTTGTTTCCAAGGAATAGATAAATTCATTATTATCTGCTTTAATGCGTATCCCTTTGCAAAAAGCATCAACGGCAAATTTATCATCTTCCTTAAATATTGTTTTTGCAAATAATCCGTCCTCGGTTTTTAGATTTTCTATAAATATATACCCAAGAGTAAGTTCCACATTCCTGTCTGGTCCGGTATGGAGAACAATGGATTTACCTCCCTTAAATTCCCAGCCGTTGAATAGCTGTGTAATGAGCGATAATCTTTCTGAAGTATACTCAATGTCAAAATCTGCAGCTGTATAGTTCATTCTCTGAAAAGTCAATTGTTTCAAGGTCAAAAAGAAACCTTGATAAACAAATGCATAAATTGCTTCCAGGATAGTAGATTTTCCAACATTATTGTCTCCCGCTATCAGATTAATAGCAGATAAAGACTTCAAATCCATTTCTTCGATGGATTTGAATCCTTTTATATAAAAAGAAGGTAAATATAAACTTCCCATTGTTTTCTTTAATAAAGTTCGATTTATGTAATCAGTTTATGCAAAAGTACAAATATATTATGGTATAACAAATATTTTAAAAGAATGATTATCAAACATAAGACAAAGTATCCCAAGCAGGAAACAACATAGAAAAAAAATTTAAGTTCCAAATGATAATGATGTAATCTCGTCTTACTTTTTTTGATTTTGTTACATAATCAAAAACATAAATAATCTCTGGATTACACCACAAGTATTACTTAAATATATTATTATTTTCCACATTAATACATTGAGAAATTCACAAAAAAGACCTATCTTTGTTGTACCATCATCATGTAGCGCATGGGATAAGACTATCAAAGAATCAAAGTTTTATACTTGATTTTTGGTATACAAAATTTGAATGAAGAAAGGCGGTACAAATAAAATCAACAAAAGGCTGAAAAACAAAGGTTTACACTTGTACATAGAAAATGAATTCTTTGTCAAAAATCTATTTGTACCGATTAAAATGCTAAAACGCTGATAATTAAATATGCTTCGATGTTGCGTCGGCTTGTAACGACAAGTATTACAAGGAGTTAATTAGAAGTGACCGCTATAATGCAGTCACAAAAGAAGTGAAAGAGGAAAA
>CALUIE010000149.1 GCA_944320605.1 uncultured Phocaeicola sp. | reverse complement strand
CACAGGAACATAACGGCTCTGGCAATATCTTCAGGCTCGCCTATGCGCTGTGACGGATGTTGCATGATGTCGGCTTCGGAATATTCCGGAACTTCAGTATCCTTATGGAAACGTGCGGTCTCAATCCATCCCGGAGCAATGGAATTTACTCTTGCTATACCGCTGAGGCTTACAGCGAGAGCATGAGTAAGTGCTGTTATACCGCCCTTGGCTGCTGTATAGCTTTCCGTATCGGCTTGCGACTGGAATGCCCTGCTAGAAGATATGTTTACTATGGATGCACCTTTAGAGAAATGTTCCTTGAATAATGCTGTCAGCCAATAGGGGGCAGCCACGCCGACTTTCTGCACATACATGAAATCCTCGTATGAGCATCCGCTTAATATACCGCCGTTCATCAGGCACGCATTGTTTATCAGGAAGTCAACTTTCTCTTCTTTTGACAATACCCATGCGGCAAAGCTTTCCAGTATTTCTTTCTCTGAAATATCGCCTTTGTAGCAGAAGATTTTTTCGTCTGTATCGTGGTCAATATCCCTGTCTATAACATATACTCTGGTACCTTCTTTACTGAAACTCTCAGCAATACATCTACCTATACCGGCATTACCTCCGGTTACTATACATACCTTGTTCTCGAACTGCATATCTTTATGAAAAAAGACGATATTACCCGTTTCAAAGGATAATATCGCCGTTATCGGTTATTGTTTTAGAATTGGAATTTTTCAAGTTTCATAGTTGCAAGGCTCTCAATCTTTGGAACTAATGTAGTGAAGTGTGCACTTTCCGAATGAGCCTTCAGAGAAGCTTCGTCAGTCCATGTTTCACAAATCATGTAAACGTCTTCGCGTGTAGCACTCTTAAATAAATCGTATGCTATGCATCCTTTATCTTTCAATGATGCAGCTACCAGTTCTTTTGCTACTTTTTCTACTTCAGCTTTGTTCTCTTCCGATACTTGGATAAATACATTTAATCTTAGCATAATTTTGTCTTTTTAGTTGTTTGTAAATAATTTTTTATATCTGCACTTTATTCGTCATCTTCCCGGCATTATTGTAGGGTTGCCGCCCTGATTTTTAAATTTTGCGTTTCTTATAACCTCGTAAAGAATACCTCCAACGTCCAGCCCTATCTTGGTTTTATTGAACTTATAGTAAGGTATTGCTATAGGACGTGTGTCCCAACTTCTTCTCATTGGGTCATATATCCTTTCTGCACCGACTTCCATTCCCCATCTATCATTGAACTCATAGCCTATAGTTCCTCCGAAACTGCTCATCTGAAATCCGTATGCACTTGCCGGAGCATATGAGCCGAAAGCCCTGAAACTCAGTCTGTCATTCGGCCTGTATATTACAGCTCCTGATGTTCCTAAAGCCTGACCTGTACTGAACGGGAAATTAAACTTAGTAGCATTCAGTCCTGCCTGTATTTCCCAATAATCATTTATATTGTATTGGTACATCAGTGATGCTTCGTTTATTCTTCCGATTCCGGGCAGCGTTGATTGCGAACCATATCCATACAAGTTTGGAGCAATCATTCCGCCGGTACTGTAATCACCGTAAAACATAGGGGATGGGTTAGTGTGATAAGGCATGTAGAATGGCCGGCGCAACTTTATTTCCTGTATTCCCATCTGTTGTGCTTCCATTTCTATTTTTATCTCCGGCATATCTCCTTCTATGTTGAATGGTTTCACTATCGAACTCTGATTGTCTATATTTTCTTTCGATATGATTTTCAAACTGTCTTTCCATACCCGAGTTATATTTTCCTGAGTATATATATTTGTTGCTAAACAGCAAAATATTGGAAATATAAATGTTCTGATTTTCATACCTTCAGTTTGTGTTGGTGAATACAATACAAATATACAATTTATATTGTAAAACTGATGATTAAGAAATCTCTATTTTACTTAATAAATGCGGACATGATAGAAGTGGATAGTGTTTTTTATATAAGACGAAATGATTTATAGGAAAAAACTTGTATCCAATGGTGCTTTTTTCTTACATTTATAGAGACATAAAAACTTTCTGTATGGGAACTTTAGGATGCATAAACGACATGATGCGTCGTGACAAGGAGAACCGTGAGCTGAGAAACAGAAACCGTGAGCGGATGAATGATACGCGTAACCGTCTCATAGAGGTGGGGAAGGGACGTGAACTTCCGGACATGTCGGCCGACAGTATAGACCATATAAGGAAAAATACAGTGGAAAAGGAGAGGGCTGATAACGACAAGTTGTTTCGTCTGAAACTGAAGTTTGCTGTGATCGTTGGTGTGGCGCTGTTGCTATGTTATGTTGCTTACGTGCTGATAATAAAATAGGTAGCACTTTGGGAGAAGTACTACCTAAACACTTTTTAAATGATGCTTAAAACTGAAACGACGAAGTTACCGATTTGTTATACGGATTATAGGTCGTGGTTCCGCATGAACTGAGACATGCGGAAATACAAAATAATGCGATGAATATGAAAAGTTTCATGTGAATTAAGAATTAGAAATAATATGTCAGTGAAACTACAAATGTTCTGTTTTTGGTGTCAGGGTTGTTCATATAAGAATTTTTCATGCCCCAGTCATATCCTATGGCTATCTGTGTGTGACGCGCTATTTCCACTCCGGCACGGAAACCTATTCCCCAGTCGAAGCGTGGTGAGAG
>CALUIE010000148.1 GCA_944320605.1 uncultured Phocaeicola sp. | reverse complement strand
CCTTAGCATAAATTATAAGCGCAATAGCCGAAATGGCACCAATACCTGTAAACCAGTACCAGATGTAATGCGCGTTTGCGGCATCGGCTTTCCATGCTTCTACGGAATCATACAGTGCAGGGTCCGGACAATATGCGGTAAGAAGAATACCTGACAAACCGAAACCTATTACTGAGGCAAGGAATGAGTGCAGATGGCTGAATCCTAAATAGAGTCCCTCCTCGCCTTTCGGTGCCTGAAGTGAGAAGAATTCCATATATCGCGGAGAGATGAAACACTCGGCAAGTGCCTGAACGGCAATTCCTGCAATCATCATCACTGTTATAGGGTGCATACCGAAAATATCTCCACCAAAAAGATTTCCAGACGCCATAATCAAAGCTGAAAGAGGTATGAGGAACATTCCTACCGCCATAGATGTCAACGCTTTGCGTTTTGCCATAAGCTGGGTTATTATATTAACAAAGATTACAACCACAAACGGATTCACATTGGCTATCCAGCCCGGTTTTGCGATCTCACCCGCCATGCGTATTACATATTTCGGCATTGTAGCGTACATCTGATGCTGAATCATCCAGAAACCTGTAACTATAAGTATCAACAGAAGCAGACGTCCGTTGGTGAACACCTTACCAAGTCCGCGGAACACTTCAACCATACTCTTTCCCTCGCCTGACGTATTGGCAGAATGGAAAAAGAAGAATATTGTCAGCAATGCCACAAAACAGAGGGTGGCAGAAAAGAAATTTATATAGATATATGCCTCATCGCCTACCACTGAACGCAACGGATCGACTACACATTTTCCGGTAAACGCCCCGATATTGACCATCATATAGAAAATGGAATATCCACGGGCACGGGTTTCAGAAGTAGTTTCCCTTGCTACTGACGCAGATATGATAGACTTGATAAACGAGCCGCCTATCACCAATATAATCATTATAGGAACGATAAGCATACGCAAACCGCTTGTCTGAAGTCCGGTGAAATGTGTCTTTTCGCCATACTCAACTAATCCTGCTGATTCGAGCATGACAGGAAGCATACCCAAGCCTAAGTATCCTATGGTAAGCAAAGTAAAGGCTATCAGTATTGCCTTACGGTAACCTATCTTGTCAGCAAAAGCTCCGGTGAACATAGGCAGGAAATAAAGTCCTCCGGAGAAAAGACCTGAAATAAGACTCGCTTCAATGTCGTTGAAGCCTAATGTGTTGGAAAGATAAAGTGTAATTACGATAAAGATGGCATAATAGGCCATACGTTCAAATAGTTCCGACAAGTTGGCTGTCCAGAACGCACGAGAGAATTTTGTCATCAATTAAAAATGTATTTAATGGTTAGAAAATAAACGATGTCAGGAAATGGTTTTGCCGAACGGTGTCAGGGCTAGTCCTGCCAACTTGAAGTGCTGCATTCCGAAAGGTATTCCTATCACTGTGATACACAACAATGCACCTAAAATAAGATGAGTAATAGAAATCCATATTCCGCCAATAAGTATCCATAACAGATTCATGAATACATTCAGACATCCGCCATCGGACGGGGTGCTTTGCACTTTCACGCCAAAAGGAAAAAGAGCGAGCATTGCCAGCTTTAAAGTCTGAAGACCGAAAGGTATTCCTATGATGGTTATCATAAGAAGGAAACTGGATATTACATATTCCAGACATACGAATAATCCTCCACAGATTATCCAAAGAATATTCATCAAGATGTTCATGTGATAATTAGTTGTTAGTTGTTGGTTGTTAGTTGTTAGCAACCGGCAAGTAGTAATTTATTAACTATTAATTTTTAATTGATAATTGTTAATCCTTAATTGTCAATTCAAGCAATTCGCTCATTGAGCCGTTGAAAACATTCAAGTCAACCTGTTCATCTATTCCCGGCATGGTACCGGCATCCGTGTGCTGCCAGAACTTCCATTCTCCGTCGTACCTAACCGAATCGACATAATAATGTGCTATCCAATATGGGTACGTATTAAAAACAGAATCGGACAAGTATTTGTTCTTGAATTTATACGAAGTATATAATATAGGTTTGACTTTGTAATGCCTTTCCACCCTGTTCAACCATACCAAAAGATCTTTTTTCAGTTTCGAAGCATCTTTCGGTCTTTTCTCAATATCAAGTACCGGAGGCAAATCGCCTGTTTTCAATTTTACGTTATCAATAAAGAAATCCGCCTGTTTCACAGGATCTGTATTGGGATTATAGAAATGGTATGCGCCACGTATGAAATGCATACTGTCAGCCTCGGCAAAATTGTAGTCGAAAGCCCTGTCCTTGAAATCTCCTCCCTCTGTGGCCTTTATAAATACGAAACGTACCGGAAACTGTGCATACTGGACACTCTTCAACGCCTTCCAGTCTATCTCGTCCTGATGATGCGAAACGTCTATACCATGAACAGCATATCCGTACGGCAGACAAACACCATACGCCTTCATACCATAACACGGTTTCCATCTGTAGGAATAAGGACGGATGAAAAAATAATAGAAACAAACCACAAAAAACAATGCACCGACCGCCATCAAGACATAATGGGCAGTATCCGACAGTTTGACTGACTGTGACTGTTTCTTTGGAGAGGAAGATTTAACCTTTACCGTGGTCTTACGGCTGACGGTTTTTGCAGTCTGTGCCGGTTTACGTCTTGCGGCAGGCTTTTT
>CALUIE010000147.1 GCA_944320605.1 uncultured Phocaeicola sp. | reverse complement strand
CCATGGGGAACATCTCTGTGGCAGTCCCAGCATGCCTTACCTTTTCCTACTTCGGACATCATATAGTCTATGCGTCCTGTTTCCACAAATTCCGTATTCAATTGCTGGTGACAACGGATACAGTTATTCATTATAACCTGTGAACTTGCGGGATGGGCCTGTATGACCTGCGTCTCCGAATTTGTGAGGAAAGCTGCAACATGTTTCATTCCGTCCATTCCCTTAAATGTCCACTTCTTAAGAAAATTCTCATGTGGTACATGACAGTCATTACACGTTGCATTTCTTGAATGCGAACTGTGCATCCACGTAGCATAATAAGGCGACATGATGTGACAATTCACACAAGCCGAAGGCTCGTCAGTGAGATATGTATGAGCCCTCAGCATATACAGGAAGAATCCCCCTCCTCCTACTATGACTCCGGCTATGACAGCCATTATGATTTTTTGTCGTTTGGATAACTTCATAAATTATACTTTTTTGCAAATAAAATATTTTATTCAGAAATGCGGTGTAAGATATATTACACTGATTATATCTTTCTTTTATTTATAATCATTTATGTTATAGAAAAATCGGAAAGAAGCTGATAAAAAGACAAAAGCAACTAGGCATAATCTATAAATATAACTTATGTTTTTATAAACAACAGTGTTGTTTATGTAAACCACAGTGTTGTTTTTATAAACCACACTGTGGTTTATAAAAATTATCAAGGCGTTTACAAGAAAAAACTTCGGAGTGACAATTTTCCTTTATGATACAAACATCGCTTAGTCTGGGATGACAACAAGAAAGCAATGATAAACTTTTACAAAACATTGATTAACAATCTGTTGCAAACAACGAATATTATTATCTCAAACTAAAAGTATATAGATATATAATATAAAAAGACAGATGATGTACCATTATTTTCATGATACATCATCTGTCTTTTTAATACATGATAGATTTATCTTACTTGAGCGAATCAATCTCTTTCAGCAATTCCTCTACTGCAACCTTCAGCTGAGTATCCTCACCTTTAACAATAGTTTCAGGAGAATTCAGGATATAGATATCAGGTTCAAGCTGTGTATTTTCCAGATAGCTTCCGTCCGGCAAACGATAACCCACCACAGGAATACCGAATACCAGTGTAGGATCCTGAAGACGCTCCCAATTGACACTCGTCATAGTTCCTGGAACAGGAGCACCCACCAGTTTGCCAATACCCCTATGTTTGTATACCCAAGGAGTTCCATGAGCATTAGAGTAATTGGCCTCACACTGAAGCATAATAGAAGGCTTGTTCCATCTGCGGCTTGGCATATCACAAGCTTCACGACCTCTTACCACCTGTGTGAAATACTTTTTGCCACTAAACAGCACCTCGATATCCTCATGAAGGCGACCTCCACCATTGAAACGTGTATCGATAACAATTCCTTCACAATTATTGTACTTACCTAAGATATCAGAATATACTGTACGGAAACTTCCGTCGTCCATAGACTGGATATGAACATAGCCCAAACGTCCACCAGAAAGTTTCTCTACCTCATCGGCACGCTGCTTAACCCAACGTTTATACAGAAGTGAGCTCATAGCACCACTTGTAACCGGCTTAACCACTTCATCCCATCTTTCTCCGGATTCAGGATTATAAACAGATACAAGCACCTTCTTGCCTGCCTTTCCGTTAAGCAGAGTTGTATAGTCTGTATCCTCATCTATAACAGTGCCGTCAATCTTTTCTATTATATTTCCGGCCTCAACTTTAGAGTTCTTTCTGTCGAACGGACCTTTGGCCACAACCTCAGAAATACGAAGTCCCTTGCCGGAGTATTCCCAGTCGTACAGTAATCCCAGGTTTGCTGTAGCCTCAGTCTTTGAAGACGGACGGTAACTTGCACCGGTATGCGAAACATTAAGTTCGCCAAGCCACTCACTAAGCATCTCGGCAAAGTCATAATTATTTGAGATATGAGGCAAGAAACGGCGATAATCCGCGGTAAGTCCTTCCCAGTCCACTCCATGCATATTAACCTCATAGAAACGTTTCTTCTCCTGCTTATATATATGATTAAACATATACCCACGTTCTGCGGCAAGATCCATTTTCATTTCAGCCTTATATGTTATAGGCTTCAGAGACTCGGACGAAGCATCCATTTTCTGCATATTGCTTCCGCCTAAAATATATACAGCCTTACCTTCCTTATCGGTCTGCATATCTCCCCATCCGGCATCCATCTTATGAAGGAGCTTGGTTTCTTTTTTCCTCAGATCCAACTTCCACATGTCATATCCACCCTCGAATGAAGACAGATAGTAAAGCTTTTCTCCATCCTTTGAAATAATAGCGGAAGCTATGCTTGATGAGTTAGGAGTAAGACGGACAATGCGGTCTTCTATGCCTTCTGTTTCAACTTCAACAGGTTTTACAGATTCTTCGTCCTTCTTGTCGGCATCATCACCCTTCTTTGATTTTTTATCATCTTTCTTTGAACTCTTGTCTCCCTTAGAGTTATTTCCCTTCTTGGAAGCCTTCTCCTGTTCTTCCTTCAGAGCCTTCTCTATTTCATAATCCTCCTTGCTAAGACGGAATTTATCGTATGAGTCCTGATTCATGAAAACTATCATCACATCATCCAGCGAGCCCCACGAAGCATGATTACGCATACCGTATCTTTCGGTAGTGAAAAGAAGAGCATTACCATCCATAACCCAGCGAGGAGAACCGCTTGTGTAACCGCTTCCTGTAATATTCACAATATCTCCTTTTCCGTCGGCCTTAACAATACCTATATCAGTGTAAGGATCGTGTTTGTGACCTATAAATTCAAGAGTGAACCACTTTCCGTCAGGACTCCAAGAATACTCAAATCCTCCGTAAGTATTATACCATGTAGAACCATCGGTAATCTGTCTTACTTTCTTCGATTCGAGGTT
>CALUIE010000146.1 GCA_944320605.1 uncultured Phocaeicola sp. | reverse complement strand
TTGACAAACTTTTCAAAGAACTCATTTTATTTACCTCCAAGGCCGCTTAGGCTTGGCGAATTTTTAACGAACTATTGACATACTTATATGTCATTTTTATTAGTTATACTTTACATACTATATATAACAAAGGTTGTTCGTTGTTATGTTCCTGATTCAATACTTTTCTGTTAATAATTTGCTGTTGTTTCTTGTTGTCGGGTTTGTTATAATAGACAAGTGGGTAATTAAATCACACAAAATAGTTGGTATCTCGTTTTTTTTCTATATTTTTGATGCGAATTAAAATTTTTTTCGAATATGTCTTTAAATAAAGTACAATTAATAGGAAATGTGGGAAAAGATCCCGAAGTAAGATATCTCGATAGTGGGGTAGCTGTGGCTACTTTTCCATTGGCTACTACAGACCGTGCATATACATTAGCAAATGGTACACAGGTTCCGGAACGTACGGAATGGCATAATATCGTTTTGTGGAGAGGTTTGGCTGAAACAGCTGAAAAATATGTCCGTAAAGGCGATAAACTTTATATTGAAGGTAAAATCCGTTCACGCTCGTACGATGACCAGAATGGAATAAAGAGATATGTTGTTGAAATTTTTGGTGACAATATGGAAATGCTTACACCTCGTGCAGCACAACAGGGAGGCCAACAGCCTGTATCTCAACCTCAACCGGTAAATTCGCAGGCGCAACAGTCTCCAGTACAGGAAGATGCTTCTGATGATTTGCCTTTCTAAATAACTTATGTTTAACTAAAATTATATTCTTTGGACCCGGATTCGTATTTATGCCGCTTTGCGGATTTGTTTAACGGTGTGACCGTTACTGCCCCTGATGCTGGGGCTATATTTGCTATAGTTTTAGCAGTTCTATTATTGTATGCTTCAGGTTTTGTTTCAGCTTCCGAGATTGCATTCTTTTCTTTGACACCTTCGGATTTGAGTGAGATAGACGAGGAGAAGCATAATTCAGATGTACGTATTAAATCATTACTTGCTGATTCGGAAAGATTGTTGGCTACTATTCTTATATCCAACAATTTCGTCAATGTGATGATTATAATGCTTTGTAATTTTTTCTTTGCTTCTGTTATAGACTTTGGCGATTCGAAATTACTTGAGTTTTTGGTAATTACCGTAATACTTACATTTCTATTACTTCTTTTCGGGGAAATAATGCCTAAAATATATTCGGCCCAGAATGCTCTTGCTTTTAGCAGGCGTGCTGCTCCTGTGCTTAATGTATTAAGTTATGTGTTCAAACCATTGTCGTCTGTATTGGTTCGTTCAACCGTTTTCATCAATAAAGTTGCGCATAAAAAACCTCAGGGACTTTCAGTAGATGAACTTTCACAGGCTCTTGAGCTTACTGATAAGAATGAGATCTCGGAAGAAAGTAATATGTTGGAAGGTATCATACGCTTTGGTGAGGAAACAGCCAAGGAAGTTATGACTTCGCGTCTTGATATGGTAGATCTTGATATTGATTCTACTTTTTCTGAAGTACTTAAATGCGTGGTTGATAACGGATATTCACGTATTCCTGTTTATCAGGATAATAGAGATAATGTAAAAGGAATTCTGTATATTAAAGATCTTTTGCCTTATCTGGAAAAAGGAGATGAATTTAATTGGAGAAAACTTATACGTCCGGCATTTTTTGTGCCTGAAACAAAAATGATTGATGATTTGCTTCGTGATTTTCAGTCAAATAAGGTTCACATGGCTATTGTTGTTGATGAGTTTGGAGGTACTTCCGGTATTGTGACCATGGAGGATATTATTGAGGAAATCGTTGGAGAAATCAATGATGAGTATGATGATGAGGAAAGGACCTATGTGAAAGTGTCAGACAACGTGTATGTTTTTGAGGCTAAAACTCTTTTGTCAGACTTCTATAAAATAATGAAGACTGACCCTGAAGAGTTTGAAGAGGTTTCCGATGATGCTGAAACATTGGCCGGTTTTATTTTGGCGGTAAAAGGTGAATTCCCTTCGCTTAATGAAGAATTTGTGTTCGGGCGATATGTCTTTAAAATACTTGAAATGGATGCAAGAAGAATCCTTAAAGTCAAAGTGACTGTTGGCCCTGAACCGATAGATGAAGAAAACAACAATTGATGAACATTGGTCTGATAATATGCCTATATTAAGGAAATGGGAATATAACGGAGCTGTCTGTGGAATCTGGAAAGTGACAGAGACTATAGATGAGCTCCGTTCTTTGCTTACTGAAAAGTCTTTTACACCGGAATTCTTTAATTATAAATCACCTTCTAGGCAGCTTGAATTTTTAGCAGTGAGGGTACTTATCAAAGAACTTACCGGTTTGGAGAATCGTATTTTGCATTTTGAATCCGGTAAACCATATATAGAAGGTTGTAAGAGCAGAATATCAATATCACATACAAAAGGGTATGTGACAGTAGCTTTACATCCTGATCAAGAGATTGGTATAGATATTGAATATCGTTCAGATAGAGTAAAAAAAGTGGTAACAAGATTTATCGGCAATAGAGAAATGTCATTGATTGATAATAAATTGTCTTTGATCGCAGATGAATATGAAAAAGAACATGCGAAAGTGAATATGTATCTATTGTTCTGGTCTGCAAAAGAAACTATGTTCAAAATGCTTGACTCTGATGGTGTGGATTTTATAGAACATTTACATATAAATTCTGTATTGATACCGGGATTACATTCAAAAAACAATATTTTTTCAGAGATTGATGCGTCAGAAGGAGAAATGGAAGCATTAGCATTGAAAGATTCAGGAAATGATAAGGATATGCTTATAAAATTTTATGTATCCCAGGATTTTGTTTGTACGTATGGTGTACTTGATGATTAGTTTTAAATAAAAAAAAGTTGAACTTAATTGTCCAACTTTCAGTAGCCCGTGGGGGAATCGAACCCCCCTTTCAAGAATGAAAATCTTGCGTCCTAACCGATAGACGAACGGGCCATCC
>CALUIE010000145.1 GCA_944320605.1 uncultured Phocaeicola sp. | reverse complement strand
TTGGATTTCAAACTTCTTGATATATTGCTTTTACGGGCAAGCATATCATACGCCTCTATACTTAAAATCGCCCTACCCTTATAAAACGATTTCGATAGCCGCGCATTCCATAGTAGTTCATCGCGATTAAAATATTCGTCATCGTACCCCCTACGTCCCTGATTCACTATACCGGACATGATACTGACATTCCATGGCAAATTGAAAGTAGCGGAACATCCGTATGAGAATGTATATGGTTCCTGATTATTCTGCGGATAAAGTTTATTTTCCTCAAACGTATATCCTATTGACGAATTTACAGACAGTTCCATTAACTCGTTTCTAAAGACACCACTCAAACGTCCTGTAATACCGGTCTCAGACAAAGTGTTTTTCATTGTCGATTTAGACGAGTTATCATAAATATACCCTACACTGTTTTTGTATCTGAATGAAGTATTGGCATGAATAGTAAATTTCTTGTTTCTTAATGCAGTGTTAAATCCGGCAGAAAGGTTACCGTTCCAATTACCATTAATATTCTTCGGCATTGTAATACGTCCTCCTGTTTCCTCGTTGTACATGGTACTGTTACTGATACTATTCTGAACAATTGAGGCATTTGCATTTATAATAATGGAACGTTGATGGTCATTATTATAAGTATTCATACCCAACCGTATATTATGCGAAAACGAAGGCAGTAATCCCGGATTACCGACACGAATATTCAGTGGATTGGAATTATCCTCTATAGGAAGCATTGATTCCATACCCGGCTGCGAACTCTTACCATAATATTTGAACTGCAACTGACTCACTTTCGAAAAACGATATTTAAAATCTATTTTCGGAGCAAAATTAAACACATACCTTGCAGTATCCATATAAGCCTCGCCAAGACGGTACGAAAGGATTGATTTCTGTGGTTGTATGGTCACTCCCACGCTCAGTCTGTACTTCTTTTTTACTACACGTACGGTCATTGATATATCATGATTGAAATACTTATAGTCAGCATCCTTTCCAAGACTGTCAATCACGCTCGATTCATAACCTTGAGGCAACTTCTGATTGAGCGACCAGTCATCATAGTCTATGAAATCATATGTTGATTTCCCACTGAAACTGTTTTTATAAAGAAACTGATAGCTGAACTGCAGGAACACAGACTGAACAATAGGCTCACTGTATGTAGCCTGTACACTATAATTCTGGCCTTCAGTTTCAGTAGTTATAAACTGACGGCGCAACGCCACTGAGTCTTCTCCCATGAAATTCTTTATACGGTAATATGTAGTTTCCGAGTCACGGAATCTGTCATTATCCGATTCGTTTATACCCATACCAAGTCTTAACCCTACGTTACGGCCGTTGGTTCCTATCTTTCTGTTCAGCGTAAGCGAGGCGCTACCGTTAAGCCTTTTCGTCATAGAAGAGTTATCCACCGCAGATGAGTTGATGCGGATTTTCCCCAATGCTTTCTCTATCTCATCATCCATCACCGGATAAAGATAGTTACCTGGATTATCGACCACAGAATTAGGGTCAGCATTAAAACTTCCTGAAACACTATTCTGCTGATTATCGTCAGACGAATAAGAAAATACAGGTCTGAAAAGTATTGTCGTCAGCTGGTCCGGTTTCCATTCTATACGCCACTCGGTCTTGATATTTCCCGAACCGCTTTTATTGATATTGTTGGCATTAGAGAAAGTGCTTTTTGAAGAATAGAACCTCTCCGTAGAGTTTATTCCACGCACATCCTTGTCGCTTCCCCTCCACTGCACACTGCCTCCTATTTCCAGTTTCTCATTCTTTATAGCCATATTGTACCCTGCGTTATATGCAGATATCAGACCGTTATTCTGTTTCCAGTTTGCACGCGAACTGTTGGAGAAGTTCCTGTCGCCAACATTGTTTGCAGAACCTATGACAGAATGCTGAGTATCCTCAACAAACCTGTTAAGCATAACCTTAGACGAATACCGTTCTTGTGTTCCGCCTGCCGCATCAAGATTTCCAAACCATCCCTTGTTCTTACCTTTCTTGAATTTGATATCGAGCACCACCTCATCATCGCCATCATCTATACCGGTCATTCTCTCCATGTCCGATTCCTTGCTGTATGTCTTAAGCTGATCAATAAGTTCTACCGGAAGATTCTGAAGTCCGGTTTTCAGGTCACCGCCGAAAAATTCTTTCCCATCAACCAGAATCTTCTTCAGTTCACGACCGTTAATCTTTACTTTTCCGTCATCGTCCACCTCAGCTCCAGGCAGTTTCTCAATAAGTTCTTCAAGTACAGCACCCTCCGACACCTTATATGCCGAAGCGTTATACGCCACTGTATCCTCTTCCACCTTGACAGGAGGAGCCTCTGCTGTGACAACAGCCTCATCGAGCATGATGGCATCAAATGACAATTTCAGATTTCCGAGTACAACATCACGTTGCGGCAAAGACTTGTAATATATTTGTTTGCTGAAAGAATTATACCCGATATAAGAAGCCATAACACAGTATTTTCCCGGTTTAGACAAACACAGGCTGAATGAGCCATCCTTCTTTGTTACCACCCCCGATACAAGAGTTGAATCCGGCATTGCCAACAACTGCACAGTTGCATACTCTATAGCCATTCCTGTATCAGAGTCAGATACAATCCCCTTCAGTGTCACCGCATTCTGCGAGAACACATCAAAATGAAATAATAACAGGATAGATAATATCAGATATATGTTTTTCATTAGGAATGACTTATATTTATAAATGTTTCAAATGCCTTTTGTGTATTAGATAGATAAAGTGAGAAAAGGTTTAAAAGAAAAAGAGTATAAAGTCAGGAAAAATCCCAACTTTTATACTCTTTCTGAAAATTATAATCTAACCATAATTAGAATGCTCTTAGCCCATAGTCGAATTTCATTTTTTTATTTGCTTTAACCTCAATCTTTAGATTGTTCTTACCGAGTTTCAGATAATCAGCATAATCACTCAAATTAAACTGGTTATAATGTCTTGTTTGAACTACATTTTGGTTGAAAACTTCAACTCCGTTAAGCCAAAC
>CALUIE010000144.1 GCA_944320605.1 uncultured Phocaeicola sp. | reverse complement strand
GAAAATTAAAAATTTTGAAGAAAATTTTCATCATATTCTTGTTTTTTCAAGAAAAGTATTACATTTGCAGCAGAAACGATAACAAAAAGTATAATATGAAAACATTTGCAACATACTTCTTCTTTTTCTTTTATTACTTTTACTTTAGCAATAAAGTGAAGCGGGAAGTCGTATGTGTAAGATACGTAAGATAATCAATACAAAATAAAATAACGAAATCCCGCTTCAGTATGAGGCGGGATTTTTTTTAATGGTATAATAAGAAAATGAGAAAGATAGCAATTCAAGGAGTAAAGGGCTCGTATCACGACATAGCTGCCCATAAATATTTTAAGGATGAAGAAATAGAACTTATTTGTTGTAATACATTCGAAGAAGTTTTTGTACAGATGAAAAAGGACAGCGACGTGATAGGTGTGATTGCAATAGAGAATACAATAGCCGGAAGCCTGCTGCACAACTACGAATTACTTCGTGAAAGCGGCGCCACTATCATAGGAGAACACAAACTCAGAATAAGCCACAGCATCATGTGTCTGCCGGAAGATAATTGGGAAGACCTCACCGAAGTAAACTCCCACCCTGTAGCTCTGGCACAATGCCGCGATTTCCTGCACAACCATCCGGAACTGAAAGTGGTAGAAACGGAAGATACAGCAGGTAGCGCCGAGAATATCAGAAAAAACAACTTGAGAGGACATGCAGCCATCTGCTCCAAATATGCCGCAGGGCTTTACGACATGAAGATTCTGGAAGAAGGTATAGAAACAAACAAACACAACTTCACCAGATTTCTGGTCATCAGCAATCCATGGCTGGCAGACGAGTTGAAAGACCGCTCTAAGGTAAACAAGGCAAACATAGTATTCTCTCTTCCTCACAGCGAAGGAAGCCTTTCGCAGGTATTGTCAATCTTCTCATTCTACAAGATAAACCTGACAAAGATACAGTCACTGCCGATTATCGGACGCGAATGGGAATACATGTTCTACGTTGACGTAATGTTCAATGATTATTTAAGATATAAACAGTCTATAGATGCAGTTACACCGCTTACAAAAGCACTTAAAATTTTAGGAGAATATGCAGAAGGAGAATCAACAATATAACATACAGCCGGCCGACAGACTGGCAAATGTCAGCGAATACTATTTCAGCAGAAAGCTGAAGGAAGTGGCAAAGATGAATGCCGAAGGTAAAAACGTGATAAGCCTAGGTATAGGCAGCCCGGACATGCCGCCATCAGAAGAAACAATCAATGTCCTTTGCGAAAATGCCAAAAAACCTGATGCTCACGGCTACCAGCCTACAGTGGGAATACCCGAACTGAGAAAAGCCATGGCCGACTGGTATAAAAGATGGTACAATGTAGATCTTGACCCATCCACAGAGATACAGCCTCTTATCGGCTCAAAGGAAGGTATCCTGCACGTGACACTGGCATTGGTAAATCCTGGTGATAAGGTTCTTGTTCCAAACCCTGGCTACCCTACCTATACATCGCTGAACAAGATTCTTGGAAGTGAAATAATCAACTATAACCTTCGTGAGGACAACAACTGGCAGCCTGATTTCGACGAACTGGAGAAGATGGACCTTACAGGAGTGAAAATCATGTGGACCAACTACCCAAACATGCCTACAGGAGCAAATGCCACAATGGAACTTTACGAAAAGATTGTTAACTTCGCACGCCGACACAACATCGTAGTGGTGAACGACAATCCATACAGTTTTATCCTGAACAAAAAGCCGATAAGCATACTCAATATTCCGGGAGCAAAAGAATGCTGTATAGAATTCAACTCCATGAGTAAGAGCCACAACATGCCGGGCTGGCGTGTGGGAATGTTGGCAACAAACGCTACTTTCGTACAGTGGATTCTGAAAATAAAGAGCAACATCGATTCCGGTACTTTCCGTCCATTACAGCTCGCAGCTGCACAGGCATACAACAACAGTGCTGAATGGCACGAAGAAGCCAACTTCAATGTTTACAGCCGTCGCCGCAAGCTTGCCGAAGAAATTATGAACGTACTGGGATGTACATTCGACAAGAATCAGGTGGGAATGTTCCTCTGGGGCAAGATACCTGAATCATACAATGATGTAGAGGAACTGACAGAAAAAATCCTACACCAGGCAAGAGTTTTCATCACTCCGGGATTTATTTTCGGAAGCAACGGAAAGAGATATATCCGTATTTCGCTTTGCGCCAAAGAAGAAAAACTGGCAGAAGCACTTGAAAGAATAAAGAATATGAAATAAAAAGAAAATACAAAACAACTACTAAAAGATTACAACTATGGCACTCGAATTAGAACCTATCAGACTGGAAGGCGTATCAGAAGAACGCCCATTGATTATAGCAGGCCCTTGCAGCGCAGAAACAGAAGAACAAGTCATGACAACAGCAAAACAGTTGGCCGACAACGGAACAAAAATCTTCCGCGCAGGTATATGGAAACCACGTACCAAACCGGGAGGTTTCGAAGGTGTAGGAGTTGACGGTCTGGCATGGCTGAAAGAAGTTAAGAAAGAAACCGGAATGTACGTTGCCACAGAAGTTGCGACAGCAAAACACGTTTACGAATGCCTTAAAGCCGGTATAGATATATTGTGGATAGGTGCACGCACCACTGCCAATCCGTTTGCTGTGCAGGAAATAGCAGATGCCTTGAAGGGTGTTGATATACCTGTATATGTAAAGAACCCTGTAAACCCAGATCTGGAGTTGTGGATCGGAGCAATGGAAAGAATAAACAATGCAGGTATCAAACGTCTCGGAGCTATTCATCGCGGTTTCTCATCATACGACAAAAAAATCTACCGTAATCTTCCGCAATGGCATATCCCTATCGAACTGAGAAGACGTATCCCTAACCTCCCGATACTGTGCGACCCAAGCCACATCGGCGGCAAACGCGAACTTATCGCATCACTATGCCAGCAGGCCATGGACCTTGGTTTCGACGGACTGATAGTGGAATCACACTGTAATCCTGACTGTGCATGGAGCGACGCCTCTCAGCAGGTGACACCGGATATCCTTAACTATATTCTCAACCTTTTGGTTATCCGTAAGGAACACCAGTCAACAGAAAGCCTCAGCGAGCTGAGACGTCAGATTGACGAATGCGA
>CALUIE010000143.1 GCA_944320605.1 uncultured Phocaeicola sp. | reverse complement strand
CATTACTATGATAACGTATCGGCATGTTCTTTGTGCTATTCATGTCAGAACGTGTGTCCTGCAAAGGTAGATCTGGCCGACCAGATTTATCACTGGAGACAACAGTTGCATACGCTGGGGGTAGCAAGCTCTTCCAAGAAACTGATGTCAGGTGGTATGAAATTCCTTATGTCGCGTCCGGCATTATTCAATTTCGCTTTAAAAAATGCTCCGATCGTAAACTCATTGCCTCGAGGTATGATATACAACGACTTGAATGATTGGGGTAAAGAACGTGAAATACCTGAATTTGCCAAAGAGAGTTTCAACGAAATGTGGAAAAAGAATAAAGTGAAATAAATATGAGTAGCAGAGAAGATATATTGCAAAATATACGCCGCAATACCAGAGTGCGTTATGAAAAACCTGATTTATCTAGTTTGGAGCATGAGGCTCTTACGTACGAAAATAAACTTTCGAAGTTTTGTGAGATTCTAAAACAGGTAGGCGGACAGGCTGTAATACTGAAAGATAAGGAAAATATCAATGACATTATAAATGCTGCATATCCTGAAGCCAAACGCATTGCTTCAACAATAAAGGAAATAAAGACAGGAAATACATTACAACCCATTACTTGCAGCACTTTCCATCCGGACGATGTAGAGAAATCAGGAGATCTGGATGGTACTGACGTAGCAATCGTAGATGGACGTATAGGGGTATGTGAGAATGGAGCTGTATGGTTGACACAAGATGTAGATCAACGCGCCGTATATTTTATATCCGAAGCACTTGTAATTATACTCGACAGGAACAATCTGGTAAATAACATGCACGAAGCTTATAAGCAAATCGATACAGGCGAATATGGCTATGGCGTATTCATTTCCGGTCCTTCAAAGACAGCCGATATAGAACAAGCACTTGTTATGGGAGCACACGGAGCTCGCAGCGTTACGGTAATTCTGATTTGACAGTTCTTTATGACCTGAATAAAAGCTTGCCCTATTCACGTAGAGCAAGCTTTTTTTTATTTGGATGATTCAGCATAAGTATTAGCCTGCCCCATTTAAAAGTCCATTTCTACAAAATATTGTTTATCAAACTGATGGATGAATTATTTAAAGGCAGACAAATACTTTGTTTTCTTCGAAATAATTGTTTCCTTTGCATATATTGCAAAAAATGAGACAACTATACATAAACAACCTTAAATAAAAACAAACATTTTATGAAGCAGAAATTCAAAAAAGTGCTTGTCCTTGGATCAGGAGCTCTGAAAATTGGTCAAGCAGGTGAATTCGACTATTCAGGTTCACAGGCTCTTAAAGCTTTACGTGAAGAAGGAATCAAGTCTGTTCTTATTAATCCAAACATTGCCACCATTCAGACTTCGGAAGGTATAGCAGACCAAGTATATTTCTTGCCTGTTAATACATACTTCGTTACTGAAATCATCAAGAAAGAAAGACCTGACGGTATTCTTCTTGCTTTCGGCGGTCAGACTGCATTGAACTGTGGTACTGAACTTTATCAGCAGGGTATTCTCAAGGAATATGGAGTTGAAGTTCTGGGTACATCTGTCGAGGCTATCATGTACACTGAAGACCGTGACCTCTTCGTTAAGAAACTTAACGAGATAGAGATGAAGACTCCTGTAAGCCAGGCAGTAGAAAATATGAAAGATGCCTTGGAAGCTGCACGCAGAATAGGTTATCCGGTAATGATCCGTTCGGCATACGCACTTGGAGGTTTAGGAAGCGGTATATGCCCTAACGAAGAAAAATTTATCGAACTGGCAGAAAGCGCATTCACATTCTCTCCTCAAATTTTGGTGGAAGAGTCTTTGAAAGGATGGAAAGAAATTGAATTTGAGGTTATCCGCGATGCAAACGACCACTGCTTCACTGTTGCCAGCATGGAAAACTTCGACCCTCTGGGTATCCATACAGGTGAATCTATCGTTGTTGCTCCTACTTGTTCACTTACAGAAGAACAGGTTACAATGCTTCAGGATTTGTCAAAGAAATGTATCCGCCACCTTGGTATCATGGGTGAATGTAATATCCAGTATGCTTTCAATGCAGAAACAAACGACTATCGTGTAATTGAAGTAAATGCACGTCTGAGCCGTTCTTCTGCTCTAGCTTCAAAAGCTACAGGTTATCCTCTTGCTTTCGTAGCAGCCAAAATCGGTTTAGGATATACTCTTGACGAAATCGGAGAGATGGGTACTCCAAACTCTGCTTACAAGGCTCCGGAACTTGACTATCTGATTTGTAAAATCCCTCGCTGGGACTTGACAAAGTTTGCCGGTGTTTCAAGACGTATCGGTTCAAGCATGAAATCAGTGGGTGAAATCATGTCTATAGGTCGTACTTTCGAAGAAATTATCCAGAAAGGTCTTCGTATGATCGGTCAGGGTATGCACGGTTTCGTAGGTAACGACCATACCAAGTTCGAAAATCTTGATGATGAACTTGCCAACCCGACAGACTTGCGTATCTTCGCCATTGCACAGGCTTTAGAAGAGGGCTACAGCATAGAACGCATATTCGATCTTACTAAAATAGACCCTTGGTTTATCGGCAAACTAAAAAATATTGTTGACTACAAGGCTAAACTCCAGACATATAACTCATTGGAAGAAGTTCCTGCAGACGTATTGCGTCAGGCTAAGGTTCTTGGTTTCTCTGATTTCCAGATAGCACGCTTCGTCCTTAAACCTACAAGCGGAAATATGGAAAAAGAAAACCTGGCTGTACGTGTATACCGTAAGAAACTTGGTATCCTTCCGGCTGTAAAACGTATAAACACAGTAGCTTCAGAACATCCAGAACTGACAAACTATCTGTATATGACATACGCTGTAGAAGGTTACGATGTAAACTACTACAAGAACGAAAAATCAGTAGTAGTTCTTGGTTCGGGCGCATACAGAATCGGTTCTTCTGTAGAATTTGACTGGTGTTCTGTAAATGCTATCCAGACTGCACGTAAGTTAGGCTACAAGTCTATCATGATTAACTACAACCCTGAAACAGTATCTACAGACTATGATATGTGCGACCGTCTGTACTTCGACGAACTTTCATTCGAACGTGTACTCGACGTTATCGACCTTGAACAGCCTCGTGGAGTTATCGTTTCTGTAGGTGGACAGATTCCTAACAATCTGGCAATGAAACTTCACCGCCAGTCAGTACCTATCCTCGGGACATCACCTGTATCAATAGACCGTGCAGAAAACAGAAACAAATTCTCTGCAATGCTCGACCAACTTGGTATCGACCAGCCGGCATGGCAGGAACTTACAAGCCTTGACGATGTAAAAGCATTCGTACAGAAGGTAGGTTATCCTGTTCTTGTACGTCCTTCATACGTATTGAGTGGTGCAGCCATGAACGTATGCTACGATGAAGAAGAACTTAC
>CALUIE010000142.1 GCA_944320605.1 uncultured Phocaeicola sp. | reverse complement strand
TATCAAAATAGACTGATAAAAGCGGACATTATAAAAAACGAATTACGTACTTTTGTATTCAGAAAGCAAATGGAGAAAAAGCCTGACATCGTTTGCTGCTGACCATCGTCAGCAGCACTGCTCACCATCGTCGGCAATGGTGCCGACCATCGTCAGCAGCAATGTCCACCATCGTCGGCAGCAAAACTTATATTGAGAAAAAACATAAAAACCAAGATTATGGAAAAGATAAAGTACGATTTTTACAAGAATCCGGACAACAAAGAAGGTAAACTGAAATCGGAATACCACATCAGAGTCTGCGGACAGCAAACCATCAGTACAAAAAGGATTATAGAATTGATACACAATGCCAGTACTCTTACACCGACGGACATTAATGCTGTAATCATCGCATTTCAGGACGAAATTGCCAATCAGCTGGCTCAAGGAAACATTGTGAAGCTTGAAGGGCTGTGCAGTTTCAATATCAGTCTTAAATCCGCAAACGGGACGTGCACCGGTAAAGAGAACGGAAAGGGGATAGTGCTGAAATCGGTCAATATCAATCCGGAAAAGGAATTTACTGAAAGAGTAAAGGAATTAGCTGCAGAAAACGGAATGGAGAAGGTAATGGCAAGACATTCAGGTGATGTATCGGACGAGAAAATCGATAGAATACTGACAAATTATTTCACCACAAATAAAGCTATCACACGCCAAAAGTTACAAGACATCTGCTCAACGACGAGATATATGGCTATGCAGCAAATAAAGCGTCTGACCGACAGCGGAAAGCTGATAAACATCGGTTTCAGAAACCATCCGCTGTATGTTCCGGCACCCGGCTGCTTCGGGACAAACGTTTAAATACCTTTTAAACAGCGTTTAAATACAGTTTAAAATACTATACTTTCGATGATTAGGCGACAAAAACGGACAGTTTATCCATAATTTTATATAAAACTGCAGGAAATGTTCTGTTTAGACGAAAAAACTTTCTACTTTTGCAACTTGTAACATAGAAATCATTTGCAAATGAAAATAAGAATATTACCAATTCTGGTTGCCGGAGTCATGGCAGCCACAGCTTTTTTGTCATCGTGCCTTGGAAACGACTACGATAACATAGAGTATCCGGCAGAGTCAAGTATTACTGCCTTTTCAATAGGAACACTACACCAGACATTCTACGTAAAAAGTTCAAAGGGGGAAGACAGTGTTTACACAGACACTGTCAGCTATGCGGACGTTCCTTTTACTATTGATCAGATAAACAGAAAAATATACAACAAGGACTCACTGCCAAAGGATGTTGACGTAAGAAAGGTACTGGCAAGCATTTCCGCAGATAATGCGGCCATATACTATGTAAAAAACAGCAAAGATACAATATGGACTTCTACAGACTCACTGGATTTCACTAACGACGTCACATTCAAAGTTCTGGCATACAGCAAGCTGCAGAACAAGTTCGTTTTCGGAGAGCCATACTCAGTAAGGGTAAATGTACATAAACTGAATCCGGACTCATTGGTATGGAGACATTTCGAGGATAAGAAATTTGCAAACAACTCTATACTGAAAGAACAAAAGGCTATATATAATAATGAGGAGATATATGTTTTCGGAAAATCCGAAAGCGATGGCTTAAAAGTAAACAAGGCTTCTGTAACAAGAGGTAACATAATTTCCGGTTGGAAAGAAGTCGCAATAAATACAACAGGGGTAAACATCTATTCGGCAACTGCATTCAACGGAAAAATCTATTATATCGCCAATGGTGAGCTATACACGTTAGATAATCAAGGTACAAAAGTAGGAAGTCTGACAGGACTGACCAATATCATTTGTGTAAGCAATGACAAACTGATGGTTTATAAAGAGACTGGCAACGAGATTGTTGCTATAGACTCTGAAGGAAACGAATTGTCAGATGAAAATAGCAAGTTCGTCAGTGGTTATGATTTGGAAGGACGCTTGTCCGCAATATCAACCCCTTCATCGCATAACAGCAGTTTGTGGAGAACTATTGTTATGACAAACGACGACGACGGAACTGCAGAGACTGACACCACAGCAAATGTGTTCAGCTATATAAGCAGCGACGATATATGGGTGAAGTATCAACCTAACAATCCTACGACATGTCCTAACCAGGGAAATATCTCAATGATAAGCTATGATAATAAGCTATATGCTTACGGCGAGAACTTCGATTATTTCTATTCATCGACAGACAATGGTCTGAACTGGAAAAAAGAAGAGGACTATATGCTTTTCCCATCGGAAAATAAAAACGGTATAGACAAACTTACTACTTACCGTAAGGAGGGAAGCTATTCTACTGTGGTAGAGGCGAACGGCAACAAGGGTTCTTTCATCTGGTTCATCTGGCAAGATGGAAGCATGACCAAGGCATGTCTTAACAGACTTATGCCTAAAGAATAACTTACTAAAACCTGAAAAACAGACATTATGTACAGAGAAAAAATAGACAAGACCAGAATTCCCGAACATATCGCGATAATAATGGACGGGAACGGACGCTGGGCAAAGGAAAAAGGACATGCGCGTACTTTCGGTCATCAGGCCGGAGCCGAGACCGTACATATAATAGCCGAGGAGGCGGCAAGACTTGGAGTTAAATTCCTTACCTTATATACTTTCTCAACAGAAAATTGGAACAGACCGGTTGACGAAGTGGCTGCTCTAATGAGTCTGCTTATGGACTCAATAGAGGAAGAGACTTTCATGAAAAACAATATCAGTTTCAGAATCATAGGAGAGACATCAAGACTGCCGAAGAATGTTCTTGACAGACTGAACAGATGTATAGAAAACACATCGCGCAATACTGGCATGTGTCTGACATTGGCTTTGAGCTACTCCTCAAAATGGGAAATAACAGATGCGATGAAAAAGATAGCGGAAAAGGTGAAACGTGGAGATTTGGCTGTAGATGAAATAACAGACAAAACCATAGACAGTCATCTTGCAACAAGCTATATGCCTGATCCGGAACTGATGATAAGGACTGGAGGAGAAATAAGACTGAGCAACTACCTTCTGTGGCAATGCGCATATTCGGAATTATACTTCTGCGATACATATTGGCCGGACTTCAAAGAAGAGGAATTGTGTAAAGCCATTTACGATTATCAAAGCAGAGAACGCCGATTTGGAAAAACAAGTGAACAATTATAATATTAAGCAATGAGATACCGTCTTTTACTCATATCTATGATGACCATGGGCCTGTCCCTAATATGCAATAAAGGATATGCCCAGGATAACACTACCGAAAACGACAAACCTGTGATCCTTTACAACGGTTCACCAAAGAAATACGAAATAGCCGACATCAAGGTTACAGGCGTGAAGAATTACGAAGATTACGTGCTTGTGGGAATTTCCGGACTTGCAGTAGGACAGACCATAACTGTGCCCGGTGACGACATTACTGGAGCCGTAAAGAAATACTGGAGGCACGGATTGTTTTCGGACGTAAAAATCTCGGCAGACAAGAT
>CALUIE010000141.1 GCA_944320605.1 uncultured Phocaeicola sp. | reverse complement strand
CCATCCAGGCTTTTCGGAACTTTCCGCCGTATTAAGAAGAAAATCCACTCCGCATGAACTTTTGGAGTATTTCAGCAGAGAAATATGTTCAGCTGCTTTTACCGGATAAATGCTGTACGATTCTTTATGTCTCATAACAATTTGTTTTTACTACAAAGGTAGTTCTTTTTTGGTTATTTCTATCAGTGAAGCAATATCCGGTGTAATGGCAATTTCTGAGTTTAGGATTCTATATACCACAGGACTTCCTAAAGGTGCATATCTGACAGCTTCGACTGTTTTGCCTTTTATGAATCCCATTTCCGACAAACGTTTTCTTAACAGTCCCTGCCCATTTATTCTTGTTATAATTCTTTTTTCTCCTTTCTTGAGTTCTGTGAGTTTCATTATTTTATGTAGGCTTTGGATGTAAGTATTTTTCCTGTATCAAAAAGCAGATTTTTTGCCCAGCGTATTATTACGGCAGAACATACAACAGCCACAAGTGTGTCAATCCACGTAATATCCCATATCATTGCACATATCAGTCCGAATATAGCCCCAAGACTTGTCAGTGCGTCAGCTACTACGTGCAGGTATGCCGAATGGCGGTTATAGTCTTCGTGCTGATGTCCCTTATTATCATGTAATACGAATGCACATATTATGTTTACCACCATTCCTATGGCTGCCACAATCATGGCTTCCGTATATTTTATATCAATGGCTGGAGTGAAGAAACGTTCTGCCGCCTCTATGATGATGAAAATAGCGAACATCAATAAAAGAATTCCGCTTGTATAGGCAGAAAGAGACAAGACCTTGTCATTGTCAACATTGTTTACCTGTTTTTTCTGCAATTTGCGTACTAATGCATATGCACCCCAGCTAAGACCTATTGCCAGTACGTGCGAGCCCATGTGAATGCCGTCGGCAAGCAGTGCCATTGAGTTTGAGAATAGTCCGAATATTATTTCAAGCACCATTGTCGTAGCCGAAAATATTACTACAAACGCTGTTCGTTTTTCACCCTGTGATTTTTCCGGTGATACTGATTCATGTTTATGTCCCATAACTTTATTGTTATTATTTTGATGCAAAGATATGGAACAT
The DNA here is from genome assembly GCA_944320605.1 of uncultured Phocaeicola sp. GTDB lineage: Bacteria > Bacteroidota > Bacteroidia > Bacteroidales > Bacteroidaceae > Phocaeicola. The sequence continues at coordinate 2,479 of CALUIE010000141.1, read as the reverse complement.
ATATAGTGATAGAATTACACAAAATATCTCATTTTTGGTACATTTTATTCATCATGTTTCTGAATTCATGCGGTGTAGAGCCTGTATGGCGCTTGAAAAAGCGTGAGAAATAGGACAATTCATTAAATCCTAACTTATATGCTATTTCTGAAATGTCATTATCCGTGCGGAGCAAGAGTCTTTTTATCTCTAATATCAAGCGTTCGTTTATCATCTCCAATGCGGATTTGTTGAAATGCTTCTTTGTTAGGATATTCAGATAGTTGGCACTGACTCCCAATTCCCCTGCATAATATTTTACCTGGCGTTCTTTTGCGAATGAACGGTCTATAAATGATTTATATCTGCTCAGAATCTCCGGTATGATTGATGTAGCAGAATTGTTAATACCTATTCTTTCAAGCTCCAATAGCAGTGTATGTATTTCCGACTGGATTATAGCCGTTGAGTTTACGAGATTCGAGACGGACTCTTGGTATATCTGATTGAATAGAGTGCGGATACGGACTTTTTCATCTTCCTTCAAGTCCTTGCAAACAGGAATCTGCTTTTGAAAATCTACAGAATAGGGTATCATGAAATCTTCTGTAAACTGCAATGCAGAATATTTCATTTTACCTTCGGTACATAGAAAGTGGACTTGCTCCGGTCTTATAAAGAAAATTCGGTCTGGTATTATCTGATACTCTTCAAAGTCTATGGTATGAGTTCCGTTTCCTTCGTGTATCCAGTAAACGGCATAAAAGAAATGACGGTGCGAGAACGTCACCTCGACATTCTCGTCGTCCACTATCTCACGTTTTATACTGAAATCTTTATCCTTCACGTGAGAATGTCCTATCTCCAGACTTCCTATTTTATCCATACTAAATATCCTTATGTTTTCTACTGCATTCCGGACATTCGCCTTTAATTACAAATGATACGGAATGCATCGTAAATCCTTGTCTGAGTTCAAATTCAGGAAACGGAATATCATCCATGCAGAATGATTTCCGGCACGACTCGCAATAGAAATGTATATGTGCGTCGGATTGGTTACAGACGGTTTTGCTTGTACACAGCTCATAGTTCAGTATTCCGCGTCCGTTTTCGAATGAATGCACTATGTCGTGCTCCAGGAACAGCGTCAATACGCGGAATATGCTTGACTTGTCCATTGTGGCAAGAATATCCTCCAGGTCTGTCAGACTCAAGGGACGGGCCTGTTCTTTGAGTACTTTCAGTACAAGAATTCTGTTTGCCGTTGGTTTTACTCCTTTCAATTCCAAGCTTGCAGCCAAATCTTTAGATTCCATAGCCTTTTCTGATTATCAGTTCGTTTCGCCACAAAGTTACGAAAAAATAAATCCACTTGTACGTGTATATGTTTTTATGCAACCGGGTTGCATTTGGGGCTCATATAGTGTTGGCCATTTATCAAAATGGTATCACTTTCTTGCTAACCGGTAGTGGTAGTAATTATTTTTTTCGGAAATTTGCAGCGGATTTATAAAATTAAAAAGATACATGATAAAAGCTATATTCTTCGATATCGACGGAACTCTGGTAAGTTTCAACACTCACCGTATTCCGCAGTCGGCTGTAGATGCCATCTCTATGGCAAAAGCCAAAGGTATTAAAATCTATATCTCAACCGGCCGTCCTTTCTCGCTGATAAACAATCTTGACGAGATAAAGCATATGATAGACGGATATATCACAGCCAATGGGGCTTTGTGCTTTTCGGGCGACAGGATAATATCATGTACTCCTATCCCGAAAGAGGACGTATTGACGGTGTTGAGGTTTTCTGATGACATGAAATTCCCGTGCATGGTAGTAGGAGAGAAGAACCTTACTATGTACAACAGCGACGAGAGGACAGACCGTATATTCCGCCAGATGCTGAATGTCCACAATATGAGGGAAGACAATAATGTGGAACAGATTTTGCAGCAAAAAATACTACAGCTTACTCCTGTCATTTCTGTAGCCGAGGAAGAACTGATTATGCCTCGCCTTTCAGGCTGTGTTTCATCCCGTTGGTATCCGGACTTTGCCGATATAACTGAGACTAATGCCAATAAGGGTAACGGACTCCTGGATATTATATCGCACGAAAGCATTAGCATAGATGAAACAATGGCTTTCGGTGATGGAGGCAATGACTTGTCGATAATAGAGAAGGCAGGATTGGGCGTTGTTATGGGAAATGCTAATCAGGCTCTTAAAGAAGTGGCCGATTATGTTACGTCATCTGTAGATGAAGACGGTGTGTATAATGCCATGAAGAGATTTGTACTTTAAGCTTGAATAAAATCATGAATGACCTTACATTTTCTCTATATACAGATTGTTTATATAAAAACAATACTTCGGTAAATTTTTACCGATAAATTAAAATTAAACATAGAATCGGTATAATCCGGTTCAAAAATATATTCAAGAGATCATTGAAATACTGTCAGGAATGAATCGTCAAGGAGTAAGAAAAGGG
>CALUIE010000140.1 GCA_944320605.1 uncultured Phocaeicola sp. | reverse complement strand
GCCGACTGGCATTTCTTGACTGCATCAGGCACGTCAGGACGTATAGGGTCGCTGATTGCGAATATTCCGAGGAATGTCATACCGCCTTCAGCCACAAGTTCTGCACAGTCTTCCGATTTTTCTTCAGGGATAATTCTGTATGCAAGTCCCAGAGTACGCATTGCCTTGTTCTGATATGCAAGGAGCTGTTCGTTGTATGCCTTGATTTTATCGTTGCTCAATGAACATTTAGACATCACGATTTCAGGCGCACCTTTTATATATAGAACACGTTTGTTCATCACAGGCGAATCAACGAGTGTAGCCATATATTTTCTCTCTGTAGAGAAAGTAAGCTGGTTTACTGTATGAGCATTTTCGCGCAGTGAGATATAGTCGGCACCCTTTCCGTTAAGCCACAATAACAAAGCGACTTCTGTAGGATTACCTACACCCGACGGTTTTTCTCCTTCGGCCTTCTCTTCAAGGAAAGCGGTAGAGTTTACGGCAATGCTTTCTGCTACAAGTTTAGGGTTTGATTCGTCCACCTGAGCTTCGTGAACCTGCATCAGGTTCTGTGTCAGAGTACCGGTCTTGTCTGTACAAATCACAGTAATGGCACCCATAGTTTCACATGCGTGCATCTTGCGCACAAGGTTGTTTGTCTTCAGCATACGGCGCATGTTCAGCGCAAGGCTCAGTGTCACACTCATAGGAAGTCCCTCAGGTACAGCCACAACAATCAGCGTTACAGCCATCATGAAGTATTTCAGTACAATCTGGGCCACTTCAAGCCACTGTTCCCAAGTTTCAACTGTATTGGCAGTGAAATAAGCATAAAGATCCTTGCCTGTGAAAATCACAAAAGTAAGTATGGCGATGGTGAAACCTACCTTACCAATCAGGTTGGCAAGTTTCTCCAACTGTATGTTAAGCGGAGTCTTTTCGTCGCTCTGTTCTGTTGACTGGCGAGCCACCTTACCGATTTCTGTAGCGTCACCCACACGGTCAACTCTCATTGTTCCGTGTCCGTCGGTAACTGTAGTACCACGCATCACCGCATTCGACGGATATGTAGCCTCGTCGTCAAAATGTTCCGGATCTGTGGTCTTGTTCACCATAAGCTCACCTGTAAGGTTCGCCTCGTTCACTTGTAATGAGACAGCCTCCACTAATGTTCCGTCTGCAGGAATCTCATCACCTGTATTCAGGATTACGATATCGCCCACAACGATTTCCTTTCTTGGAATCTCTTTTACCTTTCCGTTTCGTATTACGGTGACAGGAGTTTCCTCGCCAACGGCATTCAGAAGGTCAAACTTCTTGTTGGCATCATATTCAAAGTAAAATCCGATACCTGTAGCCAGGAAAATAGCGAAGAAGATACCTATCGTTTCGGCATATTCATTCTCTATAATTGATATGATAAGTGAAAAAACAGCAGCCACCAGAAGAACTCTGATGACAGGGTCCTGGAATTTTTCGAGATAGAGTTTCCAAATTGAGGGACGTTTAGGTGGAGTAAGCAAGTTTTCCCCATATTTCTGACGGCTGGCAATAACCTCCTGGTCAGTCAGACCGTTCAGATGATTTTCATTCATTTTCTGTGACATGTCTTTTATATTAATCGATTAATCGGTGCAAAAATACAACAATATCTCCGAAGTTAATGTGTGGTAAGTTTAAAAACTTCTTAATAGAGGTTATACGAGCAGGTTTCATATATATAAATCATGTATGTTTAAATGAAAACAGTTATATACCAGCCTGGAAAGTATGTTTTATGCTGAAATAATCTATAAATACAAGTTATATTTATAAAAACCGAACTGTGGTTTTAAGAATTATTGAAAGAATTCATACTTTTTCTTCATCATTATAAGGCTTTACGATGGTGAAAAATCTTTTTCTTTCCCTTGATTTAAGCCTCTGATAATTCGCTTCTGAATGTCATAATTAGTGATTCAACCATTACAAAAAGGTAATACGAAAGAAAAAAGTTTCATTTTTTTTCTTCAAATGTTTGCAGAATAAAAAATAAACGCTACCTTTGCATCGCAATCGAAAATAAAGCGATTCATCGGACTTGTAGCTCAGTTGGTTAGAGCAACAGACTCATAATCTGGAGGTCCCAGGTTCAAGCCCTGGCTGGTCCACGAATAAAAGGCTCATTTCTAACGAAATAGAGCCTTTTTTCGTGTCTAACCTCCAGATTACAAGCTGTTGCTCCTATATATTTTATATTCTTTTTAAGGCATTTGTTTCACTATTGTTTCACCAGTTAAACAATATGCAATATGCTGACAATCAATCCAGAAATTGTAAAAGTACAAAGGCAATCAAATGAATGTTTCACTGTACGTCTTAGATTCACATTGAACAGGAAGATGAAACGGTTATCAACAAGCCTTTTTGCAACTCCCAATGACTTGACGAAAGATTTTAAAATCAAAGCAACATCACCATTGAAGCAAGAAGTAAATAGTCTAATTCAAAGCTATCAAAGTAAATGTGCAAAACTTCAAATAGAATTAAATGATTATACCATAGAGGATATAATGGATTATTTGAACGGTGAGAAACAGAAACAACAAACAATAGATTTTATAAAGTTCAGTCGTGAATGGATAGCCTCATCAACTATAAAAGGTGCGCCCAATTATACTTCAGCCATTAATGCTTTGGTACGTTTTATCGGTAAAGAAGAACTGAATGTGAATCTGATAACAACAGAATTTTTAGATAGCTTTAAGAAATTTCTGAATAAAGAACATGAAACACGAACAAAGAAACTAATACAGCAGGGGAAACGTGTCCCCTCTAACCGTTCTCTATCCCTTTATCTGATAAGCATTAAGAAACTGTTTAATGAAGCTAAAAAGAAGTACAACAAAAAAGACAAAAATCTGATTCTTATTCCCCATTCTCCTTTTGATGATTTCGTAATACCTAAACAGGAAGCTACACGCAAAAGAGCTATTCCTGCTGACATAATAAAGAAAGTCTGGAAACTACCTTATAAGGATATGAAAAAAGGCTATAAAGCCACCTGTCGCTATAATCTGGCAAAGGATTGTTTTATTCTCTCGTTTTGCCTTATGGGAATCAATTCAGCAGACCTCTATAATGCGACAGAAATGAAAGGCAGTACTATCATATATAATAGAACAAAAACTAAAGACCGCAGACTTGATGGTGCAAAAATGATGGTAGATATCCCCAATATAGTTCAACCTATAATTGATAAATATAGAGATAAAACAGGTAAACGATTATTCAACTTCTATCAATATTATTGTAACGAAAAAGCATTCAATAAGGCTATAAATTATGGGCTAAAAGAAATAGGTTCTATTTTAGATATTGAAGATTTAGAATATTATGCAGCTCGGCATAGCTGGGCTACCATAGCATTGAATAAAGTAGGAATAGACAAATATATTGTTCATGCTGCCTTGAATCATATAGACGATTCCATGAAAGTGACAGATATTTATATTGAACGTGACTTTGTGAATGAAAATAAGGCTAATGCCAAAGTTGTACGGTATGTGTTTGGTAAGTAGTTTTATGATTATCCCACTTGCAGTATTTGTGAGTGGGATTTTCTTTTGCTGACGTTAGTGGATATATACATAAATTAACCAATCCGCACAACCTAAGCATGATACTTGAAATTCTTCTATTTTTATTAGGCTATAAA
>CALUIE010000139.1 GCA_944320605.1 uncultured Phocaeicola sp. | reverse complement strand
AGTTTTATCTGTTTTTCATCTTGCACGAATTCTATCTTCAAACCATGAATACCTACTACAACAGGTGGAAGGAATTTCCAATTGTTTGCAATTCCGCCATTTTGATTATTTCCATATCTCCACCAGTCAAACTTTCCATCTGCAGGAGCGTCACCCTTGTTAGAAGGAGGCCCAACTTGCTCCACATTCATGTTCCATATAGTCAGGTCTGCAAGATGGTTTGGCACCTGGTCGGAATCCCCTCCCTGCCTTGACTGCATAAATCCACCCTGACAATTATCTATCAATGTGGCACGCGGCTGGGTGGCATGAGCCTCAAAGCATCCGTCCGTACCCCAGTGGACATTCCATATCACAGCTCCCATACTTGGCTTAGACACACCACAGGCATGATACTGTCCGGCATCATCTATCTTTTCAGTAGCATCATCCACCGCCGGTCCGGCAGTTCTGTCTGTCACCGCTCCGATAAATATTCTTGATGAACCTGCTGAGCGTATGGCAGAATGTCCCCTGTTTCCTGTTATATTTACATCATATGCAGAACAGTTTGCAGAAGAGGTTATAGTCATAGCTTCGCTCACATTTTCAAAATCAACCCTCCTCAGCCATGAATTAGTAAGACGAACAAAGCTGATAGGCTTATACGCCCCATCGTCTATCCAACTTCTATGATGCTTAAAGTCATCTACACAATTTCCTACAAAAGTCAAATCTTCCACTCCAACATTTCCATAATTGGAATACGAATATATTTTCCATCCCCATTTTGCCTCCACTTCATGCATTATAGGTTCTTTAAACACTATAGTATTACCATTTTTTCCTATAACTTGATGATAATCAATCACTTTTACCCCTTCAGCCATATTTCCCATATACGACTCCAACTGATGAGGGAAAAGCTCTTTTTCAATAAGTTCCGTATTGTTATTAAGAAGATACAGACAAACCCAATCACCAATCTTTATCTTGTCCGGAGCAGACACCTGTACGCTGAAAGAGCCCTTCGGTGCATCCGAAATCACACTACAACTTATATCCTTAATGTCGCTGTTATGTTTTATCTGCAACAAGTCCGGCGAAGAATATAGTGTAGCCGGATTGGTCGGGAGCATCGGAGTATCCATTATGATACGTGTATGCCCTCTTCCGTCACCTTTTATTACGAAGTTACCTGCTGTTATGGTTATACAATCAGAAGTATTGTTCCCTTTTGAGTCAAGACCATATGCAACAGTCTTGTCTACCACATTTGTTGGGTCATAAGGTTTCAGAGGATCATGTCCGGAAAGTTGTTGATTTTCACTGTCAGGATCATTTCTATTATCATTCTCATCGTGCAACACATAATCACCTTTAGGGAAATATAGCACCACCCTTGCATCAGGATTATTCTGATTTCCGTTTTCATTGGCCATCATTTTGTTTTCCTGCAATACCTCGATAAAGGTTTCTCGGGCGCTTTTGCCTCTTGCTGCCATTTCCTGGGCAATGTTTATCACCTTATATCCTAAAGCGAAGCCATCAGGAGGAGCCACTTCACCATGTTTATATCCGGCATAAGAGAAATCAAGCAAAAGGTTGTCTTCCGATTTCATTACGAATTTTCGCCATGCGGGAGTAGTATTTGAAGATGTTAATTCAAAGTTTAATTCTGCCACTCCACATCTTGGGTTTAAAGAAACAGTTCCTGCTGTTTCATTTATTACTGATGAGGAAAACAAGGCAAAATCAGCAGCTGTTTTCTTATCTATATCTTTATAAACGTCATCTGACAGTTTCTTCCATTGATTTCCATTGAACGAAACAAGCCATTTGCCCTCTGAAGACAAAGAGACACGAGGAGCCACGACAGGCTGTCCGGTAGAAGATAATGCGGCTGCATCATTTCCTGACAAATCTTTAAGATTTTGTATCTGTCCTCCGAGAGTATATATCCAATAACCAGACTCATTTATTCCGAACAATGGGATATCATTATTCTCCGAGTTATTGTTTACAGAGTTTAGTGTAGAACCATCTCTCAACTGAAAGATATAGTTCCCATCCTCTTCTTTTACAAAGTCTGTAACTTTCTCGCCATCGACTAACAGACGATAGGAGGCAATATTATCTGAGTAATCTCCAACAAGTTTATTTATCTTTTCCGATTGTTCCGGGGTAGTCGTAAAACCGTCGTCATGGAGTTGAACGTCATCTTTACAAGAGATTAAAAGGAATATAAATAGTAAAAATAATTGTAAATGTTTGATATGCATAGTCATCGATTTAAGATTTTAAGAAAAGAGTACACGATTTGAACAAACCCACCATGTACTCTTTTTCATTTGAAAATATTCTATTCAATTACCCTCTTACTACAACCAAATCCATCTATCAATGAGTCAAAATCAAAGGTAGTCATATCTGTTTGCTCTGTAGGGACATTAAAGATAGGTTCTGTAGTCTTATCCAACATATACTTACCTGCATCCTCTACCCAGCTTGGTTTACCAGCTCCAGTAGCAGTAGTAAAATATCTAAGAGTATAATTAGTTATATTTGGAGAGAATCTTAAATCACTTTCTTCACCATATTCAGTTCCGTTATTAGCAAAAATAAGATTTGCTGTACCTGTAAAATTCTCACTATAGAATATATTATTCTTTATTGTCCACTTTTTACCATCAACAATTATCGCTTTAACTAAATTATTAGCTGGTATTACATTAAAGAACGTATTATTTAATATAGTAGGTGTTACTTTAGATGCGACAATTAATGATATTTTTGTAGAATTATCTTTCTTTTCTGCAGTAAACAAATTATTTTCAAAAATAGCATCATTAATAGTTGCCCCTGTTAGATTGATAAAATTAGAATTTGAAGACATTGTATCATCACCTTCAAAATAAATATTACAATCTTTAAAATGAATTTTTCCGATTGTACTTCCAGTTGATGAATAGCTTAAATTTTTAGCATTTGCAATTGAATATTTACAATTATCTGAAATCAACTTAAAAGCAGTCTTACACTCCGAAAGATTTAATACATATGCTTTTTTTGTAGGATTCACTGTAAAATCAATATTTTTCGACATCAAACATCCATTTTCCGCAGTGCTTTTTATTGTAAACAAAGCATTACCTTCCAGTTTAACAGTTGCATATGCGCCTGGCTTATCACAAATTAAAATCAAATCATTGACATTGATTGTTCCAGGAACAGTTATCTCAGCACCAGCAGCAATAAAATAAATTCCGGAACCTGTTATAGTACCTTTATCCTGAACCACATTACCTTCATTTGCAACAGTATATCCGGACTCTTTATTTATTATTTCATCACCAATTAAAATATCATTTCCAGAATTATATTCTTCCAAATAGCTATTAATAATATATCTCGACTTAACCTTTATCTTTTCAATAGCCCAATTAATACCTCTATTTACTTGAAGTGTGATTACACCTTCTTTATCAGCTTCTTTTGGCGCTGTAATTGTCAACTGATTATTTCCTTCGTTTACAGATGCAGTCCATCCTTCTGTAGCATCTACGAGGCAATAATCACCAGATACTTCAATTGTAAGAACAGATGGTGCCTTAGTTGAAACAATACAAAAGTCCCCAACTTTACTATCTTCCGGGATTGTAATCTTACACACCAATCCTTCTACAATAGGAATAGAATAGTCCTGTCCGTCCACTTTGAATTTCAGGCAATCTCCATCTAACGCTACATCAGTAATTGGCCTATCCTCTGATGGAGTTATTGAAGCTTCAGCATTTGCCTGAACCTTGTTTCCATTAACATCAAGCAAAGGATTATAAGTAACTCCATTGTCATAACTTACTGACCAGTAATATTTATTTCCTTCCGCATCAAG
>CALUIE010000138.1 GCA_944320605.1 uncultured Phocaeicola sp. | reverse complement strand
CATAGGGAAATGACAGATCTTATTCAGGAAATATACGGTACAATAATGCGCAACAAGCTTCGTACGGCACTCACAGGGTTTGCCGTAGCTTGGGGAATATATATGCTTATTGTTCTTTTGGGGGCCGGAAACGGACTTATCCATGCTTTCGAAAACCAGTCGGCAGACATGAAGATGAACTCCATGAAAATCTATCCTGGCGTTACATCGAAGGCTTTCAACGGTCTTAATGAAGGCAGAAGTGTTTCGCTAAACGAAAGTGACATGAATATCACGTCAAAAAGATTCAAAGAAAACATCACGACAGTAGGAGCCACAACAAGTCACAGCGGAATATTGACATACGGCAAAGAAAATGTCAGCATCACTATAGACGGTGTCTTTCCGAACCATACGGAAATGGAGCCAATGAAATTAGTCAGAGGAAGATTTATCAACAAACGTGATATGGACGAAATGCGAAAAGTCATCGTTCTGCACCAGAAAACATATGACATTCTGTTCCCTCACACTGAAGGCATCGGCAAATACATCACCTCACAAGGAGTAATGTATCAGGTGGTTGGAATATATTCCGATCAGAACAGTTTCTCGCCAAGCGCACTTATTCCATTCACCACATTACAACTTATATATAGTAAAGGAGACAGCATAGACAATATAATATTTGCCACACAAAATCTGACAGACCAGGCGACCAACGATACATTTGAAAAAGAATACCGCGCAGCAATAGGCAAAAACAATAATTTTGCTCCTGATGATGACAGTGCTATATGGATATGGAACAGATTCACACAATATCTGCAGCAACAGTCGGCTACCAATATCCTAAAAATCTCGATATGGGTTGTAGGTATTTTCACATTGCTTAGCGGAATAGTAGGTGTGAGCAATATAATGCTTATAACAGTAAGAGAAAGGACACACGAGTTCGGAATAAGAAAAGCCCTCGGAGCAAAGCCATCTTCCATTTTATGGCTCATAATATCTGAAAGCGTAGTGATTACAACATTCTTCGGATATATAGGCATGGTGGCCGGAATAGCAACCACGGAATACATGAACATCGTTGCCGGAAAACAAGTGGTAGATGCCGGAATTTTCTCAATGACATTTTTTGAGAATCCCACTGTCGATATAAGCATTGCCATACAAGCGACTCTTACACTGATAATAGCCGGAACACTTGCCGGACTGTTCCCCGCAAGAAAGGCTGTTATGATACGACCGATTGAAGCACTTAGAGCAGACTGATTATGAGACGATTTGATTTGGATACATGTGAGGAAATAATCCTCACTATAACAAGAAACAAGACACGAAGCCTGCTTACGGCATTCGGTGTCTTTTGGGGAATATTCATGCTTGTAGCCCTTATGGGAGGAACAAAGGGGGTACAGGATCTTATGGCAAAACAGTTCGTGGGTTTTGCCACCAACTCCGGATTTATGGGGACCAACCAGACAAGCAAGGCATATAAGGGATTCCAGCAAGGACGTTTTTGGGAACTCACAAACACTGACGTGGAAAGAGTACGTCGCAGTGTGCCGGAAATAGAAGTTGTTACTCCAAACATTACCAAATGGGGAATAGAAATGGTTTATAATGAGAACAAGACTTCAGGCACTCTTAAAGGACTATATCCTATATATGCCAAGATAGAAGAACCGCAAATATCCATGGGACGTTATATCAACGATATGGATATCCTTAACAGAAGAAAAGTCTGTGTATTGGGCAGCAGAATCTTCGAAAGTCTTTTTCCGGACAAGAGTAACCCATGCGGCAAATACATAGAAGTAAGCGGTATATATTATCAGGTAATCGGAGTAAACATGGCAGCCGGAAACATGTCCGTTCAGGGACAGGCTGAGACATCAATCATTATCCCATTCTCTACAATGCAGCAAAACTATAATTTCGGAGACAAAATTCAGATGTTGAGTTTTACCGTTAAGAAGGGATACTCAGTGAGTGAAATACAAAAGAAGGTAGAATCGGTAATAAAACGGGCACACAATGTACACCCCGATGACAAGCAGGCTGTGATAAGTGTAAATGCCGAAGCCATGTTCGGAATGATGGACAATCTTTTCTCCGGTATAGAAGTCTTGGGATGGATGGTAGGTTTAGGTACACTGCTGGCTGGAGCTATTGGCGTGAGCAATATAATGATGGTCACAGTAAAAGAGAGAACCTCGGAAATTGGTATCCGCAGAGCGATAGGAGCACGTCCTAACGACATCCTAAGCCAGATTCTTACAGAAAGTATGGTACTTACCATCATTGCAGGCATGAGTGGAATATCTTTTGCAGTTTTCCTTCTGAATGTTGTAGAAGAGGCACTCTCCTCGCCTACCTCGTCAGCACACTTCCAGATCAGTTTCTGGGGAGCTATTGGAGCTTGTATCTTGCTGCTTATACTCGGGCTGTTAGCCGGACTGGCACCTGCATTCCGGGCTATGGCAATAAAACCAATCGAGGCTATAAGGGATGAATGATGTTCAATATATAATTAAAAATTAATAATGAAAAATTAAGAGTTATTTGTTAGTTGTTTATAGCGAAATAACACATAAAAAACAGAAAACTTAAAAACCAAATTATATGAAGAAATTTATCAGAATCGGTATAATGGTAGTCATAGCACTGCTGTTCATCGGAACTTTCGTGTTCCTTTACCAGAAATCACAGCCAAAAGACGTTGAGTATAACGTATTGAAAGTTGTAAAATCAAACATCGTACAAACAACCGTGGCTACAGGAAAGATTGAGCCAAGAGACGAGGTTCAGATAAAGCCTCAGATTTCAGGTATCATATCAGAAGTATATAAAGAAGCAGGAGAAACCGTAAAAAAAGGAGAAGTGATAGCCAAGGTGAAAGTTATTCCTGAATTGGGACAGCTTAATTCGGCTGAAAGCCGTGTACGTCTGGCGGAGATGAATGGCCGTCAGGCAGAAACAGACCTTGAAAGAATGGAAAAACTTTACGAAAAGAAACTGGTAAGCAGCGAAGAATATGAAAAGACATTGCTCACTACCAAGCAGGCACGTGAAGAGATTCAGGCAGCAAAGGACAATCTGGAAATCATCAAGGAAGGTATAACCAAAAACAGCGCATCTTTCAGCAGTACACTGATACGTTCCACAATCGACGGACTAATACTTGACGTACCTATTAAAGTGGGTAACTCCGTAATCATGAGCAATACTTTCAATGACGGTACGACCATTGCGACAGTTGCAGACATGGGTGACCTTATTTTCCGTGGAAACGTTGACGAAACTGAAGTTGGAAAAATAGCTGTAGGAATACCTGTAAAGATTACTTTAGGTGCATTACAGGACATGTCGTTCAACGCTACATTGGAATATATTTCACCTAAAAGTGTAGAAAACAACGGGGCCAACCAATTTGAGATAAAAGCAGCAATTACAGTTCCTGACAGCGTTACAATACGTTCCGGATATAGTGCAAATGCCGAGATGGAACTTCAGAGAGCAAACGATGTACTAAGCATACCTGAAAGCGCATTGGAATTCAAGGGAGATTCCACTTTCGTATTCCTGCTCACCGACAGCGTATCAGGTCAGAAATTCGAACGCAAAAGTGTCATAACAGGAGTCAGCGACGGCATTAACGTTGAAATAAAATCAGGACTGAAAGAAAACGAGTTTGTTCGCGGACTAAAGAAAGAATAATGTATAACAGTTTAATAAAAAACTGAAATGAGAAACAATGTAATAATAACCTCAGCTTTGATGATTCTGTTATCGGCCAATGCATACTCACAGGAAAAATGGGATCTGGAAAGATGCATCAGACATGCCATAGAGAACAATCTCAATATCAAACAGCAGGAAGCGTCAAAAGAGCAGAGCGAAGT
>CALUIE010000137.1 GCA_944320605.1 uncultured Phocaeicola sp. | reverse complement strand
GCCGCGTAGCTCAACTGAATAGAGTAGCTGACTACGGATCAGCCGGTTACAGGTTTGAATCCTGTCGCGGTCACTCTTTAATTCTTACAAAAATATAGTATTGGCCGCGTAGCTCAACTGAATAGAGTAGCTGACTACGGATCAGCCGGTTACAGGTTTGAATCCTGTCGCGGTCACAAAAAAAAGACATCTTTTAAAGATGTCTTTTTTGTATATATCCCACACAATAATGGCTTATGAAGTTTAGAGCCACTTCATAAGCCATTGTCAGTTATCAGCGTTTTGTAATACCAATCTTAAAATTCAGTTTAAAATAGTAAACACCATTCTCACGTTCAAGATATCCGTATTTATCTTTCTCAGTAGAACCTCTCTCCAGACGGGTGTTATTATAAAGAAAATCTGCAAAAACTTGTCTGAATGCTTTTTGATAACACAAGACATTACCTTCTGACGTAACAAACATAAAACCGGATATTGCACTCTCAGTACCATTATACATCTTGGCAGGACGCATACCCATAGCAAGTGCCAAAAGCAATTCCTTTACCTTATATTCATAATAGCAATGCTTGTTTATCAATTCATCCTTTATTTTAAGCGGATTTAGTTTCTTTATCTCTTCAGTAAGTTCGGAAACTTTTGTTATACCATCAAGCCACATGATACGTACCATCTCCGCAAACATACGTCCCGCATGTAAATCTATCATAGAAAGATTGCTTCTGAATATCTTATCGGCAACATCATTGTATTTCAGTACTCCTCCAAGACGTTCTATCATCAACATACGTGTTGTCACGTCGTCCTCATCTCCCTCCGCATTTATTTTATTAATTGTAGGTATCGCAAACTTGATACCTGTCTGCTCAAACTTAAAATTGGCAGAACGGCCACCATCCAATAAAGGCAACATTTTTCCTCCAAGTCTGGAACGTACACAGAAGCCTACAAGAGGAGCATTTACATCATAGAAAGCCACAGAAAAATCCGTACGGTCCTCTGTCTGAGCCTCAAGATTGAAAATAGCCACTTCATCAAGGAATTCCTCTACTCCATCAGGTGACATAACATCATTACCAGAAGTATTTCTTATAGCTTCACGTATGAGTTCAGCCACAGTTTCAAAATCTTCCCTCAGAATCTGCTTGTCAATATTCTCACCCTTTATTCTTATATAATCCTTCTCAATGATATATTGCCGTGTACCATCATGTTCCTCACGCTGTACCATTGCTACCGGTATTACATTCATCTCATCAGGTTTAACGTCAGGAGTTCCTGCAGAGACTTTACCATCCGCCAAGACCCTAAAGAAAGCGTACAATTCGCCCCATTCTCTTTTTGTTGCTTCAAATGCCATATTAATCATTATTAATCCGTTACAAAGATACGGATATTTATTTAACTTTGCAGACATGAAACTAATATTCTATTCAGCAGATTTAAGTACAGAACTGGATTTGCCTTTTGCGACAGAAGGCATACGCGCAGGATTTCCAAGTCCGGCTCAGGACTATATGACAGACACCATTGACTTAAACAAGGAATTGGTGCAACACCCTGCCACCACATTTTATGCCCGCGCTGTAGGTAATTCCATGACAGGTTTTGGAATATCAGACGGCGACCTGCTGGTAATAGACAAATCTATTGAACCAGTTGACGGAGATATAGTAGTAGCATTCATAGATGGAGAATTTACACTCAAAAGAATAATGAAAGATGAAAACGAATGCAATATCTGGCTTGTACCTGGTAATGAAGACTATCCTCCGATTAAAATTACAGAAGAAAACGATTTCATCGTATGGGGAGTACTTACATATAATATAAAGAAACAGCTGATAAGGTCAAAAAGGAAAAGAGAATAAAACAGGATCAATCCAGATGTACATCAATTATATCATTTATGTTTGTAGTAAAACGTTTTGATACATGCTCCCTTTTCAGTCCCCATTTCATGTCATAACCTTGTACAGCAAGTCGTACAGTATTAAATCCGTTTTTACGGTTAATATATTCAATGGCTTTGGTCAGTAAAGCCCTCTTTTCACGATTTACAGTATCAAACAGATCTCCCTGTACAGCGTTGTCACGACAAGTATCCCATACCACAACACCCGCTTTTTTATAGAAATAGCATTTACTGTCTGCCTTCCAATTCTCTCTCAACACTTTGACTGCCGTTGAAACAAGTTCCATCATATCATTTGTGGGAACGGGGAAATACACATTATATTGTATATAATCACTTGGCAAATCATTTCTAAACCTGCTTGTATATGCAAACACACTCATGGCTCCACAGACTGCCCCGTCTTCCTTCAGTTTCCTTGAACATTGAGATGCAAAATTGGCAACAGCCTCCTCCATCAATCCAAGGTCGTTAATACCCTCATCCGGGAAGCTGCGACTTGTACATATTGACTTTTTATTGGGCAAATCCTCTATACTGATACAGCTTTCTCCTCGCAGTTCCTTCCATGTGCGCACACCTGTCACAGTCAGTTCTCTCCTAACCCACGCTTCGGATTTCCGCACAAAATCCCATGCCGTCTCCACACCTATACTCTTCAATCTCTTAGCTATTCTACGTCCTATACCCCACACATCAGCAATATCAAAGAGTTTCAGAGCCTTCTCTCTTTTTTCGTCCGTGTCAATCATACATACCGAATGATACCCCTTATACTTTTTGGCGAACTTGCTTGCCATTTTCGCCAAAGTCTTGGTAGGCGCAATGCCAAGAGATATGGGTATTCCTGTTCCTTTAGTGATATATTTTACTATATCATGCGCATACACAGACAGTTCTTCCGGACTTCCCATTCCTGACATATCCATAAAAGCCTCATCTATGGAATATATGTCCAGTTTTGGTGTAAATCCCGACAACAATGTCATAACCCTGCGACTCATATCTCCATACAGCACATAATTACTGCTGAATACAGCTACGCCATTCTCCTCAAGCAATTGCCTAACCTGATAAAAAGGTGCCCCCATCTTTATACCTAATGCCTTTGCCTCATTGCTGCGGGCTATCACACAACCGTCATTGTTTGACAGTACCACACAAGGAGTGTTCCTCAAATCAGGACGGAACACCCTCTCGCATGATACAAAGAAATTATTACAATCCACAAGGGCTATCATATACAATCCACAGGTATATTAAATTTTGAATTCTGCCGTAACAGAACTTCCGCAACGTATTCCTTCAGGAAGAATTACTTCATATTGTTTACCATTTATCGTAATTATAAGACTCTTTATTGCCGGATTCATAGTTGCCTCTGTAACGGAAATTTTATACTTACCGTCCACTTTCTGTACCATAACGGCAGCAGGTTCTGACACAGATATTGACAAATCCTTATACTTCAGACCTTTATTACCAGGATAAAAGACAGCCTGGATAACAGTTTTATCCAGTGTTCTTACTGCTTGTACCAATGTATCATTACTCATAACCTCGAATGGCAATTTTCCTTTAGGAACTCCTTTACCGGCATATACTACATATCCGTATTTGTCATCAACAGGTTTACGTCCATGCTCTGTCCAAGTTCTCAAGATGTTTACACTTTTAGGCATTGACGGCGTTATTTTATTTGACGGATTAAGTTTCTTCCAATCAGTAGGGCGTATTTCACACGTCACAAATGCTTCCTTTGTAAATTCCGGTAGAATTGTATAACTGAATTTTCCGGTCTGCGACAGCCATACTGGATTTTTCATGTCCGATTTCCATCCTACAACTTCTCCTTTATTTACCGCCTTTCTTTTCCCGTTCTTTATCAGATACACATCATTTTCCCATGCAGTCTGATCTATAGTTGTACGCAGATCACCTTCGATTTCAGTTTCCATATTGGTAAGTCCGGCACCTAATGCCACAAAATAATCTCCCAGAATGAAATATCCTTTATAGACCTTAAACCCATAAAGCATTTCATTTTCAGCTTTACCGGCATCACCTTTGTCATTTACGCCTTTCTTTTCGGAGCCGTTCATTTT
>CALUIE010000136.1 GCA_944320605.1 uncultured Phocaeicola sp. | reverse complement strand
TACGAAGCATCGAAAATATATTCGTCATTCTCCCCATCTCCATTGTCAGTGGTAGTATATTTACTAAACACTCCGTTCTCGTATGTAAAAATGTCTTGATAGTCCACCTCATCGTCGTTATATTCATCATATTGCACCATCTTTGCCAGACGTACATCGTTAGTGTAACCGAATGACGCAAGTTTTTTACCGTTCTTACTTACTTCAGTCGCATTACCCCTGTCATCAAGTTTCACTAAATAATTGTCAGTTTCATCATAACGGCTATTCTTTCTTTCCACCTGAATTTCTCCAACTATGTCATAGTTAAAATTATAAGTATAAGTGGATTTCTCTCCATCATAAGAGTCTATCCTTTCGTCAATAATACGTGCCACAGAGCCATCATTACCGTATGAAAACTTCAAAGAATATTCCTCTTCATATGGGGTGTCATTTGTATCAACAGAACTGTTGTCCGTTTCTTTATAGACTATCTCCTTGATTTTCTTTGCCACAACTCCCGTAGAAGTCTCGCCTTTCTGTTCTACAGTTATTACCACCTCGCTATCGCCACAAACAATCTTTATTTCTGCCTTGCGTGATGCCCCTGTAAAATTTTTTGTAAGTGAAACTGTGATAGTGTATTCACCGGCTTCACCACCATAAGAACCCAGTTTAAGCCACGAAAGACTTTCACCAGATTTAGAAGCCGCAATTTCGCTTACCGATGCCGTCCAAGCCGCATCTGCCACGAATTTAATTGTGGCATCACCGCTATCGTCAGCATTGAATACAAGTGAAGTGGAAGTACCGTCCAACAATTCAATCTGGTCTTGTGTTCCTAAAACCTCGTCGCATGATGTCAGCACAACTGCCAACAACAAGAATAATGAATAAAACGCTTTCATAATAAAAAAATTAAATATAGTATGAAAAATTAAATGTTCTTGTTCGGGTCAAGATGGATTATGCCATTGTTAATAGCTTTCAGCACCAATTCCACAGCATTTCTTACCTCAAACTTGAGAAACAGGCTCTTACGGTGTGTTTCAACCGTATTGACAGATACATGAAGAATCTCGGCTATTTCCTTAGTCTGCATTCCTGAAGAAATAGCTTTAAGTACATCCAACTCCCTGTTTGTAAGCAATGACTGATAATCGGGTGTATCAATGCCAAACCTCAACCTTTTCCTGATTTTATTAAATCCGTTACAGAAATACTTTTCACCTTTCAACACACTTTCCAACGCATTTTTAATCTCATCGGTATCGGCAGATTTAAGTATTACGCCATCCACTCCTATCTGAAGTAGTTTCTTCACTATCCAGGTTTCCTCATGCATCGTATTCACCAATATGCGCGAGTCCGGACATTTGTCCCTTATTATTTCAAGGAGTTCAAAACCGCTTAAATCCGGCAACTCAATATCAAGCAAGCAAACGCAAAATGATTTATTATTTATTAGTGCCATGGCTTCGGCTGCTGATGACGCCGTACATACCTCACCTATTTCAGGCATTCTATCTACTATGAACTTTATCCCCTGGAGTATCAAAGCATGGTCGTCCACCAACAACACCCCTGGTTTCTTATCTTTCATTTCATCAAATTCTGAACCCATAACCCTCCATTATCACACTTGTTTACAATTAAACAAATAAAATTGTTTTATCAATGCAAAGGAACATAAATATAAAGAAAGATAATTCACCGAAATCCGTGATTTTTATCATCTGCCCGCATTTCCAGACAGATTTACATCTATACATATAGACACTCCGTTTTCTCTGGTTATGGAATAACTACCGCCAATGGTCTTCAACCTGTCGTCTATGGTACGCATACCTATACCGCTGTTTTTATTTCCATCATTCCAATTACCATCGTGCACCACTACCAGATGAAGCACATCTCCGCCATGCTTCATTTCCACATTAACTTTCCCTGCAACACTATATTTAATTATATTACTCAATATTTCCTGTACAATACGATAAATTTCATACCCCACCTTATGGGAAATATTATTCCATCCGCAGTCTGAATGTGAGGCATACCATATGTGCATTCCTGTTTGTTCCTCCATCTTGGCAAAATAATCATACAACATTTCATCGAGGTCCGTAAGCTGGAAACTCGGCGGCATGAGTTCATGCGAAATCGTCCTTACGCCAGCCCTTATACTTTCCAGCATTTCCACGGCACCGCCATTTCCCTCACCGGCAACATCGTTTCTTTTCATCTGCATTATCACTCCCAACAAATCGCTGCACACACCATCGTGCAAATCCTTGGCCAGACGTTTTCGTTCGTTTTCAAGACCGTCTATATATCTTTTTGCTGATATGAGTTCCGCTTCTTTCCGTTGTATCTTGCGTTTATGCTGCAATACCAATATTACAACAAACAGAACTACAATAACCACACCCATATATATGCCAAGCCTCACATTGGCAGCCTTCTGATATGCCTGCTCCTTTTCAAGCCTTGCGATTTCCAGTTCCTTGGCATTAATGTTAAGTTTGGCATTCAATTCCGACATTTCCGTGTTGACACGTGTTTTAGTAAGCGAATCACTATAGGAATATACTTTCTGCATACTTATGTAAGCATTCTTATAATCTCCCAATGCTTCATAATCACGAGCCAGCAGCTTATGATATACCTCGAAAGATACTTGTGCGAGAACCTGAGGGTTGTTCAAAAGTATGTCAAGGCTTTTCCTGTATTCGCCCATCCAGTTATAAATACTGGCACGCGTACTGATCAGTTCAAGCGCAGTGGGGCTTCCCTGAGGTATCTTTTCAGCATACTTTTCATATTTCTCAAGATATATTCTTGTAGAATCTTTTTTCCCCCATAACTGATATGTAGAAAGCAACGGACTGAATGAACTCATTGCAAGGAGAGTATAATCACGATATAATGCCTTCTCAATATTATCCTTCAATATTTCAGCCGACTCTGCATATTTCTCCAGCCTTGCATAAGTTGATGCCACCAATATGCGAGCATACATGTACATATTTATATCATCCGCCTCATCAGCATATTTGGCTGAAATTTCTCCATTAGACAATGCATCTTCATATCTTGCGCTGGAGAAATACATAGTTCCAATGTTATAATATATCGCAGAGAGAGTACTTTTGTCACCTGATATTTTACTTAAATCAGTAGCAATGTTATAATAATATAATGTAGAATCAGTCATTCCAAGTTTTCTATACGTGACCCCCAACGACATGGCAACTGTTGACTCAAATGTATAATCACGTTCTCTTAATAAAGGAGCATTAGTCAACACCTCCTTAAACATAGACTTAGCCGATTTGAAATCACCGTTTACATAATAATGATTCGCCTTGGCGTTAAGAAGTCCAAGGTAAATTCGGTTTCCATAATCCGGTTCACCAAAAACAGACAATCCTTTATCTGTAAAGTAATTAAAAGAATCTGTATTTGCCGACTCATATTCTTCGCTAAGCCTCAAACATATTTCAGCCATTTTTTCATTTTGCGTACTCAAATCACCTATTTTAGACATCTCTATTTTCAAACTATCTATCACTGACTGTCCGTAAACATGATTTCCCCTAAAAACAGACAGAGCCAAAAACAAAAATAAAATTTTCTTCACCATAAAACCCTAAATATAACTATTAATTGAACACTCGTAAAATTATAAAAATATCCCAACATACAAGTATTTAGAAATTTATAATTTAATGTTTTATACATTATATCACCTGTACTAATTACCGTCACACGTTCGTGTCACACGCGTTACACGTAGGTGTTACACGCGTTGCACGTTCGTGTGACGAGCGTTACACGTACGTGTAACGCCAATTTAAACCATGCGTTTCTGTAATATCGCATGGAAAATAAATGCACATATATGAAATATATGACAAAACCTACATTTATGGACACTATGACATGACAAGAATGTCAGTTATAACATTTTTCTTTGATTTACATCAATAAAAAGTCATAAAAAGCGAAAAATATGTCGTAAAACATATTTTGCATTAAAAAAGGACTTATCTTTGCAGTGTAATTAAAGACCGAAAGGTCCT
>CALUIE010000135.1 GCA_944320605.1 uncultured Phocaeicola sp. | reverse complement strand
TCACTCCAAATGAGACGGCTACAGTAACGTTGAAAGTAACCAATACAGGAGATATGGCAGGAGACGAAGTGGTACAGCTATATACATGCGATGTATTGAGCAGCGTTACTACATACGAAAAGAATCTTGCCGGTTTCGAACGTGTTCATTTGCAGCCGGGCGAAACAAAAGAGGTTAAGTTTACTATCGACAGAAAGCATCTTGAACTTCTTGATGCAGATATGAAGTGGGTGGTAGAACCGGGAGAATTTGTAGTGATGGCAGGATCATCATCAGAGGATATACGACAGACTACGGTGTTGAACGTAGAAGACTATTATACCCGCAATGCACGTCTGGAGGCAGAGAAGCCTGAAAAGCCTGTATCGGCAAGCACAAATCCGGAAGATGTGATGAAAGTCCTGGATGGTGACAATACCACTTACTGGCAAGGAAACAAGGGTGACTATCTGACATTTGCACTGAAAGGAAATCCTAAGGTGGATGAAGTGTCGATAACTTTTGTGCGTGAGAATAGCCTTCCTTCTACCTTCGAAATACAGCTCTCAGGTGGTGGAGGTCAGTTCCTCACTGTGTATAACGGAACTGTAACCGAATATGGCAAGCCGATAACTTATACATTTAAGGGAACAACAGCCAGCGACCTTAGAATATTGCTTAATGACGACCGTGTTGGAGTGGCTGAAGTAAATATAGTTAAGGAATAATTACCGGAAAAATTAATAGCTGTTTAAACAGTGTTTGAATGGTTTTTGAACATTGTTTAAACAGCTATTTTTATATACTTATTCATCGTTTTCTGTGGAAATATTGCTCTTTCCTACAGGTTTGTCAAATGCTTTTCCACAGTCTTTACAGATGTATTCCCAGTGTTCAGTTCCCGGAGGGGCTGCAGCAAGCATGGCAATCACTGTTGAAATAATGGCACGTAATCTGTGTTTCTTTCTTAATACGAATTTAATGTTTTTTGAACCGCAATACGGACAGTAAATCAGTCTTTCCGGAATCATCTGGTTGTTTTCAAGAATAGACATAGCCTTTTCGTAGTCGTCCTCATATACGAATAAGTCTATTCCTGTGATACTGACAGGCATTCCGCGCAATACGCTTGATGTATTCTCATTGTGTATAGCTACTGCTATCCCTTCATTTTCGAGCGCACCCTTTATCAGTCTTGCCTGAAAGGATTCATTGCATGTTATCAGTTTTACGGTTCTCATATAGTATTGTAGAGTTTATAATTATTCCAAATGCAAATCTAATAAAAATCCCTTATCCGAAACATAAAACGGATAAGGGATTTGCATAAACTTTAATGTAATTTAGAGTCCAGTGAACGCTTACTGAACGAGATATAAACACTTAATGAATAAAGATAATTAATATCCTTTATTATTTTCCCAGCCTGTTAATAGAATTTGAGCAGAAGGTATTGGGAAGTAATAATGTCCTTGTGTCTGGAAGAACGAGCCGTTCCATTTGTCGGCACGTTTCACGCTTACTTGTTCTGTACGAACCAATTCGAACCAGCGACGCATTTCGGCGAAGAATTCATATTTGCGTTCGTTTGAAACAGCTTCTAAGAAAGCCTTAGGGTCTTTGTTTGTAGTCAATGCAATATTTGCCTCTTCATAACCGGCACGTCTCTGAATTTCATTGATAGCATTCAAAGCGTCTTGATTTACGGTTCCTGTTGCACGTGTGGAAGCCTCTGCATATAGCAACTTAGCATCTGCCAGACGATATATACATGTCACACCGTTTGCCTGTGCATTTTCTCCCGGATTACCTTGATCATAATTATAATATTTGCTTATACAAGGAAGTCCATCTGGGCTATCTTGCCATTGAATTAACTTATTGTTATTGCTGGTGGAATACCATTCTGTCATAAAGTTCCACTTCTTACGTTTGTCGTTAGGATAACTATCAAAAGCTTCTTTGCGTGCATAGTAATCAGCCCATCCGTTTCGTGCTTTTTCTTCTTTTATATTATAGAAATCAGCAGGATAATATGATTTTCCATAGTTACTAGCCATTACTTTGTTGGCATGGCTATGATGTAAGCAGAACATAAATTCAGAGTTGTTCTTTTTTGTTTCTTTCCACAAGTCCTCGTAATTATCTTCCTGATGATGGTATTTGTTATGATCTAACACGTCTTTTGCAGCTTCAGCAGCCTTTGCGTAATATTCTTCTTTCTTCAGCGGCCATCCTGCCATTGTGATATATACATCAGCCAGACAAGTTTTTGCGGCCCACTTGGTAGGAGTAGAACTGTTGCCCAAACGTGGATTTTCAGGTAACCAAGTTTCAGCATATTCCAAACTTGGAACAATCATCTTGGTGTAAACTTCTTCCGGTTTGCTGAGAGGGCAATTAATGACGGTCTCGTATCCGTTTTCAGGAATAATTGGAATATTTCCATACATCCGCACTAGGTAGAAATAACTCAACCCGCGCAGGAAATAAGCTTCAGCCAATACTCCGTTGAACTTGGCAACCTCTTCTTTTGTTGCGTCAGCAGGAGCTGCCGAATAATGGATAATTTTGTTGGCGTTTGCTATCGTGAAGTAAAACAATTCCCATGAAGTATCGAAGTCTGCAGTATTAGCTCCGATGTTTGGACTCAACTGGTCATAATAAGCCAGTTCGTTACCGGGCTTGGCTGCACGATAAGTAATTTCGTCGGCGCAAACTTGGATACGCTGGATACGACTGTTGAAACCATAGTTGTCATGCCATAAGTTATTGTACAAGGCACTAACCGAAGTTTCCAATGATTCTTGGTTTATTTTGGAGAAATATTCTTCATCCGAGATAAAAGATTGCGGTTCTTGGTTCAAATCCACGCAAGAAGCAGCGATGAGCATACTTCCGGCCAGAGTTGCAAGATATGTCAGTTTTTTCATATTATATTCGTATTATTTTGATTAAACAAGTTTAGAATGCGAAGTTCAGACCGATAAGGTAGTTACGGCTGTTAGGATAGTTACCCCAGTCAACACCCTGGATAAGAGGGTCGCCCAGTGTTGATTCCGGATCCAGACCTGAATAGCTTGTGATATGGAACGGATTTTGTACTGAAGCATAAACACGCAGGTTTGTGATGCCCCAGTTCTTGCATACGTTTTCAGGTACTGTATAACCCAGTGTGATACTTTTCATCTTTATGAAACTTCCGTTCTCTACGAAACGTGTACTATACATATTTGTATTTTCAGTACCCTTTCCGTCCCAGCGTGGAACGTTAGTGTCTGTATTGTCAGGAGTCCAGCGGTTCAACCAGTCTTTCATCGGAGCGATGGATGCAACCTGTTGACTCTTCAAACCACCTCCCACAGTACTGAAACCTATCTGATGAGTGGCATTGTAAATATCGAATCCGTGGAAACCTACGAGGAAGAATGAAAGGTCGAAGTTCTTATAAGTGAAAGAATTGTTCCATCCCCAGTTGAAAGTAGGCTGTCCGCAACCTATTATTCCCTGGTCGTTTGCGTTCAGTTTGCCGTCCTTGTTTACATCAGTGAACTTGGAGTTACCTGCAACCACTTTATATACTTCGCCATTGGTTTTTCCGTTTTGCTTTCCATTTGCATCTACGAATGGAGCATCAACGTCGGCCTGTGTCCACAAGCCTTCGAATGTATATCCCCAGAAACTGCCTAATTTTTCACCTTCTACCATCTGGAACAATTCGTTCTGATAGTTTCCTGCTTGTTGCTGACGATGGTTGAATGTAGGTATTTTGTTATATGTACCTTTGTTGTGAGACAGTGTCAGGTCTGAGTGCCAGTTAAATCCTGTTCTATCGTTGCTTACGAACGGATCTGCACTGATTGTGAATTCCACACCTGTGTTCTTTATTTCGCCGGCATTTTGCAACAATTTGTTATAACCCAAATGAGGTGGCTTTGCTACTTCCATCAAAATGTTCTTTGACATCTTGTTGTACCAGTCAGCAGTTATGCGCAGTCGTCCGTTCAGGATACCAAAATCCACACCGATGTTGAACTGGTCATTACGCTCCCATTGCAGGAATGGAGCATTAGGACGGTCAATAGCATATACAGTTGGTTTAGTTCCGTTAGGACCTACTGAAGTTGCTGT
>CALUIE010000134.1 GCA_944320605.1 uncultured Phocaeicola sp. | reverse complement strand
TTAGTGGGAGAGTAGGTAGTCGCCGTTTTTATGGAATGACTCCTCGAGGTTGAGATACTTCGGGGAGTTTTTGCGTTTATATATACTTGTCGTAATTATTTAATGGTTCAACGTGGATCAACGTAAAACCCGATCAATGTAAAAACCTGAGGGATTCTCAAATTACGCATAAATTTTCGATAGTCTAAACAAAAAGAAAGCCTTATCTTTACTCCCCTGAATTGTGTGCGAAAGTTCTTTATTTTAGCATTAAAAGACTCTGATGCAGCGTTTGTAGAACGTTTTTCAAAGTAGTTTATAATTTCAAGATAATGTGTCTGTATTGACCTTGCTACTCTTCCAAAAGCAATGAAGCCTGATTTGTTCACCTCGTCATACCACTTGGCAAGCCTTGTCAGGGCTACATCCTTATGTCTGCACTGATGATAAATTAATCCTAATTTCATGGAAAGGTAGTACGCCTTCTTTATATCCGGATACTCCCTGAATAGGATACCGGCACGGACACGTTGTGATTCGGTCCATAATGATTCTTTCTTATACAGAAGATATATACTTCTGGCCAACAGCTGTTTCCTTGAATCTCCGTTCTCAAATACCGGAGCATGATATATCTTTCCACATGCCTTTGCATGTGCTATCTGTACAGACTCTTCATCAAGTGCTTCCCAACGGGCTTTAACTCGCATTTCTTGAATCGCTTCATAAGCAAGCTTCTGTACATGGAAACGGTCCGTTACGCGGCGTGCGGCAGGAAAACAGATACGGACAGTCTGTTCCATGTTCGAAGCCATATCAAGTGTTATTTCCCTTACCTTAAAACGTCTGCGTCTGGAAAGTTTTAGAAGGATGGATGTAACAGTCTTTACGTCAGTACCTTATAGTTTGCTGGAGTTGGTTTCATTTCAAATATCCGCTCAGATGATTACGATACTGTCTTTCAAGAAATTCACCGTGTTTCCCAAAGACTTACAGTTGACTGGAAGCGTATCAATATAACTCTTTTAAAAAAGACGTAAATTTTTGCGTCATATGTCTGCCTTAGGCAACCAGTTTCCGGTTACGGCTTGCATAGTGGTTCTCAGCCTTTAAAATCCATTTGCGACGACGGATGTTTAGAAATACCTTCTTTTCGCGGATTGGAAAGTCTTGTGCAACTATCGGACAATAAAACCCTTACTCTCAATCTTACTCCCAGAGTACTCTTTGGGAACTTCATTCTTCTCTTCAAGATATATTACTATTTTAGTACTGCTTTTCTTTACATCTGATATGTTGAAATAATCATGAGTTCCTTAGAGAAGAAGGAGACGATAACCGTTGGTTCACATTGTATTATATTTTGATTATTATAGGTAAAGATAGAATTGACTCCTTATATTTTTATGTTGAACCCTTATTTATGTCGTTTCAAGTATTATATAGATAAATATTAAACATTCATATAATATATATCATATATTATAAAAAAAAGTACAATAAACATTATAAACTAATTTTTATTGATTAAATTTGCAGCATTATAAAAATAAATAAGGAACTAATCACTTTTTATCATGTTAACCCAAATAATTAATGCACGTATTTTAACGCCACAAGGATGGCTTAAAGACGGTTCTGTAATAATCTGTGACAATAAAATCCTTGAAGTAACTAATTGTGATTTAGCAATTGTTGGTGCGAAACTTATAGATGCTAAAGGAATGTATATAGTACCTGGAGGAGTAGAAATTCACGTACATGGTGGAGGAGGCAGAGATTTTATGGAAGGCTCAGAGGATGCTTTTAGAACAGCTATTAAAGCCCACATGCAACATGGCACAACAAGTATTTTCCCAACACTATCCTCCTCAACTATTCCAATGATACGTGCAGCTGCAGCCACAACAGAAAAGTTAATGCAAGAACCTAATACCCCTGTGTTAGGTTTACATTTGGAAGGACATTATTTTAATATGAAAATGGCTGGAGGGCAAATGCCTGAAAATATAAAAAATCCTGATCCTGAAGAGTATATTCCTCTGTTAGAAGATACAAACTGTATAAAAAGATGGGATGCTGCTCCAGAACTACCAGGTGCAATGCAATTCGCGAAATATATTACATCTAAGGGAATTCTAGCATCTGTAGGACATACTCAAGCTGAATACGAAGATATATTAACTGGATACGAGGCTGGTTATACTCATGCTACACATTTTTATAATGCTATGCCAGGTTTTCATAAGCGTAGAGAATATAAATATGAAGGAACAGTAGAAAGTATTTATTTGATAGATGATATGACTGTTGAAGTTGTTGCCGACGGTATTCATGTTCCACCGACAATACTTCGATTAGTTCATAAGATAAAAGGTGTCGAAAGGACGGCACTGATAACTGATGCACTTGCGTGTGCAGCCAGTGACAGTCAAGAAGCATTTGACCCAAGGGTAATAATAGAAGATGGTGTATGTAAGTTGGCAGATCGTTCGGCATTGGCTGGAAGTATAGCCACAATGGATAGATTAATACAAACCATGGTTAAGAAAGCCGAAATACCTTTGGAAGATACCATTAGAATGGTTTCTGAAACACCAGCCAAAATTATGGGAGTATTGGATCGTAAGGGTACTCTTGAAAGAGGAAAAGATGCCGATATTTTGGCATTAGATAGAGATTTGAATGTACGTGCCGTTTGGGCTATGGGAGAAATAGTTGAGGGTACAAATAAATTATTCTAAAATCATTTAAACCATAATATTATGCTTACTCAATTGATAAATGGACGTATCCTTACTCCTCAAGGGTGGATTATGGATGGTTCGGTGCTCATTAGTAATGGAAAAATATTAGAAGTAACCAATAGTGACTTGGCAGTTATAGGCGCGAAAGTAATTGATGTTAAAGGAATGAATATTGTACCGGGGTTTGTTGGTATGCATATTCATGGAGGTGGAGGTTATGATTATACTGAATGTACAATTGAAGGCTTTGAGGCTGCAACAAAATCACATCTTTTACATGGAGCAACAACTGTTTTTCCGACGTTAACTTCTACTTCATTTGATAATATAGTGAAGGCAGTGGGGATATGTGAGAATATGATGAAAACTAATAAAGTTATACAAGGTTTGCATATAGAAGGTCCTTATTTGAATCCTAAAATGGCAGGTGCTCAATGGGGAGATTTTCTTTCTGAACCTAATAAAGATGAATACACACAACTTATAGAATCTACTTCATGTATAAAAAGATGGGATATAAGTCCAGAAGTTCCTGGAGGATTTGACTTTGGCAAATACACATCCTCTAATGGAATTTTAACAGCTATAACTCATACAGAAGCTGAATACGACGACATAAGGAAAGCATTCTCTGTAGGATTCACACATGCTGCTCATTTTTATAATGCAATGCCTGGTTTTCATAAACGAAGAGAATACAAGTATGAGGGAACTGTAGAAAGTGTATATCTTACAGATGGAATGTCAGTAGAAGTAATAGCAGATGGAAAGCATTTGCCAGCTACTATATTAAAACTTGTATATAAGTTAAAAGGAGTAGAACAAACTTGTTTGGTAACCGATGCTTTAAAGTATGCTGCATTTAATGGCGAAATAAATGACTCACAGTATATTATTGAGAATGATGTTTGTAAATTGGCTGATCATTCTTCATTAGCAGGTAGCCTTGCTACAATGGACAAACTTGTATGGACCATGGTAAATAAAGCAGGCATTCCTTTAGAAGATGCTGTAAGAATGGCTTCAGAAACGCCTGCTAAAATAATTGGTATAGATGAAACTAAAGGAACTCTGCAGAAGGGTAAAGATGCAGACATTGTCATTTTAGATAAAGATACTAATGTCAGATGTGTATTTTCTTATGGAGAAATAGTAGAAGGAACAAATACATTGATACACTAGTCTTTTTATTGCTTAAAATTTTAAAACTATAAGAGTCTAATATTATTAAATCTGGAATATTCATTGAAATATTGAATATTCCAGATTTTTTTAATAAAAGTGCAAGAAAAGTTTGTAGATAAAAAAAATATACTTACCTTTGCACTCGCAATCGGGAAATAACGATAGCAAACAGGTTTGATTCGCTAGCTCAGCAGGTAGAGCACAACAC
>CALUIE010000133.1 GCA_944320605.1 uncultured Phocaeicola sp. | reverse complement strand
GGCGAGCGTCTACTCATAGAATTTCTAGTCAGCCATAAAGTCGATGGTAAAAAACGTCAAATCATTGTCGACAATAACCTCAAATGCATAGAAATTGATATCAATTACCAGGCTCTTGATAGGGCTAAATTGAAGGAATTCCTGACCGACACAGCCGATGATAGGAAATGGATCGTATCGATGCCTCAACTACAAAAAACTACGGGAGAATCATTTAGTTATGGTAGAAATCCTTTGTACGAGAATGCAAGAGATTTTCTAAAGGAAATCTTCGATGAAGGAACCATCATCATACATCCTTATTACACTTCGTTCTACCACCCGGATACGCCCTTTGATCTTCGGCAGATTGGTTATGATGTATGTGAAGTCAACACAAAGTACCGTGGCTTCAAATCAGACCTACTACTATTCAGAAGTCAGAAAAAGGATAAGGGGCACATATCAATCAACATCCGTGGCCGAAGACGAAGCGAAGAATTCAGATATCCCCCAGGACTCAGAATCATTGATATCATTTTCAAAGCCATCGGATCAGAAGAAAGCACAAAAGAGAGACTGAATAAAGGTGATTTGGTCGGCGATATGGGAATGGACATCGTATATTTTGGATTTAAGAAATGAAAATTATATGTTGATAAGACAAAAAGGAATATATATAACCTCTATTTAAGTTAAGATGAAATTGTTAACTATGGAGTGCTACTCATTTAAATTAATGCGGTATATATACTGGAGATGTTTGGCCTTTGCCAGAAAAATGTGCAACACTGCACAAAACTTCTACTCATGTTATACACTTGAAGTAGAAGATTATCCTGCCAACCAAAGAAAAAACATAAGCAAGTCTGAACGAGAGAATATCATTGTTGCCATGTATAACAACTTTCATGCTATTGATGACATCTAGTCTGTTAATGGATTCAGTAACTGCAGTTCTGTATTCCACATTTTGAACTAATACGGAGTGTCACTTAGCCGTAGCAAGTTTAGTGGGCCGCTCGGGAAACGTAAATCAAAAGAGGTGTGACTAAATAAATATTAATAGCATTATAACGAAACTACACAGAATTAATAATCAATAATTTTTATACACTATGTCATTTAGATTAAAAAAATTAGTAATACATGAAGACTGCAAATATTTGAAAACATTGCAACCAAACACCTATGATTTTTTGGATAGCAATTCAATTGATGGTTTTTACGGGAAAAATATTGAAATCACTGCTATCGTAGGTAAAAATGGTAGTGGAAAGTCTTCATTACTTGAAATTATTTTCAGGATGATGAATAATATAAGCGTGTTTATTGCTCATGGTTATGATGTTATGCACCGTGTTAATAATATTTTCGTAGCAGGCATTAAATCAGACCTATATTACGAGATAAATGGCACCGATTGTTTAATTGAATGTAGAGACACAAGTATTGCTTTGTCTTACTCTGATAAAAAATGGAGATTTGGTGATGCTAATGAAGAATTTAGAAACTACCTCAACGGTAATAGTATGCTAATAAAAGATAAGATAGAGATGTGCAAATATTTATTTTTCACTCTTATCTCAAACTATGCTGTACAAGCTTATGTCGATGAAGATTATATTACTGATACGACCTGCAAATTAAACACAGATGGTTCTTTAAGTGAAAATCAATCTAATGGAAATGCTTGGATTCATTTTGTTTTTCATAAAAATGATGGATATATGTCTCCCATCAATATTAATCCTTTTCGGGATAACGGAAAAATTGATATGTTAAAAGAAGAAAAACTTCAAAGACAAAGAATGGAATTCCTGTTACTCCATTATCACAAAAAGAAGAAAGAATTTATTCAGGGATATACACTCTCCAAAATTATATATAGGTTCGATTGGCAGAAACTATACAACAAGTTTAGTAAAATTGATGTTGATAATCCTACCGAAAAGCAAAAAAAAGAAGAATGGAAAGGTCAAGTATCATTATTTAAAGGATGTTTGTCGGCAGGTAATTCAATAGCAAAAAGTATCTTAAGTGCGATTGGCATACAACATTTAAACCTTAATAACGACATGTTAATCTATGCGTACTTATATATAACGTATAAGGTACTTAGTATAGCTCGCACATATCCTTCTTACAGTCGGTATTCTAATATTGCAAATGTTGATTTTGCATTTATTCAAGGGAATAAAGAGCAACGCATACAGGCAACTATGCTTGCAAAGGATGTTAGGACAGACCATTCTCATATCGCGAATAAAGTATTCCAAGCTATCAACTTCATAAAAATGGTTGAAAGCGGTTTTGAGTGCGATGAAGAAAAACAATTTACATGGGAGATTTACAATGAGAATAGAATTAAGGATGAACTTAATCAATCAACTGCTATAGAAAATGAAATAAGATGTCTGCCTCCTTCTTTCTTTGATTACAAAATATATGTTCACCCCAAAGGGGAGAATAAAGAACTTCCTATTGAACATATGAGTGCAGGAGAACGACAACTTTATTATATTCTAAGTACACTGATATATCACATCTTAAATATAAAATCAGTAGATACTCGAAGAGTTCATTATCGAGATGTTGCGATTATTTTAGATGAGGTTGAGTTAGGTTTTCATCCAGACTTACAGCGCAAATTTATCAATTTTATTATAGAAACATTTGAGCGACTCAGTCTCAATACATTTATTAGATTTCATTTTATAATTACAACACACTCACCATTTATGTTGAGTGATATACGTAAGAATAATATCTTATATTTGGAGAAGGGTTATAAAATAGACAAAGAGAAATTGCTTAATCCGTTTGGAGCTAATATCAATGACATTCTGGCTCAAAGTTTCTTCCTTGAGGATGGTTTTACTGGAGATTTTGCAAAAAATAAAATATTGTCTTTGCTAAATTGGTTATCTAAAAATAATATCAAAGGATGGGATAGAGATACTGCGGAACAATTAATAGAATCTTTGGATGAACCAATTATCAAGAGACATTTTGAATATTTATTATCCTTAAAAAACAACAAATGAGAAAGATTTTGATTACTGATGAGATAAGACGTTTAGCAAAAGAGTATGCTGACAATTTATTTACGAAAAGAAATTCACAATTTATAATGCCGGAAGATGGATTACGTATTTTTGCGAACGAATTAAGATTACATGGTAAAGATAATTATGCCACTTATGTTGATGCAATAATAGATCATTACTATGAAATACTTATCATAGAGCCTAATAGGTTTGATTATTACAAAAATGTATATTTTAATACTCTTCGAGATGAGGATTTATTACAACATGTAAATGGTTGTCCGGGTAATAAAAAGTTTTATGAAGTTATTGTTGATAAGATGAGATATGATGCTGTTCAAAAAAAGGAGATAAGACCTTATATAAAAAAACTTGGTATCAAAACATGTGTCTATTGTAATGCTTCATACGCTATTGCAACAGATGATAACAAAGCAACATATCAAGTTGACCATTGTTTCCCTAAATCAAAATATCCTTTTTTATGTACTTCATTTTTTAACTTACAACCAAGTTGTATGCATTGCAACCAAATAAAAAGTAAAAAAGATGATTACATCTACTCAATGTATACCGATGTACCTACAGAATTAACTCCATTTTATTTCTCCATAGATAGTCGCAGTATCATCAAATATATGTTAACGCACAATAGTGATTATTTAAGATTTAAGCTAAAATCAAATGATGATGAAAATGAAATTGCTATCCGACACAGTGATTTTTTCCATTTAGATAGTTTATACACTCAATTTACAGATGCTGCAGAAGAATTGATATGGAAAGGAAAAATATTTAACGCTGCATATCGTAATCAATTAATGAATATGTATAATAAGAAGATTGCATTTGGAATGGATGATTTTAAGAGATTTTATCTTGGATTTTATCCTGATTCCAAAGACATAAATAAAAGACCATTAACTTTGTTGATGCAAGGAATTGCAAAGGAAATGGGGCTCAAATAGTTATAATAGAACTACTATAACATCTGTATTGTATTGATATTTAACACCATATATGTCTTATTATGTATTTTTCTTTCTCTTTGGTAATAAGGATATAACAACGTACGTGAAAAAAATTATTGTGTTACTGACTTTCTGTATATCCATTAAGAAACTGTTTAAATTTTATTCAAAAATAATTTTATGGCAGCGATATGCATCATGGCTTCGTGCGTATCGGCC
>CALUIE010000132.1 GCA_944320605.1 uncultured Phocaeicola sp. | reverse complement strand
TGTTCCTGATCGGCCAAAATACGGCTTCGGCCATTATCTACAATGATGATATGCAACTCTCCTCCCTTACGAGGTTTTCGATAATGAGATGTATAGGTAGTAATAGGCTGTCCGGTACCTGAACGGGCTAGCAAACGGGTAAATACTCCCAGTGCATCACGGTCCGGTACAATTTTCTCCATCCCGAACGCTGTTATCTGAAGTTTGGGCTGCGATGTTCCCATATCAGCATTACCTTCGTTTGTACAAACGACACATTCTCCTGTTGAAGCAACAGCAAAATTTGCACCCGTCATAGCTGCTTCGGCTTCTATAAACTTACGGCGCAGGTTTTTACGTGCAGCATGAGTAAGATAAGTCTGATCATTATTACCGGGCTTTGTTCCCATCTCGCGGACGAACAACTCTCCGATTTCTTCTTTCTTAACATGGATAGCAGGAAGTACGATATGACTCGGACGTTTATGCATCAGCTGGAGAATACGTTCCCCCAAATCGCTTTCTACGACCTCTATACCTTTATTTTCAAGAAATTCATTCAGTCCACATTCCTCAGCTAGCATTGATTTGCTTTTGATAAAATGCTTCACCTTATGTCCGTTCAATATATTATAGACAATGGAACAATATTCATTGGCATCTTTTGCCCAATATACATGAGCTCCGTTGGCTAATGCATTTTTCTCAAATTCCAACAGCAATTGCTCCAGATGACTGTTACTATACATCTTTATAGCAGATGCCATATCACGCAGATGTTCCCATTCAGGAACCTCTTTGCTCACTTTATCACGTTTGGCACGAACCATCCATAATGTTTCATCGTGCCATGCCGCCAGTTCTTTATTCTCAAGAAACTTTCCGGCAGCTTTTGAATGTTTTGTACTCATAATCCTGCAGCTAATACTTGAACAATATGAATGGCCTTTATAGGAAGTTTTTCACGCGAGATAATACCGTTCTGATGCATGAGGCAAGAGCCGTCAGCTCCTACGATGTATTCGGCTCCCGTAGCCATGTGACGTTTTACTTTATCACGACCCATTTGCCCTGATACATCGTGCTCTTCTACAGCAAACATACCGCCAAAGCCACAGCACTCGTCCGGACGTTCTGGTTCTACAATCGTGATATCCTTCACCAACGACAGCAAATCGCGCAGCTTATTATAATAAGGTATGTTCAATTCGCTTGGAGAAGAAAGTTTCATCAGACGTACTCCATGACAACTGTTCTGAATGCTTACTTTATGAGGAAATGAAGCCTGAAGGGAAGACGGTTTCACTACATCGTGAATAAACTCGCAGATATCGTATATCTTGCCTTCGCTGGCACAACGATGTTTTTCTCCTTCCAGCAGATTACCATAATGATCGCGCACAAATACTACACAACTGGCAGAAGGGCCGACTATATAATCATAGCTTTCAAATAATCTATCGAATCTCTTGGCTAATTCCTTCGATTCGTTTTCGAACCCTGCATTCGCCATAGGCTGTCCGCAGCAGGTCTGGTCTAACGGATAGTCAACATCTACCCCCAAGCTTTTAAGAAGCTTATATGAAGCAACTCCAACTTCGGGATAAACAGCATTGATATAACAGGGAATAAATAATCCTACTTTCATCTTTTTGTCTATTTTGTTTCTGTAAAACA
This sequence comes from uncultured Phocaeicola sp., assembly GCA_944320605.1. Taxonomy (GTDB): domain Bacteria; phylum Bacteroidota; class Bacteroidia; order Bacteroidales; family Bacteroidaceae; genus Phocaeicola. Next base: position 2,575 of record CALUIE010000132.1, on the reverse strand, counting down.
AAGGTATGTGTTATTATCGAATAAACAAGAAAATAAAAATAAAAAAAGTTACAGAAATATGCGGTTATTAAGAAAAAAGTAAGCTGTTTAGGTCACATCTGTTATAAATGGCACTTCATTTAAGGCGCTATAAAATCGCATGTCATCATATTTTATTTATGATACCCATGAGGTAAATATTGTATCATGAATAATGATAAATATAATAGATTTTTTCATTCGAATAATTATCTTTGCAAACAGTTACGGACTTACTGTAATTCACACTTCAATGAAGAATAAATAACGGACAATTTAATAATCAGATCTTTGTGTATGAACAATAAATCAAAATCCATATTGGCAATAGCCGTGATACTTGTTACTATAATTCTTGACCAACTCATTAAGATAATAATAAAGACCAATTTCCATTATGGCGAAAGTGTTCGTATAACAGACTGGTTCTATTTTACATTCATCGAAAATAACGGTATGGCATTCGGTATGCAGGTTATGCCTAAGGCTGTTCAGACAATTATGCGACTGATTTTTTCAGGGTTTATATTGTGGTATATAATGAAACTTGTGAAGGCTAAATATAAGAACGGTTATATAACCTGTATCTCACTGATTTTTGCCGGAGCAATAGGAAATGTCATCGACAGTATATTCTACGGAGCTATTTTCAGCGAAAGTACTTATTCCAGTGTCGCTACTTTTGTTCCTGCCGGAGAAGGTTATGCGGATTGGCTTTATGGTAGGGTAGTGGATATGTTTTATTTCCCGTTATTCGAATTTGACTGGCCGGCATGGATGCCTGTTGTAGGTGGAAATCACTTTATTTTCTTTGCACCTGTGTTTAATCTTGCAGATGCGGCAATAAGTTGTGGCACTATAGCATTGCTGATTTTCTATTCAAAAACTTTCGGTGAGAGTTTTTCGTTATTCGGTAAGAATAATACATCCAAGTAATTAAAGTTTAAATGTTTAGTGCAAAATACTTCTTTATTTTGTATTTTTGCGGCAAATCGGAATTATAAATAAATTAATATATGGCAAAAGAAAAAATTATACTGACCGGCGACCGTCCAACCGGTAAGCTTCATATAGGTCATTATGTGGGTTCTCTGCGTCGTCGTGTAGAACTCCAGAACTCTGGAAAATTTGATAAGATATTCGTTTTTGAAGCCGATGGACAGGCTCTGACAGACAATATAGACAATCCTGAAAAGGTTCGTCAGAATGTTATCGAAGTGGCTCTTGACTACCTTGCGGTAGGTCTTGATCCGAACAAATCTACTATTTTCATTCAGTCACAGATTCCGGAACTTTGCGAGTTGAGTTTCTATTTCATGGACCTCGTTACTGTTTCACGTCTTCAGCGTAACCCTACAGTGAAGACTGAAATCCAGATGCGTAACTTCGAAACAAGTATCCCTGTAGGTTTCTTTACATACCCTATCAGCCAGGCTGCAGATATAGCTGCGTTTAAGGCTACTACAGTGCCTGTGGGTGAAGACCAGGAACCTATGATAGAACAGACACGCGAAATCGTCCGTCGTTTCAACCATATTTACGGCGAGACACTGGTAGAACCTGAAATCCTCCTTCCTGACAATGCGGCATGTCTTCGTCTTCCTGGAACAGACGGAAAGGCTAAGATGAGTAAATCGCTTGGAAACTGTATCTATCTGTCAGATTCTGCCGATGAAGTGGAAAAGAAGGTAAAGAGCATGTACACCGACCCTACACACATCAAGGTGAGCGACCCGGGAAAACTGGAAGGCAACTGTGTGTTTACATATCTTGACGCATTCTGTCGTCCTGAACACTTCGAACGTTATTTGCCGGATTATCCGAACCTTGACGAACTGAAAGCTCACTATACACGTGGTGGCCTTGGTGACATGAAGGTGAAGAAGTTCCTTGCAGCCATCATGCAGGAAGAACTTGGTCCGATTCGTGAACGCCGCAGCGAGTTCGAAAAAGATATTCCAGCCGTTTACGAAATGTTGAAGAAAGGTTGCGAAGTGGCTCGCGAAACAGCTGCACAGACCATGGATGAGGTTCGTAAGGCGATGAAAATCAATTATTTTGATGATGTAGAACTCATAGCTGAACAGGCTAAACGCTTTGCTGAATAATTTTTTGAACTAGTATATAACAGTAAAACGTCCGGATGATAAAGTGTTTTTATCGCTCCGGACGTTTTACTGTTATATATGTCTGTTTATGCCTGTTGCTGCATAATCAGATATGTTGTATAAGCTATATAGCAAACTACAAGCAAGGCACCCTCGATTCTTGTAATAGTACGTTTCTTGAAGAACCAGCCAACCAGCCAGAACAGTACAGATGACAGTACAAGTACCAGAATGTCAATGTTGTTGATATTTCCCATAGGCAGTGGCGATACCGAAGCACTACATCCCAGTACGAAGAACAGATTGAACAGGTTGCTTCCTATCACGTTTCCTATGGCTATTCCCGGATTTTTCTTCAGAGCGGCTGTCACCGAAGTGGCAAGTTCAGGCAGTGATGTACCTCCGGCTACGAGTGTCAGACCTATAATTGAGTCGCTTACTCCAAGTGA
>CALUIE010000131.1 GCA_944320605.1 uncultured Phocaeicola sp. | reverse complement strand
GTTACCCGAAATGCCTTGTCTTTCCATAATGAATGCAAGACGTAAAGAATGCTTTGCTTGGAACACTCACAAAGTAATGGAGTAGAAACATATCCTTGCCGATGAAGCATACAGGTACATTCCATAAAATACAGATGATATACAGAACCTTTTTCAATGATTTCGCTTCTTACACCAGGCAGTTTGTCTGCTTCCTGAAAGAAAGTGTCTAAATCACCATTTGCTTTCTCATATAATTCCTTATAGATTTGCAGCGTTCCGTAATTTACACAATTTTTTCCACATTCAGAAAAGAATGAAGCCAGCTGTTCCGAGTTCAGACAGTTTATCCCTTTTTCGAATCCTTTAAACCAATCAGATAATTCCATAATAATTACATCGTTAATTAATCTTTGAATAACTCTAGACTGTTGCTTATTTAGAGAAAATAATCTTTTCTTTATGTCTATACCTCTTTTGATATATATGGAGGATAATCATCTTTGGATAATCTTTTTTCCAATGTTCTCGGATTGACATCCCAAAGTATAGGAAGATACTCATACACTATTTTCCCATTATCAAAATAAACACGGACTTTAGAATCGAAAGCTACAGGCTTATATTTGTCTTCTCCTATAGGATTATCCCTATACAGTAATTGATTTTCTTGCCAACTGAGTTCCTTACTATCAAAAATGACATCAAATATACCACATACAACTGCTTCCATCGTTTGATTTTGAACTGTTGTAGAAACACAATGCATATACCCTGTTAACTGATTTGTACTTTTTCTCATAGCCAGTTCATAACAAAACACACTTGTCCCCGTGTAATCTTTAGCTAAGGTAGTTCTCACTCCTTTTTCATCTAAATTATAAATCAGCTCATGTGTTAGTGTTGTCATATTAAACTTAAAGCCATTTTCCGTTTTTACCAAATTGGAGAATATCATTTGGTCGTTGTATATACCTTCCAGTTTTCTGTTTCCAAGTGTGTAAATAACCTCATCGGTAACCAGTTTTTTGCCAATAAGGTTATTTTCTAAAAAGTGAAATATTTTGTCCTTCATACCCAATCCAAGCAATTCATAGAAATAATGTTGATGTTCTTGTTTCTCAAAATGTATTTATTTAATCTCAAAAATACGGAAATATCTTCAATATTCATTATAAAAGTAATAAAAGCAGGGCGATGACCCTGCTTTTATTACTTTTATTAATATATCATCAATCATCTATATCAATTACTCTGAACTGCTTGTCAAACTTGATTTCCCATCTGTTGGAAAGTTTGATTTCATATTCTCTTGAGTTTCTTTCAATCTGAAGAATTTTCTCATTAGGATAGTTTGTATTGACATAGTCAATGATTTCCTTTGGAACTATCTGTGATGGAACACCGTTCTTGATACATTTCACTTCAGTCCAATCGCCTGACTTATCAAATTCCAATTTATCGCCCGAAGTAAAAATCACGTCGAAACTTTTATAGAATAAATCTGTTTCCTGTTTTGCCATGGCAACTTTAGAATCTTTAAAATAGTTTGAAATAAAAGTCTGGGCTTTTAATGGAAGCTGACCTATCTGGATAGGTTTATCTGTATCAGCTACAACAACCATTGACATTGTAAACAAACAAACGAATAAAAATATTACCTTTTTCATAACCTTAAAATTTTAATTGTTAGTACTCTGCTTAATTTTATATTGCAAAGATTATACACAATACTGAAAAGATTCTGGAAAAATCAGCTTTTTTCGGCTTTTAATGTATTTTTTTATTTTGAAATGCTGAAAATGTGCATTTTCTCATTGAAACCGTACGATATTTTGAGTCCGGCAGCTTTGCATATAGTGTTTACCAATGACAGACCAAGCCCGGTGGAACCTTCCTTCTTGCTTCCCTGATAGAAACGTGTAAATATCTGCGATGAATCCAATGGAACATCACCTGTACTGGCTACACTAAACCCTCTTCCAGATACTTTCACTACAATATCTCCCCCATCTACATTATGCACAAACGCATTTTTCAGAAGATTCGTTACCATCATTACAGACAAAGATTCATTCATCTCTACCATAAAATTTGATTCTGAAGAATAGCTGACATTTATATTCTTATAACCGTAAACTTCACCGAAAGTTTCAATATACTGCTCCAGCAGGGAATTGACGCATATTTCCTTTACATCTGCATATTGTCCGTTCTCAATCTTGCACAACAGCAATAAAGATTTGTTCATACGCGTAATGTTTTCTAACGTCTGATGTGTCTTTGCAATCTCTTCCATCTGCTTTTCGGTCAGATTATCATCCTCCATAAGCATTTCCAATCTGTTAAGACATATAGCCAATGGTGTCTGCATCTCGTGTGACGCATTCCCTATAAAAAGTTTCTGTTGTTCATATAATTTCTCATTTCTCTCTACAGACATTGTCACCGCATGATACAGCCTCTTGAACTCGGTAATATTAGACTTATTCCTAAGAGGAGTACAGTCATTACCTATCTTATATTTGTTGAACCATGACAATAGTACATATAGTGGCTTCATATTACGCCTAAATATCCATACATTTAAAATCAGTAGTGTCAGAAATATACCTATATAAAGGGCAATTATCCATCCTAAAATAGCTCTTTGCAAATCAAGTTTATCTATTGTAGGAGTATATACTACAAGTTCCTTATAACCATCATCGGTTTTGAATATAGTTACCAGTATCCTTGCAGGCTCATACTCTAATTTTTCATCGATATACACCATCTCATCTCTGTACGTTATCCACGGATAAGTATTTGCATACTCCTCACTGATGTCGTACATATAATACTGATTATTCGAGCCATTATTAAGCGATGGCATTTTTTCACCATTAAGTACCCTTATGATAAGGTTTTCAGTATAATCGTCAAGAGAATCGTCAACCTCATCATTAACTTCATCCACTATAGCCCAATAGAAGAATACAGCCCACGCTGCCATTATAATTGCAGATGCCACAGAAATATGAAGCATCACATTGTGAAAAAGTTTCATTCCAATACAAATTTATATCCTATACCATAAACAGCCTTTAGCTCTGGAGTAGAACCGGCATCCTTCAACCTTTTTCTAAGGTTCTTTATCTGAGCATAAATAAAGTCAAAATTATCCACCTGGTCAATATGATCGCCCCAAACAGACTCAGCCAAAGTAGTTTTATTCACTAATCTGTTAGGACGGAGCATGAAATACACTAAAATATCGTATTCTTTGCGATTAAGTTCTATAGATTTACCGCCTACTTGAACTTCAAACTTTTCAGGCAGGATTTCTATATTTCCAAAAACTATTTTCTTTTCGCCCTCCCGCATGTTTCTTCTCAGCAGACTCTTTATGCGTGCATGAAGCTCGGCAAGATGGAAAGGTTTGGGAAGATAGTCATCGGCACCCAAATCAAGTCCATTAACTTTATCTTCTATTGAGTCCTTGGCTGAAAGTATTATCACATTGGCTTTCTTTCCCATGTCCTGAAGTTCGGCCAGAAGGTCGAGCCCGTTTCCATCAGGTAGCATTATATCGAGCAGAATACAGTCGTAATCATAATCTCCGGCTTTCATTAATGCCGTATGATAATCCGGTGCCTGTGATACAACATATCTCTCCTTCTCAAGCGATCTGGTTATTATTTCCATCAAATCTTTATCGTCTTCTACTACAAGTATTTTCATATATGGTATATTAATTAATCTCGTCTATCTACAAAATTAAAAGTAAAAACAGAAAATATAAAAAAATCGGTCTGAAAATCTTATAAAAAGATCTTCAGACCGATAATATTGACGATATTAATTAATATATTGTATTAATTATTCATTGAACCAACGTACATAGCACAAGTCCTGACGATGTGCAAGATCAGAATTCTTAGGATACATACGGTATGAAACTTTGAAGCTACCCGCATTTGACAAGCTGTGTGTCAACTGGAATGTATATAAGTCGCCTTCAACTTTCACAACATCCATAGGAGTTACAGAATAGATGTATTCCTTTCCTTCCGCATTCTTATAAGTTACTACAAGTTCGATACCTACAGCATCTTTCAATCCCTTTTCGTCAACTACGCAAGTGATTGTATAATCCTTACCGCTTTCTACGTTACCTTCGCGAAGTTCTTCTTCCTTGTTCAAGGAAACAACCTGAATTGAATCCCACTTAGATACAACTTCTTCTTTCCATGCAGCAATTTCCTTAGCCTTAGCATAGTCGTTTGCAG
>CALUIE010000130.1 GCA_944320605.1 uncultured Phocaeicola sp. | reverse complement strand
CTTCCTGTGATAGTCTTACTTTCCTTAGCCTGGAAGATAATGTTTTCAATCTTCTTCACTTTTGTAGGAGAGCCTGAAAGACCGCACTGCTTGGTATCACCGTTAACATCGGCAACACTCCACTCTGTTATATTCAGATATGGACGTTGTTCATACAGATATGCATAAGGGATTTCTTTCAAGGCATGAGGATTGCACTCCGCAGTAAGAGCAGCTTTTTCCTGTGCGCCCATAGCACGTTTATATTTCTGCACCAGTTTAGCATTACGTGGACGGCAAGGAGCGGCACTACCGTTTACCGTCAACACTATAGGCAACGGACCTTCAACTGTTTCCACACCACCGTCGATATGACGTTTTACGCGGATACGTCCGTCTTTTACTTCCTGAATTTCCTCTACGTATGTAATCTGAGGCAATCCGAGTTTTTCTGCTACCTGAGGACCAACCTGAGCAGTATCACCATCAATAGCCTGACGACCACCAACGATTATGTCATACTCACCAATCTTGCGTATAGCCGTTGCAAGAGCGTATGAGGTAGCTAATGTATCTGCACCCGCAAAAGCACGGTCAGTAAGCAGATATCCGTTGTCAGCACCTCTATACAGACCTTCGCGGATAATTTCGGCAGCACGGCCCGGACCCATAGTCAACATAGTCACAGTAGAACCCGGATGAGCATCTTTCAATCTGAGAGCCTGCTCAAGGGCATTCAAGTCTTCCGGATTGAAAATTGCCGGAAGGGCAGAACGGTTAATTGTACCGTCCGCATTCATGGCATCTTTCCCAACACAACGGGTATCAGGAACTTGTTTTGCCAATACTACAATTTTTAAACTCATTAGATAAAATATTTTGGTATTAGTAATTTCTGACGGCAAATTTAATGAAAGCATTTATACTACAAAACGAAAAAACGTAAAATATGCACAATGATAAAGGATTTGAGCAAAACAGAGATACAATCATAAAATACTTTTTATTTACATTTACATCGTTCCACACGTGTGGAACGTTCATTCTACAGCTGTGAAACATTCATTCTACACGTGTGAAATATTCGTTCGACACGTGTGGAACGTTGATAACTTCAAATTTAGCATAAGCAATACATTAAATGTTTAAAAATGTATTTCAAACACTTTGAAAAACTTATTGTATATTTGCATATTATAGCATACCAGCATTTGGCAAGGTTTTTGTATATCAATTATTTGATTATTAATTATAAAATGAAAATATATGGTATTAAGTTGGATTATTTTTATCGGCATAGCTATATTGAGTTATATAGTGCAAGCCAGTTTGAACAGCAAATTTAACAAGTATTCTAAGGTTCCATTATATAACGGAATGACAGGTCGTGAAGTAGCTGAGAAAATGTTGCGTGACAATGGAATCTACGATGTAAAGGTTATCAGTACTCCAGGAATGCTTACTGACCATTTTAATCCTACCAACAAGACAGTAAACCTGAGTGAAGGTGTCTATTCGTCATGTAGTGTAGCAGCCGCTGCCGTTGCAGCACATGAATGCGGCCATGCTGTACAACATGCCCGCGCATACGCTCCTCTTCAAATGCGTTCGGCATTAGTCCCAGTGGTACAGTTTTCATCGTCCATTATGTCGTGGATTTTACTTGCCGGCATCTTGTTAATCAATTCATTTCCACAATTACTTCTGATAGGTATCTGTCTTTTCGCAATGACAACACTTTTCAGTTTCATCACTCTTCCCGTGGAGATTGATGCCAGCCGTCGTGCCTTAGTATGGCTAAACAGCGCTGGAATCACGAATGCTTCGAATCACGGAATGGCCAAAGATGCGCTCAAATCGGCCGCATACACATACGTGGTTGCCGCTCTTGGTTCACTTGCCACTTTAGTATATTATATAATGATATACATGGGACGCCGTGAAGAGTAATTTCTACTATTATTTCCTTCTTATAAAATAATTGTATAATTTTGTAACCAAAATAATTAAAACAGAAACATTATGGCTACAAAACCGGGAATTCCGAAAGGAACAAGAGATTTTTCGCCAGTAGAAATGGCGAAAAGAAACTATATATTCGACACAATACGCGAAGTTTTCCATCTATACGGATATAGTCAGATAGAAACTCCTTCGATGGAGAACCTTTCTACTCTGATGGGCAAATATGGCGAGGAAGGTGACAAACTTCTTTTCAAAATACAGAACTCAGGAGACTATTTCTCAGGTATCACCGACGAGGAACTGTTGAGCCGCAATGCCGCAAAGTTGGCAAGCAAGTTTTGCGAAAAGGGACTTCGCTATGACCTGACTGTACCTTTCGCCCGTTATGTGGTTATGCACCGCGACGAGATTACTTTCCCGTTCAAACGTTTCCAGATTCAGCCGGTATGGCGTGCAGACCGTCCTCAGAAAGGACGTTACCGCGAGTTCTATCAGTGTGATGCCGACGTTGTGGGAAGCAATTCACTGATTAACGAGGTGGAGCTGGTTCAGATGATTGATTCTGTGTTCAACAAGTTTGGAATACGTGTTTCCATAAAGATAAACAATCGCAAAATTCTTACCGGTATAGCAGAAATCATCGGCGAAGCTGACAAGATTGTAGATATCACTGTAGCTATCGACAAATTAGACAAAATTGGTTTGGACAATGTGAATGCCGAACTTGCATCAAAGGGTATTCCTCAGGAAGCTATCGACAAGTTACAGCCCATCATTCTCCTGAGCGGTTCGAACGAAGAGAAACTTGAGACTCTGAAAACAGTTCTTGCTGCAAGCGAAATAGGTCTCAAAGGTGTTGAAGAAAGTGAATTCATTCTGAAACATGTGGCTAAACTTGGTGTCAGGTCTGAAGTGGAACTCGACCTTACTTTAGCTCGCGGTTTGAACTATTATACCGGTGCCATCTTCGAAGTTAAGGCTTTGGACGTTCAGATAGGAAGTATCAGCGGCGGTGGTCGTTATGACAATTTGACAGGTGTATTCGGAATGGATGGCATGTCGGGTGTAGGTATCTCTTTCGGTGCCGACCGCATATACGATGTACTGAACCAATTAGACCTTTACCCCAAAGAGGCTGTGCACGGAACCCAGCTTCTGTTTGTCAACTTTGGCGAAAATGAAACAGAGTATTCTCTTCCGATATTGTTCAAGGCTCGCGAGGCAGGCATCCGCGCCGAAATATATCCGGACAGCGCAAAGATGAAAAAGCAGATGAGCTATGCCAACGCAAAACAGATTCCTTTCGTGGCTATAGTAGGCGAAAACGAAATGAACGAAGGAAAAGTTACTCTGAAAAATATGTCAACAGGCGAGCAGTCTCTTCTGACTTCTGAAGAATTAGTAGCAGCGATCAAATAAACTATACATTTTATATACTATATAGCGTCATTGTGAATTTTATATTCATAGTGACGCTTTTCTTTCAAAATTCCCAAATCTTTTCAGTTTTCAATAGTAAGTTTGCAATATAATAATTTTAAAACCAATTGTTATGAAGCAAATTAAGTTTATTACAACCGCCCTGATATGCGGAACAATCACTCTTTCATCGTGTGACAAACAAAACAGTGACGGCTATATAGACAATGCGGTTTATGCAGCTTTCGAACGCGAATTTCCAGGAGCCAAAGACATTTCATGGAGAACCAATGGGAATTATGCAATAGCTTCTTTTGAATGGAACGGCAGTCGTGCCGGGAATGATACAGACTTCACTGCATGGTTCGATAAAACAACTGCCGAATTCAAGATGCATGAATATGACATTCCTTTTTCTTCGTTACCACAAACTGTAGTAAACGCTTTCAATGAAAGTGACTATGCCAAACTTCCATGGAAACATGATGATGAAGTGGATGTGATAAAGAAAAACGGTGAAAATCTGGTTCTATATGTAATAGAGGTAGAAAAGGAAGAAAACAACAAAGATACTGAAGCTGATTTATATTACTCGGAAGACGGCGTTTTGGTAAAAGAAGTACTTGATGCGAACCAGAATCCTGATTATACGGACCTGTTGCCAACACAGCCTGCCAACGATGCATATTCTTGGGTTGAAAGCAAATATCCTGGTGCAAGAATCGTTGACGTAGAATTTGAAGATGGTGGCGTTGAAGTGGAATTCATATTCGAAAACATAAAGCATGACGCTTTGCTGACTGCCGGATATGAGTGGATTTACACTAAGAAGGACTATAACAAAAATTCGTCTGTTTTGCCGGAAGCTGCCAAAAGTCATATCACGACGAACTATCCTAATTACTACATTGACGACATTGAGTATTATGAAACAAATTCGAAAGGCAATTTCTTCAGTGTTGAGATAGAAGGCAGAAATGACAATGACATTGAATTACAATTTTATGAAGATGGAACACTAAAGGCTGAATACAAAGACTGATTAGCATACATTTCTTTAACTATCCTGTTTTGCACAGCATAATAACGGTGGCGAAGCAGGATAGTTTCATTTTAGAATATCAATTTATACATCAACTATTGCAAAAGAGCAAAAAAACACATACTTTTGTTCACT
>CALUIE010000129.1 GCA_944320605.1 uncultured Phocaeicola sp. | reverse complement strand
CATTCCGAACAGAGAAGTTAAGCTTCGTCACGCCGATGGTACTGCGCATAAGTGGGAGAGTAGGTAGTCGCCGTTTTATGGAATGACTCCTCGAGGTAGAGATACTTCGGGGAGTTTTTGCGTTTATACGACTTTGCTCCTTTGTTTTACCAACCAAAACATTTTTTGAAAGATGTGAAAGTAAAATGCACATAAATTTTACATTACGATTAATTTATTGTAAATTTACCACATTGACAAAAAATTATATCTATGATAATAAAATCAATTTTAGATACAGACTTATATAAGTTCACTACATCATACGCTTATATAAAGTTGTTTCCTTACGCAATAGGAACATTCAGTTTTAAGGATCGTGACGAAACGGTGTATTCGGATGAATTCCTGAATGCACTTAAAGAAGAATTCAACAGATTGAAAAGAGTAGGGCTGACATCTGATGAACTTGAATATATGTCTGTCAATTGCAGATTTATGCCAAGAGTATATTGGGAGTGGTTGTCTTCTTTCCGCTTTAATCCTGAGATAATAGAGGTTTATCTTGATGAGGAACGTCATCTGCATATCGAAGTTACCGACTATTTATATAAGGTTACTCTTTATGAAGTTCCTATTCTTGCAATAGTTTCTGAAATAAAGAATATGTTTTTCAATCAGAAACCTTTGAAAGAAGAGGTTCTTTCAAAATTAGCCACTAAAGTGGAGTTGTCCAACTCGAATTCCATGCCATTTTCTGAATTCGGAACACGAAGAAGATTTTCTTTCGAAGTACATGATTGGGTGGTAGATTATCTGAAGAAACATTCTAAATACTGTACCGGTACATCAAACTGTTATCTTGCCATGAAATATAATATGCGTCCTATGGGAACGCATCCACATGAATGGTTCATGTTTCACGGAGCCCAGTTTGGATACAAGCATGCCAATTATATGGCATTGGAGAATTGGGTAAATGTGTATGATGGTGATTTAGGTACGGCATTGTCTGATACATATACTTCCGAATCGTTTCTGACAAACTTCAGCCGTAAGCAGGCAAAACTGTTTGATGGCGTAAGATGTGATTCCGGGGATGAACTTGAGTTTGTAGATAAACTTATTGACAGATATAAGGAGTTGGGAATAGATCCTGTTACCAAAACAATAATTTTCAGTAATGCCCTGGATTTTGAGAAAGCTTTGTCATTATATAAGTATTGTCAGGGTAAAATAAGATGTTCGTTCGGAATAGGTACGAACCTTACCAATGACACAGGCTACCAGCCTTCGAATATTGTAATGAAATTGTCAAAATGTAAGATGAATGCCAACCAAGGCTGGCGAGAATGTATAAAATTGTCGGATGACATGGGAAAACACATGGGAAGCATAACAGAAGTTCAGGCATGTATGCACGAACTCAGAATAGAATGACCATTAACAGAATTGATATAATAATAGTAATAATATAGTAGAACTATTAAATTGTTGTTAAATGTAGAGAAAAACTTTCATTTTATTTCATTATTCCAAAAATATATATACCTTTGCATCGAACAAAAAAAGAATATTATATGAATACAATGTTTTTACATATTTTGCTATGCGGTATTATTATTCTACTGGGAACACCGGTGGGAAGTGAGTCGCGTGCATACTGATGTAAAAATATTAAGATATATCAAGCCTTTCTCACTTCCCTGTGCGAAAGGCTTTTTTTTGATAACTATATAAAATGCAAAGAATATGAGTGAGAGATTATTTGTTTTTGACACAACTCTTCGAGATGGTGAGCAGGTTCCTGGTTGTCAGCTTAATACTGTAGAGAAAATTCAGGTAGCCCGTCAATTGGAAGCACTTGGAGTGGACATTATTGAAGCTGGATTTCCTGTATCAAGTCCGGGAGATTTCAATTCTGTCATTGAGATTTCAAAGGCTGTTACATGGCCTACTATATGTGCCCTTACGCGTGCAGTCCAGAAAGACATTGACGTAGCTGCAGAGGCTTTAAAATATGCAAAACATAAAAGAATTCATACAGGAATAGGTACATCTGATTCACATATCAAGTATAAGTTCAATTCCACAAGAGAAGAAATCATAGAGCGTGCAGTTGCTGCAGTAAAGTATGCAAAACGATATGTTGAAGATGTTGAGTTTTATGCAGAAGATGCCGGACGTACTGAAAATGAGTATCTGGCAAGGGTGATAGAAGCAGTTATTAAAGCAGGTGCAACAGTTGTAAATATTCCTGATACTACCGGATACTGCCTTCCTGAAGAATATGGTGCAAAAATTAAATATTTGATGGAGCATGTAAATGGTATTGATAAGGCAATAATTTCGACTCACTGTCACAATGACTTGGGTATGGCTACTGCAAATACCATTTCCGGTGTCTTGAACGGAGCAAGACAGGTTGAAGTTACAATTAATGGTATCGGTGAGAGAGCCGGCAATACCTCTCTTGAAGAGGTAGCCATGATTCTTCGTTGCCACAATGACATTGATATCGATACAAATATAAATACACAGAAAATATATCCTACAAGCCGAATGGTTTCAAGCCTGATGAACATGCCTGTCCAGCCTAATAAAGCTATTGTCGGACGTAATGCCTTTGCTCACTCATCAGGGATTCATCAGGATGGTGTATTGAAAAATGTTCAGACATACGAGATTATTGACCCTAAGGACGTAGGTATTGATGACAATGCTATCGTATTGACAGCACGTAGCGGACGTGCAGCATTGAAGCACAGACTTCATATTCTTGGTTTAGATATGACTCAGGAGAAACTTGATAAGGTTTATGAGGATTTCCTGAAACTTGCCGACAAGAAGAAAGATATCTCTGATGATGATATAATGGTATTGGCCGGTGCCGACAGAAATGTGAACCACCATATCAAACTGGAATATCTGCAGGTTACAAGTGGTGTAGGCGTTCGTTCTGTAGCAAGTTTAGGACTTAATATTTCGGGAGAACATTTCGAAGCTGCTGCTACCGGTAATGGCCCTGTTGATGCAGCTATCAAGGCTGTAAAACAAATTATCAAACGCCAGATGACACTGAAGGAATTTACAATCCAGGCTATCAGCAAAGGTAGTGATGACGTTGGTAAAGTACACATGCAGGTAGAATATGACGGTCAGATGTATTATGGATTTGGAGCCAATACTGACATCATTGCCGCATCTGTGGAGGCATATATCGACTGTATCAATAAGTTCAGAAAATGATACTTAATTAATAAATTAACAATTATAAATTAATAGTGATTGGTATTGTTTATATAAAAACCAATAAACTCACAATCTTAAACTTACATGAATACTTTATTTGACAAAATATGGGATGCACACGTAGTGCAGAAGGTTGAAGAAGGGCCTACCCAATTATATATAGACCGTCTTTATTGCCACGAAGTGACAAGTCCGCAGGCTTTTGCAGGTATGCGTACACGTGGCTTGAAGTGTTTCCGTCCGGAGAAAATCTACTGTATGCCGGACCACAACACTCCGACTCACGATCAGGACAAGCCGATAGAAGACCCTGTTTCAAAAGCTCAGGTAGATGCATTGGCACAGAATGCAGCCGATTTCGGTCTGACACATTTCGGAATGATGAACAAGAAGAACGGTATTATCCATGTGGTTGGTCCTGAAAGAGGATTGACACTCCCGGGAATGACTATAGTATGTGGCGACTCGCATACTTCTACTCACGGTGCTATGGGAGCCGTAGCTTTCGGTATCGGAACCAGTGAAGTGGAAATGGTTATGGCTTCACAGTGTATTCTTCAGGCACGCCCTAAGACAATGCGTATTACTATTGACGGAAAACTTGGTAAAGGAGTGACTGCAAAAGACGTAGCTCTTTATATGATGTCGAAGATGACAACAAGTGGTGCAACAGGATATTTTGTGGAATACGCCGGAGAAGCAATCCGCAGTCTTACTATGGAAGGACGTCTTACTCTGTGTAACCTGTCTATCGAGATGGGAGCACGTGGCGGTATGATAGCTCCGGACGAAGTGACTTTCGAATACATCAAAGGACGCGAATATGCACCTAAAGGAGAAGAATGGGATAAGGCACTTGCCTATTGGAAGACTTTGAAAAGCGACGATGACGCTGTATTTGATAAAGAGGTACGCTATGATGCAGCTGATATTCAGCCGATGATTACATACGGAACTAATCCTGGTATGGGTATGGCCATTACTTCAAATATCCCAACTACAGACGGTATGAGTGAAGTGGAGAAAGGTTCTTTCGAGAAATCTATGCAATACATGGGATTTCTTCCGGGTGAAAACCTTATAGGAAAGAAAGTGGATTACGTTTTCCTTGGAGCATGTACAAACGGACGTATAGAAGATTTCCGTGCTTTTGCTTCAATAGTTAAAGGACGCAAGAAAGCTGATAACATTACTGCATGGCTCGTTCCCGGCTCATGGATGGTGGACGAACAGATTCGTAAAGAAGGTCTCGACAAAATTTTGGAAGAAGCAGGATTTGAAATCCGTCAGCCGGGATGCTCTGCATGTCTTGCCATGAACGACGACAAGATTCCTGCCGGCAAATATTCAGTTTCTACAAGCAACAGAAAC
>CALUIE010000128.1 GCA_944320605.1 uncultured Phocaeicola sp. | reverse complement strand
CAATAGCTGATGCGGTGATACATCGGTTTTCCAGGTTCTCCTTCAAGGGTTTTCTTTTTGGTGTTATTAAGATTTATTACCTGGTCTTGGGTGGTTTTGCCTACAAACGCACAGTGGTGTATGTGGCAGTATTGCGGTACGTGTCCCGTTTCGTCGAGGTTGGTAGAAATGTATGATGAGTTGGCTTTATCGAAATCGTAGAACAGACATTCGGACACTTCGCAGTGGTCGGCATATATGCTGACTATGCCCGGACCATGGGTTTTCCATTCGCTCGGGTTTCTGCTGCCGTCTTTGAAATACAGTCCTGACAGATGGATGAAATCTCCACGTAGTTCGATGGCAGAATTGCCGGAGATATATGCTTTGCCCGGGTTTTGTGCTTTGATGGTTATCATTTTGTCGCCTGTCCCATCTGCAGTTATCGTAAGACGTAAGTCCCTGTATGTGCCGTCGGATAACAGGATAGTATCGCCTGGTTTTACTGTTGCTGTCGCATTTACCAGGTCCTGTGTTGTGCCTACAGTTATGTTGTCAGCCATAACGCAGGTGGCAAAAGCTAATGAGGAAAGAATTGATAATATGCGTTTCATTTTATTGCTGTTTTGGATAATTAAAAATGTCCGGCTGTTTTATTGTTATGAATATGTAGCCGGACATAATAAGTATTAATATTTTACCATGTCGGAAAGAATCTGTTCCTTATACCATGGGTCGTTTATTTCTTTCAGTTGTTTGCCCATAAGTGCCAGAAGCTCTTCTACTGCCTCTTTGTTCTCGTCAAGTGGAAGATTATTCAGCTGGTATGGGTCTTTTTCATCGTCGAAAAGTAATGTCTTTGTAAGTTTGTTATCTCTGTCGATGTAAAGAGCCAAAGTATATTTGTGTGTCTTTATACCTCTTGAACGTGGAAAGTAGCTTATAACGTTTCCGTCTTTGTCTTTTTCTCCATCCATGTTTTGTATGTAGAGGGCTCCTTCAGGGCGTACCACTGTTTCTGTGTTTTCTTCTTTGAAGAACGGAGCGTAGTTGTGTCCGTGTATTCCTTCAGGGATGAACTTTTCGAGATTACACATTGCCAACATTGTAGGCATGATGTCTGGAGTTGAGATCATAAGATTGTCAACTCTCGGGCGAAGGTGTCCCGGATATCTGATGATGAAAGGAACATTCATTGACTCTGCATACGGTGAGTTTTTAGGGTCGTCAGTAAACTGGCTGCACATAGTCTCGCCGTGGTCCGAAGTAAATACTACTATTGTGTTCTTGTCGAGTCCCATTTCTTTCAAACAGTCAAGTATCATACCGAAGGCACGGTCAACACCCGTTACAGATGCGAAGTAATACCTTGCAGATTCTGATTTAGCACGTTTCTTGTCGGCATTAGGACGGATAAGCAGACTGTCAATAGGTTGGTCCTTGTAGAGATTGAAGTCTTCTTCCATACAGTCCTCGAGTGAACTGTAAGGGCTGTGAGGAGGATTCATACCTATCATTATGAAGAATGGTTTGCTTGTGTCGCGCTGGTTCCTTTCGTTTTTCAGATACGAAACAACTTCCTTGGCTTCGTGTATAGGCGACCATTCCTTAGGTTCGTGTTTCTTTCCGTCGTTATCCCAATAATGTGGATTCTTATGTACATCGAAAGTTCCGTATGAGTACCAGTAGTTGAATCCGTGACGTCTTTCCTTAGGGGTGTATGCGTCCCATGCCGGTATTCTGTCTTCCACATATTTGCCAGGATTTTCCGGATCGTTAGGAGTAGGGAAGTCTGCGTGCAGTTTACCGAAGTATGCGCAGTCGTATCCGTTTTTGCTGTAAACATCGCTTATACATTCAAGGTCAGTACGTAGCGAGCTTATAGGGCGGCTGGAATTACAATTCAAAGGAACTCCGCTTTCGTTAGGATACATTCCTGTGAGGAGACTTCCACGATGGGGACTACTTAAAGGGCAGTTACTCATGGCATTTGAAAGAACGAGTGATTCTTTGGCAAATTTGTTTATGTTAGGAGTGTGTACAGGATCGGCCTTGAAGTTGACATTCTTGTTGAATTCAGGTTCATTCCAAAAGCCCATTGCCATGTTTCTGTACTGATCCGGGAATACATATACCACGTTTGGCATTTCCGGTACTTTCTGTTCCTGCTTTTGCGTGCAACCGGTAGAAAAGAGTGACAGACCGGTAAGAGGAAGAATAAAATTTCTCATGATTTTTTTAGCTTTGATTAATGGTTTCAAGAAAAAAATATCTGTATCGCATAGTGTGATGTCAAGATTTTTTCATCCCAAAGCAATACAGATATTTCTACGGGATTGTCCCGATGTGATGTTTAATTATTAACTTATTGTTTTATTATTTTGCGGCAAATGGTAATGGCTGGTTGTTTTCCAGATTACGTTTGCGAACAATCGCTTCCTGATAGTAGTAGTCAGCGTAGTTCAAAGGAACATCGATTTCCTGTCCGTGAGGAATACTACCTACAGAGTGCATAAGGATGAAGTTTCCGTTTTCGCCAACTTTAGCCTTGTAGTTAGGTGAAGAAAGGTTTGTCAGAATCTTGTCTGCAAGTTCCTTGTAATTCTTACCAGGGCAGTAACCGTCCATTTCGTACAATGCTGATGCTATACATGCTGCGGCTGAAGCGTCTCTTGGCTCGTTAGGAATGTTTGGAGCGTCGAAGTCCCAGTATGGGATAAGGTCTTCAGGAAGATTCTTGTCGTTAAGGTAGAAGTTAAGAGTCTTTTCTGCCTGGTCAAGATACTTCTTGTCGTGAGTATAACGGTAACAAGTAGTGTATCCGTAGATAGCCCATGCCTGGCCGCGAGCCCATGCTGATTCGTGTGCGTAACCCTGTGCTGTCTGACGGCTGCGAACTGTTCCGTCTTTCAGTGCATAGTCAACTACGTGGTAGCAGCTGTTGTCCGGACGGAAATGGTTCTTCATTGTCTGGTCAGCATGTGAAACGGCAATCTTGTGGAATGTAGAATCGCCTGATAATTTAGTTGCTTCGAAAAGCAATTCAAGGTTCATCATGTTGTCAATGATGACCGGACATTCCCAACCGCGTTCACCCTGCCATCCACGGTCTGCATCCCATGACTGGATAACGCCTGCTCCCGGACGGAAACGAGTTGAAAGTGATTTTGCCGCTTCTACTATTACGTCAACATATTCAGGCTTGTCGGCTACTCTGTAACCAGTAAGGTAGCTGCATCCTATCATGAAACCTACATCGTGATGCCATTTAAGATACTTCACTGAATCGAGGTCTTCAGTATATTTTTCAGCTAATTTTTTCCACTTCTCATCTTTTGTCAAATCATAGTCCAACCACATGCTTCCAGGGAAGAAACCACTTGTCCAGTCATCAATAGGCACATAGTGGATATTTCCGTTCTTGTCAAGAGTACGAGGATTGAGGATTTTACCGCTTTTTTCGATAATGTCAGTTTGAATGGTATGCTGCGCTACCATGTTGCTGATTTCGGCATCAATAAAACTTTCAGTCTTTTCAGGCTTTGTGCTGCATGATGCCAGTACTGCAGCAGACAAAAGTGCCAATCCTAAATTCTTTTTAATTTCCATGATATTAATAATTTGAATTTATTGCGCAAATATAAAATAAAAAAATGAATAATTGATTGTCTTTTTATGTAATTTATCAGCTTATAGGTGGTTTTTGGTTAAAAAAATACGCAATTATAAATGAGTGATGAAATAAAATACTGTATATGCCTTATGAAAGATTGATTTTTATAATATTTTTATATCTTTGTCTGATAAACAGAAATCAATAAATATCATGAAAAAATATCTTTTTTTATTATTGCCGTTTTTGGGGGGATGTTCGGTGTTTGCCCAGCAAAATGAGATTAATCTGGCATTTGAGAATTATAAGAAATATTATAATGTGGAGTCTGTCGGAGTAAATTCTGATAAAACAGAAGCTATAAAGAGACTGCGCAGTTATTTTCATGAGAATCCTTATAGACTAAAGGCGTTTAAGGACGGAACAAAGGCACGGGAATTTGTCTCTTTGCTGACAGAAAACGGTACATTCTCTGATATGGATGTTACGGAAAGAGGATTTGAGGAGAGTGGTGCTTATAATAAAGGTTTTGCCAATACATCGGACGATGTGGTGGGAATATTTATTGGTGATGCTTTGGAAAGGATTTTCCAGATATGCAGTGCTTACATATTGGGATATTTGTCTGCGGAAGAGGCTTTGTCTGACAAAGTGATGAAAGCTATAAAGCATTATGGCATGTTGGAAATCTCTCGTCCGAATGACAAGCCTCGTTTTCATGCTTCATGTTTCGCTATTCCTACTGCAGCTGTAAATATTTATTTTGCGATGATTGACTTGATGGATAAAGCAGAAAAAGGGGAAACCGGTTCTTTGGTAAAAGATGCGTGTGATATGTTGAAAGTTGTAGGTCTCCAGGCATGGACGCAACCACTGAGGAATGATGATACAGATAATAATGTAGTGTCTATCGAAAGATTTCGTAACCACGTATGGTGGGTAGGAGGTAATGCTTTGGCATATCGTTCGTTATTGCCTGTAGCAGCCATGTATAGCTCTGTTCCTATGGTTGATTTGCTTGCTGAAGTATGCCAGAGAAGTATAAGTAT
>CALUIE010000127.1 GCA_944320605.1 uncultured Phocaeicola sp. | reverse complement strand
ACAGGATTCAAACCTGTAACCGGCTGATCCGTAGTCAGCTACTCTATTCA
Organism: uncultured Phocaeicola sp.; assembly: GCA_944320605.1. Classification (GTDB taxonomy): domain Bacteria; phylum Bacteroidota; class Bacteroidia; order Bacteroidales; family Bacteroidaceae; genus Phocaeicola. The sequence continues at coordinate 4,640 of CALUIE010000127.1, read as the reverse complement.
GTTGAGCTACGCGGCCATATCTTTTTTCTTAACGGGTGCAAAGGTATGGATATTTTTTATTCTGTGCAAGCGTTTGACTCTTTTTTTTACATTGTGGCAAGAAATATTTTTATTGCATGAATCTTTCACCAAATATTTGCCATCCCAATGATATTCCTGCGTTCCAATTATTGGAAGGAGAACTGTAATAATTAAGATAAGCACTTACGGAACCAAATGGCAATCGTACTACAAGTGATAAATCTCCTAAATATTCAAATCTGCTGAAAATTTTGCCGTATGTTGCTTTGTTTGTTTCATTACAGTTTATTGGGAAAAACGGGACAAAACCATATATACCTAATCTTGCATGTACCATATTGCTGAATCTGTATATTGGAATAACACCTAAACCGGCAAATTGGTTTGCCCTGAATGCTTCATTATAGGTTATTTTACTATGTGTGGTAGGAGAGAATTCGCCTGCCTGCATCATTGTTGCTCTATAATTGTTACTGAAGTTACGCGATGAATAATAGGCATGTAAATACGATCCTAATGAAACTTTTTTTCCTAAACGGAAATATTTCTCCAGTTCATACGAAATCTGCAGCCATGCCTGTTTGTAATTGAAGTTCCCTTCGTATGGGTCAGTGCCTACTCCTTGTTTAAAGGTCTCGCTACCCCAGTAAATATTAGCTGCAAGCCTTTCTTTTTTACCATTCACGGCATATAGCTTACTGTCTAATGTGTTACCTTCCAATGCGACGGAACCACCTATTATATTGTATTTGCTTTTGTCTCTTGAACTATTGGTAAAATCTATTATATTGGTTTGGAAATATTGGTCTGTCAATGTAGCTGCTCCTATACCGAATTCAGCCTTATGTTTACTAAGGAAAGGCATATTTACGTATGCTTTTATAAATCTTTCATCCTTTTTGTTGAATATAGGACTATTAACCTGGTTGAAGAAGTTCTTTGTTTGACTTTTATAGTCGAATGATGATAATGACATTATCATTCTGTAAGAAGTAGGGACTTCTGTCGGCAGATCAACTCTTCCAGTTAATTGGAGGTTGTTATAAATTTCACCTAATTGTCCTTCTATGGCAAATTCTTTGGAATATTTGCCAAGATTATGATATGAAGCTCCGAGGTAAATCTGGTTGGCACCATTTGATCCGACATTACCACCTATTCTTACAGATAGATCTTCTGCAATTTTTACATCAAGGACCAATGTAAACGTACTGTCGTTGTAATCATATTTGGCATGTGGAATAATCTCGGAAATCATATTGTCTGACAATAATCTGAAATATCCTCTTCTCAGGTCTTCCAGATTGAATACCTCATTTTCATTTGCATGGAATCCTCGTATTATGTATTTTTTTTGTTGTTCGTTTGTTCCGTTTATAATTATTTTTCTGAATTTGAATTCAGGCATGTCTCTTTTGAAATCAATACGTTTCTTTTCAAGAATTCTGTAATTGGAACGCCTTGAAATCCTCTGTTTTATAGAATCCATGAGCTGTATGGTTCTATTGTAACCAATATCGTGAAGTTCATCATACCTGTCAAAATCCATAAGTCCTACGTCGGTATATTTAAAAGTCATCATTATACCTAATGAATCGGGTATAGAATAATCTGTTTTTTGCATTACCATATTTTCTAATTGACCCATAATGTCACCCTCTTTCGGCTTGCTTGGGTTGGAACTTACGACACTGCCTATTATTACATCAGGATGGAAATCTTTTATCATTGTAGAGACAGGGAAATTGTCATAAATTCCTCCATCGTATGCCAATACAGAGTCTATTTCTATAGGTTTGAACATACCGGGAAAACTCATTGATGCTCTTACCGCGTCTCCAAGGTCTCCACTTTTCATTATTAAAGGTCTCTTGTTATATACATCGGATGCTACGCATCTGAAAGGTACAAAAAGATTGTCGAAGTTTCCTTTGCATTTTGCGGTAGCCTGTCCGTAGAGTTCAACGAATACTATATTCATGTGCATAGGATCGACTACACTTGATGGAAGGAATTTAGTTTTTACTCTTTTTGCCATTTTCATTTTCGAGAGGCGTATATTTATGAATTCTGGAGTTGGCGGATTCATCTTGAAATAATACATATATTCCTCCTCTATACCTCCTGACGAATACCATTTCTTGAAGTCTGGCGATTTTATCATTTTCTCCATATCGTCCGGTGAGTATCCCATGGCGTATAGTGAACCTACTATTGCTCCCATAGATGTGCCGGTAATGTAGTCTATAGGTATATTGTTCTCTTCCAATGCACGTATTATTCCTATGTGTGTCATTCCTTTGGCTCCTCCGCCACTAAGAACCAATCCGACCTTTTGTGCCAAGATTGGATTTGTTATAAGGAATATAATGAATAATATTAGTGCAAATGTTTTTTTCATATCGAATGATTTGGCTATATAATTGTCAATTATCAAAGATACTCAAAATTTAAATCTTAAGTGAATTATAATTGGATTTTTTTATTGTTTCACATAAATTCATTTGTACTTATCCTAACCAATATTTGCTTGAAGGTATGAATGATAATATTTTAATTGTTAAGTAAACTGAAATAAAAGTACATACCGATATCAAAGGAACGGATATCAAAGTGTTGGTAAAATATGGTGAAATAATTTTATAAAATAGATTGAGCAGCATGATATGTGCAAGATACATGCCATAACTATTTTTTGATATGTCACTAATTATTCTTCCTGCAATATTGTTTCCTTGCCATTTTATGTGTGTGAATAACGAAAATATTCCCCATGCAAGTAACATGATGTTAATAGTACAAAATCCCCAGCTTAATTCAAGTTCAGGGATAGTAGATGATGTATTTATCCGTGAACAAAAGATATAGGCCGTTGTAAAATATCCTATAATGGTCATTGCCAATGATGTTGTTACGCTTGGATTTCCGTATCGTTTTATATAGTAACCGAGTATCATGTATCCTGCAAAACCGTTGAAATAATAGAAAGCCGGGGTTGGATTCCAAAAACATTCTCCTAAGATTTGTGGAAATATCAGATGGATGTAAGGTATAAATGTTGAAGCTCCCCAAAGCAGGAGATAGCCATGTAGTTCTTTTTTTGAACAGCTATTTAGCCATGGAGATAGTATCGGTATAAGAAGATACAGACCTATAAGCATATAAATGTACCATAAATGTCCTACTTCGACACCGAAGTTTACGGGAATGTTTATTATATGTGTCAAGGCTTGTAGCCATGTTTCGTCTTTTGTGAATACATAATATATGGCATATAATATACACCATGCTATGAAAGGGTAGAGTATTCTTGTAAATCTTTTTTTTAGGAAACCATGTGTAGTGTCTTTTACCGGCAATAGCAAGTAACCTGATATCATGACAAATAATGGTACAGATATACGTGCGATACTGGTCATTATTCCTATCTTAAGAGTGTTTTCGCCAGTTACCACTGTTCCATTATCGCCAATATAGAAAAACTCGCTTGCATGTTGGTGTATGACTAAATAACATGCTATTACTCTTAGCAGGTCTAAAGTAAAATTTCTATTCCTCATTGTCGTTTTTATTTTGTTTGTGATGATCAGTTACAAATGTATAAGATTTTTATAAGAATTCTTCTCACATAGCAATAAAAAATAAGGGCAATGTCATTTGAAGGATAATGACATTGCCCTGTATATTAGAGATAGTGTTTGTGTCAGATCATCTCAATACTTCTCTTTACAAAGTTTGTAAGAGCCTCGCCCTTTAGCATACCGTTCTGCAGTAATGCCAAGTCTATGAGCTGATGAACAACTTTGTTTCCGGCAGCATATTCGTTCAAGATGTTGTTTTTCTGATTTTTTTGTTCATCAAGTTTCTTTTCTACATCTTTCAGTTCATCTTTTTCAGCAACAGGGATCTCTTCGTCCTTCTTGCCTTCGTGAGCTTTACGGAGTTCGTTTTCTCTGAGTGATAGTATAGCTATTTCAGATTCTACAGGAACCAGCTTTTCAGCACATGCTGTTTCTGTATCATTTAAAACTTGCTTAATCAGTTTATGGTCGCTGTTCAGCACAAGACTGTACATGTCCGGCATTTCTCCGTAAAAATTCATACCCGGCTGTATGTTTGCCATTTCCTTCATACGGCGCATATATTCGGCCTGAGTAATGATTATCGGAGAACCATTCTCGCCCATAGCCTGAGTCTCTACATGGAATTCTGTTTTCTGCAGTTTAGGCATTTGACCGCTGAATACTGTAGAAAGAATGCTGCGCTTGTCTTCTTTCAATTCTTCACCTTTCTGTTCCTCTTTTACTATAAGGCGGTCTATTACATCGCTGTCCACACGTGTGAAACGACTCTTTTCCAGTTTCTGTTCCAACATGTTTATCATTGGCACATCAAGCTGTCCGTCCATCATCAGCACGTTGTAACCTTTGGTTGTTGCAGCGTCAATGTAAGCATATTGTTCGTCACGGTTGTTTGCATACAGGTAAATCAAGTTTCCGTCCTTGTCAGTCTGGTTGCTGCTGATAAGAGTCTTGTATTCTTCCTGAGTGTAATATTTACCTTCGGTATCTTTGAACAAGGCAAATTTGTCAGCTTTAGAATAGAAGTCTTCCTGAGTC
>CALUIE010000126.1 GCA_944320605.1 uncultured Phocaeicola sp. | reverse complement strand
AATTTCCTGCAAATACTTATCCAGAGAAGCGCTCTCTCGGTTAGTGATACTTTTGGTAATCTTTAATTGTCTCATTCTTTAAAATCGATTTGGGTGCAAAGTTATAAAAATATCAAGAAAAGACAATCTTTTTTCTCTCAATATTATAACTTTTTTATATAAAATAAAACGATAAAGAGAGGCACTTATGCCGTAATCAGCATAAAGTGCCTCCAGAAATCTTTTACCTTAAATAAATACCTATTATTATTAATATAAAAACCGATGTTCATTTTATTTATTCTGACTGCGACAAATCAACCGCATAATTGGCACGTTTTCCTGATGGATATACACCAGTCATAAACAATACCTGATCAGGTGACTGAGATGCAGCCTTCATTACATTTTCAAGATCCTGAACGGTCTTCAACTGTTTTCCGTTGGCCTTCAATATAATGAATCCCTTACGGATACCACTGTCAGCCATTCTACCGTCAGTAACTCCTGTTACCTGTACTCCATATCCTAAATTCAACTGACGTTTCAAATCCTCAGGAACTTCACGGAATGCAGCTCCAAGCATTTCCATATCAGCTTTCTTAACAACCTTTGTATTGCCTTGAGCATTCTTCAGTGTGATAGTAAATTCCTTTTCTTTCTTATCACGGAATACAGTCAACTTTATCTTGTCTCCAGGACGATACTGTGCAAGCATTCCCTGCAAGTCTGCCATAGTCTTGACTTTCTTACCGTTCAATTCAAGTATAACGTCATTCTTTTGCAGAACTCCATCAGCAGAACCACCTTCTGTAACCTCAACTACCTGAACACCTTCATTTGCTCCTAACTCCTTCTGTTCCTTTCTTATTTCATCAGGATAAGTTTCATCTCCCATATTTCTTCCCGCAATACCAAGCAATGCACGCTGTACTGTACCATACTGCTTAATATCTGTCACAACTTTTGTCATTATGCTTGTCGGGATGGCAAAACCATATCCGGAATATGCTCCTGTTGGAGAGAACAACATAGCGTTTATACCAACAAGTTCGCCACGTGCATTTACCAATGCGCCACCACTGTTACCCTGGTTGATTGCGGCATCAGTCTGAATGAATGATTCCACCTGATTTGCGCCAAGTCCTCTTGACTTCGCACTAACTACACCGGCTGTAACTGTTGAACCAAGATTGAACGGGTTACCTACTGCCAAAACCCATTCCCCTACTTTCAGTTTATCTGAGTCACCAACCGGTATTGCCGGAAAATCATCACCTTCTATCTTAACCAAGGCAAGGTCTGTTGTAGGGTCTGTACCTATTACCCTACCTTTAAGTTCCCTGCTGTCCTGCAGCTTAACACTGATTTCGTCAGCTCCATCAATCACGTGATTATTAGTCACGATATAACCATCTTTAGAGATAATTACACCGGAACCAAAACCTTTCTGTTCCGGAGTCTCTATCTGACGCTGACGTCCACGACCATCTCCGAAGAAGTAATCGAAAATATCAGGCATCTGCTGCACTGTCTGAACTTTACTTCTTTGTGTAGCAACAATATGTACAACTGAGTTCAAAGAACTTTCAGCAGCTTTTGTCAAATCAACAGGCTGCATACTGTTAGTATCCATAGCTACCGCACGAGTCAGCGGCATTGTATTGAAAGATTCAAAAAAAGTCTGGCTTTCTTTTGGTTGATTATTCTGGGAAACGACGTATGCCGTCACACCTGCAACTCCTGCACTTACTGCAACCATTGAAGCTGCTCCTATCGCAAATTTAGTTACTGTTTTCATAATCTTATCTATATTAAATTGTTAATTTCACTATTAGTTTAACATTTCATCCGCTAAAGTATAACAAATTCCATACGGTTGTACTCCTAAGTATCAGTTTTTTCTCTCTTTTAACATTGATATTATGCTGATTAACCCGTGTTAACGAGGGAAACTGACAAATTTACATTCATTACAAGTAACTGACAACACAAAAATAAAAGTATTTCTGCCAAGTCTGCCGTTTTTTCAGTTTATTTCCATACCTTTGCAGTAAGAAAGCAGCAGACCGGTCTGTCGCTGGTATTTCATACAAGAGGAAAGTCCGGGCAACACAGAGCATCCTACTTCCTAACAGAAAGCTGTCCGCGAGGGTAGAGTAATGCAGAAGAGAATAACCGCCCCTTTCCGGGGTAAGGGTGAGAAGGTGGGGTAAGAGCCCACCAGCCGCATAGCGATATGCGGGCTGTGCATCTTAGGAGTTGTAAGGTCATGTAAACCGGCATTAACGAGGGTTGCTCGCCCCACGTCGGAGGGTGGACCGCTTGAGCCTGTCGGTGACGACAGGTGTAGATAAATGACAGACATCCCTGCCCGTCAGGGAAACAGAACCCGGCTTACAGGTTTGCTGCCTTCTTTTTTCATTTTATAGTAATCATCATTACAGACATACTATGCCAAAACTCCCAATCAGCAAATGGAAAAGATTCTTCCAGAAAGATTTATGGATAGCCGACGAAGAGAAATACCCTCCTATCCTGCGTAGTTTCATCAAAATAATCAGAATCATAATCCTATCGACAGAACAATTCAACAACAATAGAATTGTAGTAAGAGCTTCTGCCCTAACTTATAGCACATTATTGTCTATCATACCTATATTTGCCATTCTCTTCGCTATTGCAAGAGGATTCGGCTTCGACTCTATTATCGAAGGACTTTTCCGCAATAACATGAGCAGCCATCAGGCAGAACTTGTAATAACATGGATTAATTCATATCTGCAACATGCCAAAAGCGGAGTATTCATCGGTATTGGTATAGTTATGCTTTTGTGGACTATACTAATACTTACCGATAATATAGAACGCAGTTTCAATACAATATGGCAAGTCAAACGTCCACGTTCAGTTTTCAGAAAAATCACAGACTACTTTTCAATGATTCTGCTATTACCGTTACTGATAGTATTTTCAAGCGGTCTGTCTATTTTCATGACAACATTTCTGAAAGAGATGGAAACATTCGCCCTACTTGCACCTATAATGAAATTCTTCATACAATTACTTCCATACGCCATTATATGGGCTATGTTTATAGGCCTGTTTGTATTCATACCAAATACAAAAGTAAAACTCAGCCATGCCATCATCCCGGGAATATTGGCAGGCAGCGCATTCCAGATATTCCAATACATATATATAAACAGCCAGATCTGGGTATCAAACTACAACGCCATTTACGGAAGTTTTGCCGCCATTCCGATGTTCCTGCTTTGGACGCAAATTTCATGGAATATATGTCTGTTTGGAGCGGAAATGAATTACGTAAGCCAAAACCTTGAGTCGTTCAAATACGGAAAAGAGTCGAAGAATATAAGCCGCAGATACCACGATTTCTTCTGCACAATCATACTTTCCCAAATATGCAAAAGATTTGAAAATGGCGAAGATCCCTATTCTGCCGAAGAAATAAGCAAGGAAAACAAGATACCTATAAGGCTCACCAAAGACATACTATATGAATTACAGGACTTGCAACTCATTTACGAAGGAGTAAAGGAAAAAGATAAAAGCGAAGAGGTATGTTATCTTCCGGGTATGTCGATAAACAAACTTACACTTGGAGTAATGCTAAACAAACTCGACTCAAAAGGTTTTGAGGATTTCAACATTGACAGAAACCAATATTCTTCATCATGGGACGCAATGATAAAAGCCCGCGAAGAATACACTTCACACAACAATCAGATACTGTTGAAAGATATATAATACTAAAAACGGCTCCCAGGTATATTTCTCTTCGGGAACCGTTTTTAGTATATTGATATCACTTCATTATTTTGAAGTCAACTGCATCATTCTGCTAAGATACTTTCCTATGATGTCAAATTCCAGATTAACAACACTTCCAACCTTTATTGTATGAAAATTTGTATGTTCGAAAGTATAAGGAATAATTGCGACCTGAAATGAATCTTCTGTAGGATTACATACAGTGAGGCTCACTCCATTCACTGTTACGGAACCTTTGTCAACTGTAAAGTAACCCCTCTTGGCCATTTCCTTGTCAAACTTATATTTGAATGTAAAGTACCAACTGCCTTCAGCGTCATCCACAGCCACGCATGTTGCGGTCTGATCTACATGTCCCTGTACGATATGACCATCCAGGCGTCCGTTCATCATCATGCTTCTTTCCACATTTACCTTATCACCGACCTTCAACAATCCGATATTTGAACGCTCTATCGTTTCTTTCATAGCCGTTACAGTATAGGTACCATTCTGAATACTGACCACAGTAAGACACACGCCATTATGCGAAACACTCTGGTCTATCTTCAGTTCATCCACAAACGAGCATTTAAGCGTAAGATGAAGATTCTCCTGATCCTTTACTACATTTACAACTTCAGCAAATTCTTCTACAATACCTGAGAACATAAAGTATATAATTTAAAATGTTTATCAATAATATCAGTTTTATTATTCCGGAATAGGTTTGCTCCACACTGTCTCACCGTCTGAATCGACTACCGAAATAGTGCCTCCCGCATATTGCTCTGTAAAAGCATTTCCTTTTTCCAGCATATCTTCAGCCATGTGTATAGCCTTTTCCATAGTTTTTAATGAAAACCCTTTGTTATCGTAAGAGTCATCATCAGAAAAATAAATGTCATAAGTTTTCATGTAAGTCTGTCTTTATTATTTTGCGTGGCAAATATA
>CALUIE010000125.1 GCA_944320605.1 uncultured Phocaeicola sp. | reverse complement strand
AACCAACCTTGACAAGGTAAAGAAAATAACACTGCAACGAATCAATGTGGCGGAGAGCAAGAGTGATTCGGAAAGTTTTGTAATAGAAATACCTGAATCTGATATTACTTCATCAAGTACATCAGTTTCTTTTTCACTTCCTGGCAATATCGCAGCAGGAACATATCGTGTTACGCTGATAGATGCGGAAGGTAATGAATTTGGAGCAAATACTTTGGAAGTAACCGGTTTGGCTTTAGTAAAAACTGGTTTGGATAATAGAACACCTGACAGTGAATGGATTTTTACAGGCTTAAATATGGATCAGATTGTATCTTTGACTATTGGTGGTGTAAGTATTACTTCGTTTGAGAAGCAGAATTCAGTCTCTTTGACTTTAATCTCACCTGATTTAGAGGATGGAGAATATATACTTTCTGGAAAAACTAAATCTGGAGAGAATGTTGAATTCTTGGTAGGAGAAGAGGTTTTAGAAGAGACTAACGTTACAATTGATAGAACGGCAATTGTTGTAACTTTTGACAAACAGCTCAAACTCGGTGAAAGTTATCAGTTGATTGGAAATGGTATGAATATGGTTGAATCATTACATATAGGTGATAGAGATATTACAATAACTGAAAGAACATACGAAAAATTGACCTTTACCTGTCCAGAAGATTTAGATGAAGGTTTTAAAACCCTATATTGTTTGTCCGACAAAGGTAAGAGAGTAAAATTTAAGACTGAAAATGGGGATGTTGAAGAGGTATCTGTGCTAATTGGTGAAACGCTTTGGGAGGAAAAAAGGGTTTATGTTTCATGGGAAAAACCTGCACCTGCTGGATCAATAAAAGAGTTTGTTGAGGTAAAGACAATGGTTCAGGAATTACCGGTCGGCGGTACACTGAAAGTATATTACTCAGTTAATCCAGATGATACTTATCATCAGATTGGAACCAAAACTGCTTATTGGACGGATCTTCCAGGTTATCCTGAATCTGTATTCTCGGAAGATGGTGTTGTTGAAATTGTTTTGACTCAGGAGATAATTGACTTGTTGAAGGCTGAAGCTGGATTTATCTGTGTAGGTCATGGATATTACGTTGATCGAGTAGCTTATGAAGAATAATTAATAAACAGAATAATATAATTGATAAATATGAATTTTAAAAGATTACTTTTAGTTTCGTCCATAATAGGAAATGCTGCCTGCCTCGTTCAGGCAGCAACTCCTGTAGGTTTGACGAAAGATGCAAATATTGAGAAAAAAGTTGAAGCCACACTGTCACGAATGACTTTGGACGAGAAGGTCGGACAGATGACGGAACTTTCAGTCGACGTCCTTGGCAATGTGGTGGATGGTGAGTTCAAGTTGGATAAGGAAAAAGTAAAAAATGCAATCGGGAAGTACAAGGTAGGTTCTGTATTGAATGCTCCCGGACCTGTTGCACAGAGCCGTGAGAAGTGGAAAGAAATTATAGGCTATATCCAGGAAGTATCTATGAAGGAAATAGGTATTCCTTGTATTTACGGCTTGGATCAGACTCATGGTACTACTTATACCCTTGGTGGAACGCTTTTCCCGCAGAATATCAATCTTGGTGCATCCTTTAATCCTGAACTGACATACGAGTCGGCCGTTATAACTGCATACGAGACACGAGCAAGCAACTGTCCTTGGACTTATTCACCAACGGTGGATATGGCAAGAGATCCTCGCTGGTCGCGTGTTTGGGAAAACTATGGTGAAGATTGTCTGGTTAATGCCATAATGGGTAGCGAAGCTGTCCGAGGCTTTCAGGGAGATGACCCTAACCATGTTTCCAAAGACCGTGTGGCGGCTTCTGTGAAGCACTACCTCGGTTACAGCATGTCGCGTACAGGTAAAGACCGTACTCCTGCTTATATATCAGAATCTGATTTGAGAGAGAAGTGTTTTGCTCCGTTTAAAGCCTGCGTAGAAACCGGTGCATTGACAATAATGGTAAACAGTGCTTCCATTAATGGTGTGCCTGTGCATGCCAACAGGCAGTTACTCACAGAATGGCTTAAAGAAGATTTGGGATGGGACGGAATGTTGATTACAGACTGGGCTGATATCAATAATCTATATACCCGTGAGAGGATTGCAGCCAATAAAAAGGAAGCCATAGAAATCGCCATCAATGCTGGTATAGATATGGCTATGGAACCGTATGATCTTGATTTCTGTACATTGCTGAAGGAATTGGTTGAAGAAGGAAAGGTACCGATGAGTCGTATTGATGATGCCGTACGCCGTATCCTTCGTCTGAAATACCGTTTGGGACTTTTTGAAAAACCTAACACCGACTATAAGGACTATCCTAAATTCGGTAGCAATGAACATGCCGCAATCGCACTTAGAGCAGCCGAAGAATCGGAAGTATTGTTGAAAAATAAGAACAACATATTACCATTGGCAAAAGGTAAGAAAATTCTTGTAACAGGTCCTAATGCAAATTCCATGAGATGCCTTAACGGTGGATGGAGCTATACGTGGCAAGGACATCTTGCCGACCGTTTTGCGGGTAAGTACAACACTATTTACGAAGCTGTAAGCAACAAGTTCGGTGCAGATATGGTAACTCTTGAACAGGGAGTTACATACGTAGCCGAAGGTGCATATTATGAAGAAAATGCTCCTGAAATAGAAAAGGCTGTAACTGCTGCTAAGAACGTCGATGTCATCATTGCATGTATCGGTGAGAATTCATATTGCGAGACTCCGGGAAATCTGTCTGACCTTGCAATTTCGGAAAACCAGCGTAACCTAGTTAAAGCTCTTGCTACGACAGGCAAGCCTATTGTTCTTGTAATAAATGGCGGTCGTCCACGTATTATAAGTGACATTGAACCTTTGGCAGACGGTGTAATCAATATCTTGTTGCCTGGTAATTATGGTGGAGATGCATTGGCAAATATCCTTGCCGGTGATGCAAATCCAAGTGCTAAGATGCCATATACATATCCAAGAAACCAAGCTGAACTTACTACATACGATTATCGTGTAAGCGAGGAAATGGATAAGATGGAAGGTGCATACGATTATGATGCTGTAATTTCTGTTCAATGGCCTTTCGGTTACGGTTTGAGTTATACTACTTTCGATTACAAAAACCTGAGTGTAAATAAGGATACATTTACAGTGGACGACAAACTCGAATTTACTATAGACGTTACCAATACCGGTAAAGTTGCAGGCAAGGAAGTTGTAATGTTGTTCAGCAGCGATTTGGTAGCGTCACTTACACCTGAAAACCGCAGGCTACGTGCTTTTGAGAAAATCGAGTTACAGCCGGGTGAGACTAAGACTGTTACTTTGACAGTAGAAGCAAGTGACCTTGCTTTTGTCGGTGCAGACGGCAAGTGGGTGCTTGAAAAAGGTGATTTTCGCATACAGGTAGGTAATAAGGTTATGAATGTTAAGTGTTTGGATACTTTTAAATGGAGTACTCCAAACATAAAGGCAAAAATATAATAAATATTATTGTTTTATAGCTCTTTAAGGCTCGGTCATATTTAAACGTGACTGGGCTTTTTTTGTTTATATGCGTTAAATAATTACCTTTGTGTCAATATTCAAAATGTCATAAAATGCAGCAGGAAGATACATATAAGACCATAGAGGGTGTGTCAGAATCAATTTACACAGAGAAGCGAAGCAAGTTCATAGCCATAGCTATTCCCGTACGAACTTTGGGAGAGATAAAGACATATCTTGAAGAATATCAGAAAAAATACTACGATGCCAGACATGTGTGCTATGCTTATATGATTGGAGCTGAAAGGAAAGATTTCCGTGCAAACGACAATGGTGAACCTTCCGGTACGGCAGGTCGCCCTATTCTGGGTCAGATAAACTCTTTCGGACTTACAGACATTCTTGTCATAGTGGTGAGATATTTCGGAGGAATAAAATTGGGTACAAGTGGTCTTATAGTAGCATACAAAACTGCAGCCGCACAAGCTCTGGAATGTGCTTCTGTAATAGAGAAAACGGTTGACGAGGATGTGGCTTTCGCTTTTGAATATCCTTTTATGAACGATGTAATGAGGATTGTCAAGGAAGAGGAACCGGAGATATTGGAGCAGTCGTATGATATGGATTGTCTGATGAAATTAAGGATAAGGAAGTCTTTTATGCCAAAACTGAAGGCTCGTTTGGAAAAAGTTGAGACATTGCGCTTCATAGATGAGAAAGATTAGAAATAAGTTATTGTATAAATTGTAGAAAACGACGGAAGGTATTTGTGAATTAATTTTAAAGGGCTATCTTTGTGTCAAATAGATAATTAATCGAATATGAAAGGATTTGTAATTTCTTTACTTTTTGTCTTTTTGATTTCTGGTTGTGAGATGAGGAAAGATACCGGCATCGCTCCGTTGGAGAAGGTAGAGGAATTACTTGAAAGCATGACAATTACCGAACTGTTTCACGAGAAGCCTGTAACTGCCGAGGATATTAATATTACAAAAGAACTTTTATTCGACAAATATACCCTTGAGGATGTTTATCCGTACAAGGACACCGTGCGTTCCATAAAATGGGATGTCATAAAGAAGTGTCTGGCATACGTCGAGAATATGGAACCTGAATCCGGAAAATGGTGCGTGATTCAGAACTATAGAAACAGAAATGGAGAGGCTCCATTGGTAAGAAGGTTTGTCAGAAATGAATATACGCGTGTTTCTGATACTCTTGGTGTGGAAAGGTATCA
>CALUIE010000124.1 GCA_944320605.1 uncultured Phocaeicola sp. | reverse complement strand
TTGCGTGGAGGAAATATCTTTGTCCATGCCATAATAACTGTAGTTACCGACACGAAGAAGAACATATCCAGCTTGATCCCTTCGGGCAACATCTTCTGTACAGCAGGAAGTTCACCCACAGTAGCACCTATAATCATAATCAATAATAATGTCAGGGCAAGCCAGCGTTTTTTCTTTCCTACAGGTTCTACATCCTTTCCGTTTGCAAGCATGATGAAGACAGATGATTCACCCCATGTCTTGATGAAGCTGTCGTCTGCCATTATCACCAGAGTATCGTTCTCGCGGAAATGCATCTTCGAAAGATTGGTATAGGTATTACCGTTTCTTCTCAATTCCTTTATTTCTGCACCATAGTGGCGTTTGAAGTCGAAATCAGAGATACGGCGGTTGATACCAGGGAAACGTGCTCCTATCACAGCCTCTATAGGATGTAGCGATGGATCATCTTCGCCAGAGATAACCTGATCCGGGCGTTGTGCCGGAAGCAGTTTCTTTGAGAAAATGAACAGATATATGATACCGGCAAGTGCTATGAAGATACCCACCTTGCCAAGTTCAAACATACTGAATCCTTTCATTCCTGCATCCTGTATCATGCTGTGTACCACGAGGTTTGTAGAAGTTCCTATAAGTGTACACATACCTCCCAAAATCGTTACATACGATAGGGGAATGAGGAAATAAGTGGCAGGAAGCTTTACGTAGTTTGCCCACCTCTTTATTATTGGCGCAAAAATTACCACCACCGGAGTGTTGTTGAGGAATGCCGATATGAAGGCAATACTGGGTAACATTCTTAGTTGAGCCTTGAAAACATTTATATTTTCTATGGGAAGCAGATTCTTTATAAGTTTTGTCAGAGCACCGCTTTGGCGTATTCCTTCACTTACCAGGAACAGCATAGCCACAGTTATCATACCTTTGTTGCTGAACCCCTCAAGCATTTCTTTCGGAGTCAATATTCCGGTGCATAGGAAAACCACGAGAACAGAGAACAAAATCATCCCCGGTCTCATTTTATCAGCAATTAATGCTGCAAGCATCCCTATAAGTGAGACAAGTACTATTATTATTTCGTGTGACATCTTTTATTGACTGCGTCGATTTTACAATTCTTATCTTACTTGGCAATGAACCACGGATTCAATAAATCTTCTTTGTTGTATGAGAGTGGAGTCTTCTCGTCTGTGTGATAGACCTCTCTGCCGGCAGCACGGATAATGGCGTGTCCGGCAGCCGTATCCCATTCCATTGTAGGAGCGAAACGCGGATAAATATCTGCCTTACCTTCAGCAATGAGACATAGTTTGAGGGAACTGCCTTTTGACACAGTTTCTACATCATGGTGTAATTCTTTAACCTTTTCAATAAATTCTTCTGTTTCAGGAGAAAGATGCGAACGAGAAGCCACTACGACGAATTTATTTCTTTCTTCTTTTATAGGAAGATGTATGGCTCTTGATGTCAGCGAAGAGAATGTTTCTTCTTCAGAAACTGAATTTATATTTTCCACTTTGAATGCACCGTGTTCACAGTCGCCCAGATATAATTCTTCCTTTACCGGAATATATATTACTCCGGCTTGAGGCGTACCGTTTTTTACGTATGCTATATTAACGGTGAATTCGCCATTCTTTTTTATGAATTCCTTTGTTCCGTCCAGCGGATCGACTATCCACAACTCGTTCCATTCCTTTCTGTTTTCGAATGAAAGCTTCTTGCCTTCCTCACTCAGTACAGGAATATTTGTCGATGAAAGTATTCCGCTGATAACTTCATGCGCTTTCCTGTCGGCTATTGTCAGAGGTGAATTGTCAGCTTTCTTTTCTATTTCAAAATCCGCATTCGGATCAGTATAGACGCTCATTATTTTCGCACCTGCTTCTATTGCAGCACGGATTGCGACCATCAATATATTTTTATCCATAATCTATAAATCGCTGTAAAATAAGTACTTTTTTTCTAAATGCCTGTAGTTGAAAACTCTGAATTCCTGGACTAAGTTGTGTTTTATAACTTATTTTAAGATATAAGACATTATGAAAGTGCAGGTTTGTAGTGTTTCCACATTCTGTACATGTAATAAGCGCAATGTGTCACAGCAAAAGCAAATGATATGGTCAACAAAGTCTTGTCTGCTTCCCAGCCTACTGTCTGCTGATGCCATAGTCCTGTTATTATGCTCAGAACAGACAATGATATACCCATAATATTCAGTACCATATCTCCTTTTCTTATTTTTATTCCTTTTTCCAGTTTACTGTGTCTGATACCGTATGATGCATATACGTCAAGTCCTATAAGCATCCAGAGTACGAGTCTTATCCATGTGTCGGCAGGCAGGAAACACATCATACACAGGCATGTCAGTATCCCCAGTATCGGTACCACCGGTACAAATGGAGTCTTGAATGCCCTTGGTGCATCCGGCATTGTCTTTCTTACAACCAGGATTCCGGCGCATACCAGTGTAAATGCAAGAAGTGTTCCTATACTTGTCATCTCGCCTGCTACCTGTGCAGGGACAAATCCAGCCAGTAAACTTACAACCACCATGAATAACAAGTTACTGTGTACCGGTGTTCTTGTTTTCTCGTTTATTTTTGAGAAAAATTTCGGAAGCAACCCGTCATGGCTCATACTCAGGAATACGCGACTTTGCCCCATAAGAGTCACCATTATGACAGAACAGTAACCGAACAGTATAGCCAGAATTATGGCTTTGTTGAGCCATGGATATGCGGGGGTGATTATTCCTGATGCATCAGCCGTTCCCATATTTCCTATGGCAACAGCGACAGGCGCAATTCCCACGTGACCTTTGAATTCGGTATAGTTTGCCACACCTGTCATCACGTGTGCAAAAAGGATATATAATACAGTACAAACTAAAAGTGAAACCAGAATTCCTATAGGCATGTCGCGTTTAGGATTCTTTGTCTCCTGCGCTGCTGTACTTACAGCATCGAAACCGAGAAAGGCGAAGAATACTATTGCCGCACCGCGGAATATACCGGATATACCGAACTCACCCAACTTTCCGGTATTTTCAGGAATGTATGGAGTGTAATTGTCTGCCTGTATGAATTTCCACCCCAGTACTACGAAAACCAGGATTACAGCTATTTTCAGAAACACTATAAAACCATTGAATATGGAACTTCCTGCTGTACCTCGCATCAGTATTATACTCATCATTATAACAATGAGTATTGCAGGTATGTTTATTATCCCTCCGTCCCATGGACAAGCTGTAAGATGGTGGGGTAGGGATATACCTATATTTTCCAGAAAGACCACCATATATCTGCTCCAGCTTATGCTTACGGTAGTGGCGGCAACGGTATATTCCAAAACAAGATCCCAGCCTATAATCCATGCTATGAGTTCGCCCATAGTGGCATACGAGTATGTATAAGCACTGCCCGACACAGGAATCATCGAAGCAAATTCAGCGTAACACAGACCTGCAAAGCAGCATCCTATAGCTGCAATGATGAACGACAGTGTTATGGCTGGACCTGTAAATTCGGATGCTACAGTTCCGGTAATGGAGAAAAGTCCGGCACCTATTATTACTCCAACTCCAAGGGCTACAAGGCTTACAGGACCAAGTACTCTTTTCAGAGTCTTGCTTCCAGAAGCCTGTGCTTCTGTCTGTAGGGCTTCAATGCTTTTTCTTATAAATAGTCCCATAATGTTTTAGTTGTAGATGTATTTATGTCCTTAATATGCCGAACGGTATTTGCCGTCCTCTTTATCGTCAAGTATGCTCAGATAAGAAGTGTATCTTGATTCGCTTATGTAATGTTTTTCCACGGCTTCTCTAACCGCGCATCCCGGCTCATGGCGGTGCGTACAGTTGCCATATTTACAGTTGGCAGAGAATTTGAAAATTTCCTTGAAATAATGTCCCACCTCTTCATCTTCCATGTCGAATGTACCGAAACCTTTTATTCCCGGAGTGTCAATAATGTATCCTCCTCCGTTTACCGGGAACATTTCGGAGAATGTGGTGGTGTGCATACCCTTGTTATGGACATTCGAAATATCACCAGTTTTCAAATTCTGTTCCGGCAGAATAGCATTGATGAGTGTAGATTTTCCTACACCGGAATTGCCGGAGAAAAGTGTAATATTACCTTCAAGAGCTTTTTTGATTTCTTCAATTCCTATATTGTTCAGGGCAGAAACCTTATAACACTGATAACCGATTGTAGTGTATAGGTTAATAAGTCCTTCCATGTATCTGCTTTCATCTTCCGAATATCGGTCTGTCTTGTTAAAAACTATACGCACCGGAACACGATAAGCTTCGGCCGATGCAAGGAAGCGGTCAATAAAGGTAGTTGATGTTTCAGGATAGTTTACTGTTACAATAAGCATACACTGGTCAAGGTTTGACGCTATGATGTGCGATTGCTTTGAGAGGTTTGATGAACGTCTTATAATATAGTTCTTTCGGTCCTCAATTTCTGTTATGAATGCAGTGCCTTCCTGATTGCGTATGATTTTCACACGGTCGCCTACTGCTACCGGATTTGTACTTCTGATACCCTTCAGTCTGAAATTGCCTTTAATCTTGCATTCCACCGTGCTACCTTCATCTGTTTTAACAAGATACCAGCTACCTGTATTTTTTATTACTAAACCTTTGTCCAAAAGAATTGATTTTTGTAATTGTGAATTAGTGATATTTTTAATAAAGAAAAGAAGAAACTGCATCACTGTGTTTTTTGGGAAAAATGGTGGTGCAGATTCTTCTTTCTTTTATAGTGTATAAGTGTATTGGTGTATGCACCAATAAAAACATTATACTGTCATGATTTCCTTATCCTTGGCAGCAAACATGTCGTCAATCTGCTTGATAAACTTGTCGTGT
>CALUIE010000123.1 GCA_944320605.1 uncultured Phocaeicola sp. | reverse complement strand
TTGGTATTACTGTATATAGGGATACGGAAGAAACTACCCTCACGTCCTTTCGTAAAGAAATTAGGGCCTATCTTTCCTATGGCATACGTGCACGAAACCATACTCACAATTCTGCTTCCTTCGTGCATCAATGGCAACAACAAGCGTGTAAGAAGATACGGAGCCAGATAATTCACTGCCACTGTATGTTCGAAACCGTCTTCCGTACGTGTGAAATGTGTACACATCGTGCCGGCATTATTCATCAGAAGTTCCACCGAAGGTGTTTTACTCTTAATCTTTTGTGCAGCCTCAACAACCGATTCCATTGAAGACAGGTCTGCCTGAACCACCTCGATACCATCATTGCCGGTATCAAGAACAATCCTGCTTTTCCTTTCCTCACCTTTGAAACTGGTGTAACACACCATTATCACATGATAACCTGCCAACGCCACGGCCTTGGTTATTTCCGAGCCCATACCTCCGTCGGCTCCCGTTATTACAGCAGTCTTCTTCATCATTTGTTCTCCAGTTTTTCAATTTCTTTTTTCAGGCAAGACGGAAGTTCCTCTTTCAGATGCTTATGACATGCCATATCCACTGTGTACATTCTGCCTATACAGTAATTGCTGTGTCCGCAATTGCACCGGGCACATTCTTCCATCTTCATACGGTTGACAAATCCCGGTTCATTCAGCAGGGCACGCCCCATCTGTACAAACTCAAATCCTTTGTTCAGTACCTCGTCTATTTTCTCTCTTGAAACAAGTCCGCCTACATATACCAGTGGAATATCCTTTATCTGCTCTCTGAACTTCAGTGCATCATCAAGGAAATAAGCCTCGCTGAAAGGTACTGTAGGTATCATAAGATGTCCGAAGAGTTTTACACCGTACTTCAGCCACCAGCAGTCCATGTAATGAGTAAGAGTCTTTATGGGCATTGCACCACGCATGACGTACATAGGTGCCTTACTGACAAAACCTCCACTAAGCACAAGGGCCTGAGCACCGTCCTCTTTCAAACGCTGCGCCACTTTCAGACTTTCGTCTATATCCATTCCTCCCTTGAAGCCATCGCGCATGTTCATCTTTACCAGAACAGCCATATCGTCTCCGGCAGCTTTCATTACCTCTGCCATAACTTCGTCCATGAAACGCATCCTATTCTCTAACGAACCGCCATACTCGTCCTTTCTGTGGTTGGTATATGGTGAAAGGAACTGGCTTATCAAATACCCGTGTCCGGCATGTATCTCTACGGCATCAAAACCTGCCTCACGAGCCAATCTAACAGAATCTCCATACGCCTTTGCCAAAACAGGAAGTTCATCCTTACGGAGTCCGCGAACAAACGTCGGCGAATAGAGATTAAATCCGGTACATGCACCGACAGGCGTTTCGCCACATATCTTCTTGTGCGACATGTTTCCACAATGCCCCAGCTGAATGCTTACAGCTGCCCCCTCACGATGGATAGCGTCAGTAAGTTTCTTCAGGTCGGGAACAATCTCAGGACGCATCCACAACTGTCGGTCGAAAGACAGTCCGCTTCGTGTCACCGCAGCGTATGCCACAGTAGTCATTCCCACTCCACCATGAGCAACCGACACATGATAGTCATACAAAGCCTTCGACGGCTTGTTGCCGGGACACATACTTTCAAAGGCAGCCGAACGTATAGTACGGTTTCTAAGCGTCAAAGGACCAATCTTATATTCTGTAAAGAGTTTTGATGTTTCCATATTCCTAATATATATAAGGTATCAAACATTTTCTTTTTCCTACCACTTCCGTTCCGAACTCCTCCACATAACGTTTTCTTATAGCGTATGCACGTGGAGCGAGATTGGCAAAAGTCCATACCACGAATACCCATGCCGCCGCATCGCATGTAAGTATGGCAAATCCTGTCCATTCCAGCAGCTCTCCCAGATAATTGGCAGACGTGACGTAACGGTACATTCCTTTTTGCGGGAAATAGTGCCTTGTATCACCTTTCGGACGAAGATGTCTTATCACATTGTCCGAATGAAGGTTAATCACCATTCCTGCAATGAATATCAATGTTCCTATTATGAAATAAGGTGAATAAAGCCAGTCGGTCGAATATTTTTCAGAATTATCAATATGGAACAATGAATATCCTATAAGAAAACCGTTGATAAGATTAAACACTACTCCCATAAGCATTATACTTACGGGCATCTTGCTCTTACCTTTCATCAGAAGCGGGAAAACAAATGCCCTCTGGAAATAATGTATTTCGAAAAGGATAAAAAAAACTGCGGGAACGGACATCAGCGAATACTGTCCGGTATGCCACATTGCCGCCATAAGGATAAATGCGGGACATTCCATTATCACCCATCCAGCTTTATTGGGAAGACTCAAGCCCCAACTTTTGGTATGGAATATACCATAGCCTGCCTTAATGAAAAATAAAGCAATGAATACTATTATAGCCAATACAGGCATAATGTACATCAAGACATTAAACAAAGTATTAATCATAGAATTCGTATTTTCCCCAAATTTATGATTTTATTTTTACTCTGTCAATTATAGATGTAAAAACCTGATTGTAAGTGTATATTCTTTAAAACTTCAAATCATAATCTACAAATCACAGTGTTGTTTTTACAAACCACAGTGTGGTTTATATAAATATCACTGTGGTTTATATAAACACAAGTTGTATTTACAGAAAATGTTCTGTCAAAAACAGTTTTATAAACGGTTGTTTTCTGATTTATTACAGATATAAAAACAGTTCAACCGGTGTTTAATAGAGCTTAAACGCCGGTTGAACTCATTACAATATAAAATATAGTTTCTATTTCGACCTTAAAGATTCAACTATAATCTCTGCCGCCTTTTCGGAAGCTCCAGGATTTCCCAATATACGTTTCAAATCGGAATACCCTTTCAGCATTCTTTCACGCTTGGTCCCCCCGGGCAAAATTGCAGCTAACTCATGCTTCAAATTAGATACTGTCATCCCGTCGGCTACAAGTTCTCTCACAGTCTCCTCACCTGTTATAAGATTTACAAGTGAGATATACTTTACTTTAAGCATGAACTTTCTTAGGAAAGACACCAATTTACCGGCAGACATATAATAGCAAACCACTTGCGGCACACCGAACAATGCAGTTTCAAGTGTAGCTGTTCCGGACGTTACCATAGCAGCTACAGAGTGTTGCAAAAGTCTGTAAGTCTGCGAGAACACTATATTGGTATCTGGAGTAATATACTGCTTATAATATTCATGCGATATTCCTGGCGCACCTGCTACAACAAACTGATAGTCGGGGAATGAATGTGTAACTTCCATCATACGAGTAAGATTATCCCTTATCTCCTGCTTGCGGCTTCCGGCCAGTATAGCCACTATAGGTTTGTCTGACAATCCGTTGTCTTTAATAAAAGAAGTTCTGTCAGAAGGATGGTTTGCAAGATACCCCATAACGGAATCAACACTCGGATTTCCCACGTATGATACAGGATAATCATGTTTTTTGTAGAAATCTATCTCAAAAGGAAGTATGGAAAGCATTTTGTCGATATCACGTTTTATATCCTTTATACGATATTCTTTCCATGCCCATATCTTTGGCGATATATAATAATAGACAGGTATATCAGTATGCTGCTTGATGTAATTGGCTATCTTGAGGTTAAATCCGGGATAGTCTATCAGAATAAGCACATCAGGTTTCCAGTCTATAATATCCGATTTACACAAACTCATATTACGGAATATTGTACGCAGATGTAACAGTACCGGAATAAAGCCCATATATGCCATATCTTTATAATGCTTGACCAATGTACCACCTACTGCCTGCATCAAATCACCTCCGAAGAAACGGAATTCTGCATCTTCGTCATATTTTTTAAGCGAACGCATAAGATTTGAAGCGTGCA
Organism: uncultured Phocaeicola sp.; assembly: GCA_944320605.1. Lineage (GTDB taxonomy): Bacteria > Bacteroidota > Bacteroidia > Bacteroidales > Bacteroidaceae > Phocaeicola. The sequence continues at coordinate 990 of CALUIE010000123.1, read as the reverse complement.
AATCGCCTGAGGCCTCTCCTACTATCAGATAATATTTCATGTGTGAGTTTTTAAGTTCTTTAGTTACAAGTTAACGAGTTGACAAGGTGACAAAATGTCGAACCTTGCCAACTGTTTATTTCCAGTTCCAAGACTTCATCTTCTCCATAAGTTCGTATGCCGTAACATCAACCTTTGTAGGCGTTATGGCTACATAACCGTTGTCAAGTGCCCAATGATCAGCTTCCTCAGCATTCGGCTCATAATTCTTATAAGATCCCGTAAGCCAAAAATATCCATTATGGCGAGGATGATTACATTCTGCAAATTCATTTATCCACACTCCGTCTGTCTGGCGGCAGATACGAATACCCTTAAGATTTTCCGTATCAGGGAAATTAACATTAAGACATGTCCCGTATGGAAGACCATTTGCCAACGTCGTTTTCACTATTTGTCTTACGTATGGCAAAGTAAACGAAAAGTCGGCATCGGCGGCATGGTTACAAAGAGAGAAACCAATTGACGGGATTCCTTTCAGACATCCTTCTATCACTATTCCCATAGTTCCGGAATAATGAACATTGACAGAAGAGTTATCCCCATGATTTATACCTCCAATAATCATATCAGGAGTACGTTCCAAGATGGTATGCATAGCCAGTTTCGTGCAATCTACCGGAGTTCCGCTACATTTATACACCAGAAGTCCTTCTTCCTCCTTCACCTTTTCATAATGCACAGGAACAGCGGAAGTTATTGCACACGAAGCACCAGAGCGGGGTCCGTCTGGAGCCACTACAACCAAATCAGCTTCACCACGCAATGCTTTTATCAATTCGTTGATACCTTTAGCCTGATAACCATCGTCATTCGACAGCAATAAAAGAGGTTTATTATTTGCCATATACAATATGAGTTTAATCGTATTTAATTTAAAAACGACGTAAAGTTACAATCTTTTCAGATAATGCTACAAAAAACTATGTGACAATACGTTTTCAAATCTTA
>CALUIE010000122.1 GCA_944320605.1 uncultured Phocaeicola sp. | reverse complement strand
ACTGTCACACCCATAGCCTGTGCCATTTCTTCCTGTCCCTTCAAATCGTGTGGTACGAATTCGTGCAAAGGCGGGTCAAGCAAGCGTACATTGACCGGACAACCATCCATAGCCTTGAATATACCCTTGAAGTCAGCTTTCTGGTAAGGAAGAAGTTTTGCAAGTGCTTTTTTACGTCCTTCTACATCGTTTGCAAGAATCATTTCACGCATTGCGATAATCTTCTGATTGTCGAAGAACATATGTTCTGTACGGCATAGTCCGATACCTACTGCACCAAAGCTACGTGCAACTTCCGCATCGTGAGGGGTATCGGCATTTGTACGAACTTTAAGTCTTGTATATTTATCACACAGGTTCATCAGTTTTGCAAAGTCACCGGATACCTCTGCTGCTTTTGTCGGAACTTCTCCAAAGTAAACGTCACCTGTACTACCGTTCAGTGATATATAGTCTCCCTCTTTCAGAACAGTTCCGTCTATTTCCACTGTGCGGGCCTTATAGTCAACATTGATTGCTCCGGCGCCTGAAACACAGCATTTACCCATACCGCGTGCCACTACAGCAGCGTGTGAAGTCATACCGCCACGTGCAGTGAGGATACCTTCGGCAGCTGTCATACCAGCAAGGTCTTCTGGTGAGGTTTCGATACGAACAAGAACAACTCTGTGTCCGTCTGCTCTCCACTGTGCTGCATCTTCAGCAAAGAATACTATTTGTCCGCAAGCAGCTCCCGGTGAAGCAGGAAGACCACGAGTCAGTGCCTTAGCTGCGCGTAATGCTTCCTTGTCGAATACAGGGTGGAGGAGTTCGTCTAGTTTGTTAGGTTCACATCTCTTTATAGCTGTCTTTTCGTCTATGATTCCCTGTTCAAGCATTTCCATTGCTATGCGTACCATAGCTGCACCTGTACGTTTTCCGTTACGTGTCTGCAAGAACCAAAGTTTGCCTTCCTGAACTGTAAATTCCATATCCTGCATGTCATGATAGTGGTTTTCAAGTTTTGTCTGGATGGCATCGAGTTCCTTATATATTTCAGGCATTGCTTCTTCCATAGAAGGATATTTTGCAACTCGTTCTTCTTCAGAGATTCCCTGAAGAGCTGCCCAACGCTGTGAACCGATTTTTGTAATCTGTTGTGGTGTACGGATACCTGCCACAACGTCTTCTCCCTGTGCATTGATAAGGTATTCACCGTTGAAGAGGTCTTCTCCTGTAGCGGCGTCGCGAGAGAATGCAACACCTGTTGCTGAAGTATCACCCATATTACCGAACACCATTGCCTGTACGTTTACAGCAGTACCCCATTCGGCAGGTATTCCTTCCATCTTACGGTAGAGGATAGCACGTTCGTTCATCCATGAATCGAATACGGCACAGATAGCTCCCCAAAGTTGTTCGTATGCGTTTGATGGGAAATCTTTTCCTGTCTGAGCTTTTACTGCAGCCTTGAATCTTACTACCAGTTCTTTCAGGTCTTCAACTTCAAGTTCGTTGTCCAGACGTACACCTTTAGCTTTCTTTACGTCTTCTATAATTGCTTCAAACGGGTCTATATCATCTTTGTTTGTAGGTTTCATGCCGAGAACTACGTCACCATACATCTGTACGAAGCGGCGGTATGAGTCCCAAGCGAAACGTTCGTTTCCTGTTTTACGTGTCAAACCTTCTACTACCTCATCGTTAAGTCCGAGGTTTAGAATTGTATCCATCATACCGGGCATTGAAGCGCGGGCACCTGAACGTACTGAAACAAGAAGCGGATTTTCTACATCGCCGAATTTTGATTTCATAAGTTCTTCTACGCCTTTGATGGCTTTTTCTACATCTTCTTTAAGCAGGGCTACTACTTTATCTTTGCCTTCGGCGTAATATTCGTTACATACATCTGTAGTTATGGTGAAGCCTGGAGGTACCGGAACGCCAATAAGATTCATTTCTGCAAGATTTGCACCTTTTCCCCCAAGTAAGTTTCTCATGTCTGCTTTTCCTTCGGCCTTACCGTTTCCGAAGGTATAGACTCTTTTTGTTTCCATTTTTAATGATAAGGTTTTTAAAGTTATTAGTTATTTTAAGTATTAGTTTCTATCCTTTTGTGCAGACCGTAAATAATGTAAAATACTGTCTGTTTTTCTTTAACGATGGCAAAACTATATATTATTTGTATATAAACAAACATATATATTATATTCTACAACATGTTTTTGCTATGTCTATATAGCAAAAATAACTATTTTTGAAATCATGGTGTTTTGTCAGAAAAAATGACTAAATTTGCCCCAAATTGGTTTTATTGAAAAATAACGTGGCAAGGAAGAAAAAAGAACTACCTTTATTGGAAAAGGTAACTATAACAGATGTGGCTGCAGAAGGCAAGGCCTTGGCTAAAGTGAATGATTTGGTAGTGTTTGTACCGTACGTTGTACCGGGAGATGTGGTTGACCTGCAAGTGAAACGTAAAAAGAACCATTATGCGGAGGCAGTGGCAGTGAAGTTTCACGAAAAATCTCCTATGAGAGCAGAACCTTTTTGTCAGCATTATGGTGTGTGTGGAGGCTGTAAGTGGCAGTGTCTTTCGTACGAAGATCAGATAAAGTACAAGCAGAAACAGGTTTTTGATAATCTTACACGTATAGGGAAGGTGGAACTTCCGGAATTTAGACCTATTCTCGGATCGGAGAAAACAAAGTTCTATAGAAACAAACTCGAATTTACTTTCTCAAACAAACGTTGGCTGACTGAAGAAGAAGTGAAGCAAGATGTTAAGTATGACCAGATGAATGCTGTTGGTTTTCATATACCGGGGGCGTTTGATAAAGTTCTGGCTATAGAAAAGTGCTGGCTTCAGGATGATATTTCAAATAGGATAAGGAATGCTATACGTGATTATGCGTATGAGCACGATTTTTCTTTCTTCGATCTTCGTTCGCAGGAGGGACTGCTTCGTAACATGATGGTGCGTACCTCTTCTACTGGCGAATTGATGGTTTTGTTGCAATGTAAGGTTGTGACAGATTCTGACCGTGCGAAGATGATGGAGATACTTCAGTATGTAGCCGACTCATTCCCTGAAATAACATCTCTTATGTATGTTATAAATAATAAATGTAATGACACCATAGGGGATCTTGACGTGGAAGTATTTAAGGGAAACGATCATATCTTTGAAGAAATGGAAGGTCTGAGGTTTAAAGTCGGTCCGAAATCATTCTATCAGACAAATTCCGAACAAGCTTATAATTTATATAAAGTAGCAAGAGAGTTTGCGGGGCTTACCGGAAATGAACTTGTTTATGACCTTTATACCGGTACGGGAACTATAGCTAACTTTGTTTCGCGTCAGGCAAAGAAAGTAATAGGTATTGAATATGTGCCTGAAGCAATAGAAGATGCAAAGGTGAATTCAGCTATAAATGGTATAGACAATACGCTGTTTTATGCCGGTGACATGAAGGACATTCTCACTCAGGATTTCATTAACGAACACGGACGTCCGGACGTTATTATAACTGACCCACCACGTGCAGGAATGCATAATGATGTAATTGACGTTATAATGTTTGCCGCTCCGGAAAGGATTGTTTATGTTAGCTGTAACCCTGCTACACAGGCGCGTGATTTGCAACTGCTTGATTCAATGTATAAGGTTATAGCGGTACAGCCTGTCGATATGTTCCCTCATACACATCACGTAGAGAATGTAGTACTCCTTGAGAAAAGGAAAGCATAAGAACAACCTAAAAACTATAAAAGTGGAAGAAAGAAATAACAGACCGGAAAAACGTCCGGTGGCACGTGCTGCAGTAAAATATACCATATATAATGTAACTGAGCCATCTGAGTTGATGGAATTCCTTATGAAAAAAATGTCGGGGATAAGCCGTACACGAGTTAAAGCTCTGCTTACGAATCGTGTGGTTATGGTTGATAACAATATCCAGACACATTATAACTTTCCTCTTAAACCTGGAATGAAAGTTCAGATTAGTAAGGAGAAGAACAAACATGAATTCCATAATCCTCTTCTTAATATATTGTATGAAGATGCTTATCTGATAGTGGTGGAAAAGAAGGAAGGTCTTCTTTCTGTAGCTACAGACCGTCAGAAGGAACGTACAGCACAGCATATTCTGAACGAATATGTCAAACGCCAGCATCCGCGAAACAGAGTGTTTGTGGTACATCGTCTTGACCGTGAAACTTCAGGAATAATGATGTATGCCAAAGATGAAAAAACACAGCATACATTGCGTGATAACTGGCATGATATAGTATTCGACCGTCGTTATGTAGCAATTGTGATGGGTGACATGGAGAAGGATCAGGGTACTGTACAGTCTTGGCTGACAGACCGTAAACTATACGTCAGCTCGTGCGATTATGATGATGGAGGCAAATTGTCGATAACTCATTTCAAGACAATAAAGCGTGCCAATGGTTATTCTCTTGTTGAACTTAATCTTGAAACAGGACGTAAAAACCAGATACGTGTACACATGCAGACATTAGGACATCCGGTTGTAGGAGATCTGCGATATGGCTGTGAGTCTGATCCTTTGGGAAGGCTTGCCTTACATGCGTTCAAGCTTTGTTTCTATCATCCTGTTACCGGTGAAATGATGCAGTTTGAAACTCCATATCCGGCACCGTTCAAAACATTGATGCTTAGGAAATAGAATATTGAGATGGCGTGAATAATTGAATAGGGAGATTCAGTAAATAATATAAAATTAGCCAACTAATTCATACACAATATATTGCGAATTAGTTGGTTTTTTTGTATCTTTAGATATTCCCCCGAAAATAAGGTTTGACGGCCAAAACGGGGGAAATCCCCCAATAAAGATATGGCTAAGATACAAAATATTTCGGAAATTCACCCAACTTTGGGTTTTACAGAATTTGATATTCTGGAAAAATATCGCAAGAGTTTTAATGAGAGTGAGCTTGGCAGGCTTCA
>CALUIE010000121.1 GCA_944320605.1 uncultured Phocaeicola sp. | reverse complement strand
GGCTGTTCTCGATAGCACAAATATAATGATTTGAAAGCAATTCACAACAACCGCATTGTAACCTTTATTTTTCAATGGCTGTTCTCGATAGCACAAATATAATGATTTGAAAGCAATTCACAACATCATTTACCATTTGAGCTCTGTTTTATGTAAACTATATTGACCGTTATACGATTTGTTTCTCGTGAGAACGATATTTAAGAACTGATAAATGATATTAAATTATCAAATGTTTTTGAGTGTCAAATGATGATGATAAAGCATTATAAAAAACGACCTGTCATTCGATTTTAAATGACAGGTCGTTTTACTTCGAATGACAAGTCGTTTTTATAATGTATAAAAAGGTGATTTCTTATTACTGTTTTTCTTCTTCTTTTACCTCTTTTTTCTCAATCGGTTTTGAATTTTCCTTATAGGCGGAGAATCCTTTTACTATGACTCTTTCTTTCTTTGTTCCCTCGTCATCTTCAGAAATGGCTGAACCGAGTTTGTCAATGTTTTCTTTTATGGCATTTCTCGTGTCGAAGAAACTGTCAAGGATAAGTTTCAGATGTTCTTCCGGTTCAAGAGCATTTTCAGTGAAAAATGTATGACAGTGTGAGTGGATGCCTATTTCTTTATCGCCTTCATTCTCTGCCATGAAAACAGTAGTTATGAATGAACTTATGTTTACGGCATTTATGACCTCTTTAAGATATGGCAGCACCGGATTGTCGGCATTTATTGTTCCCCACCACGGATACCATATCATTACGAAAGGAACGTCTTCCTGAAACGACAAGTAGAAATCGTCGCCTTGATACATGAAACCTATATTACCATCTTCATTCTTTTCCGGATTACACCCCATTTTCTTTAGTGTAGAGATTATCAGTTCTTCTGTGGATAACATTTGTGTCTCTACAGTAAATTCATTTTTTATACTTTTTATAATCTTTTTTTCCCTTCGCCATGAAAGGTAAACAATTATTGCCGGCCATAATGCAAGTGCAAGGACTGCAACTAAAATAGTGATATCAGAAATGTTGTTCATAAATTAGGACTTTAAATCATTTGTTATGGTATAAAGATAATAAAAAAGATATAGAATAAAAAGGGAAGGATGAAAAATAACAGCTTTATGTTGCGTTATTTTATCTTTATAATGAAAATAAACGGAGATTTTTAGTTAAGTTTGCATCCAGAATATACATATATCATTAATGAAAGAATTTGTAATATCCGAAGCACAGACCGAGAAGGCTGTATTGGTGGGCCTGATAACCCAAAACCAGAACGAAAGAAAGACAAATGAATATCTTGACGAATTGGCATTCCTGGCAGAGACTGCCGGTGCCGAAGTCGTGACACGTTTTACTCAGAAGCTTGATACTCCAAACTCCGTGACATACGTGGGTAAGGGAAAACTTCAGGAGATAAAGGATTATCTTCTGCATATGAACGAGGACGAGGAAACGGAGATAGGTATGGTGATATTCGATGACGAACTTTCCGCCAAACAGCTCAGAAACATTGAAAACGAACTGAAGGTGAAGATTCTTGACCGTACTTCGCTTATTCTTGATATATTTGCCATGAGGGCACAGACCGCAAACGCCAAGACTCAGGTAGAGCTAGCACAGTATAAATATATGTTGCCAAGACTGCAACGTCTGTGGACACACCTTGAACGTCAGGGTGGTGGTTCCGGTGCCGGAGGTGGTAAAGGTTCTGTGGGGCTTCGTGGACCTGGTGAGACACAGCTGGAAATGGACCGTCGTATCATCCTTAACCGTATGGCGTTGCTCAAACAGAGACTTGCAGAAATAGACACTCAGAAATCTACACAGCGAAAGAACCGCGGACGCATGATACGTGTGGCGCTCGTGGGATATACCAACGTGGGAAAATCAACAATAATGAACCTTCTTGCAAAGAGTGAAGTGTTTGCAGAAAACAAACTGTTTGCCACACTTGACACTACCGTGAGAAAGGTTATCATTGAAAATCTTCCTTTCCTGCTTTCCGATACTGTAGGATTTATACGTAAGTTGCCTACCGACCTTGTTGAGTCATTCAAATCGACTTTGGACGAGGTGCGCGAGGCAGACCTTCTGGTACACGTGGTAGATATCTCACATCCTGATTTTGAAGAACAGATACAGGTTGTGGAGAAAACCATATCAGATATAGGTGCCGGAGGAAAGCAGAGTATGATAGTATTCAACAAGATTGATGCCTACAGCTATGTGGAAAAGGCAGAGGATGACCTGACTCCGAAGACGAAGGAAAACATTACGCTGGAGGAACTGATGAATACATGGATGGCAAAGATGGACGACAACTGTATCTTTATCTCTGCCAAGGACAAGTCTAACCTGGAGGATTTCAAGAATATGCTGTACAAGAAGGTACGCGAACTGCATGTTCAGAAGTATCCTTATAATGACTTCCTCTATCAGACATACGAAAGCGAAGAATAAGACAAAGTAACTAATAACTAGAAACTCAATAACTCAAAAACTTAAAACAATATGGCAACACCAGAATTTAAGTATCAGCCAATGTTCGAACACGGACATGACAATACAGAGTATTATCTGCTTACTAAGGACTATGTTTCAGTAAGCGAGTTTGAAGGTAAACCTATCTTGAAGATTGAAAAAGAAGGTTTGACAGCTATGGCTAATGCGGCTTTCCGCGATGTATCTTTTATGCTTCGCCGTTCGCACAACGAACAGGTTGCAAAAATCCTTACTGACCCAGAAGCCAGCGACAACGATAAATACGTAGCTTTGACATTCCTTCGTAATGCTGAAGTTGCAGCCAAGGGAGTACTTCCTTTCTGCCAGGATACAGGTACTGCTATCATCCATGGTGAAAAAGGACAGCAGGTATGGACTGGGTACTGCGACGAAGAGGCTCTGTCACTTGGTGTTTACAAAACATATACAGAAGAGAACCTGCGCTACTCACAGAATGCTCCTCTTACAATGTACGAAGAAGTAAATACACGTTGCAACCTTCCTGCTCAGATTGACATCGAAGCTACTCAGGGTATGGAATACGAATTCCTCTGCGTGACTAAGGGTGGTGGTTCTGCCAACAAGACTTACCTCTATCAGGAAACTAAGGCTATCCTTAACCCGGCTACTCTTGTTCCTTTCCTTGTAGAAAAGATGAAGACTTTGGGTACAGCAGCTTGTCCTCCATATCATATTGCTTTCGTAATTGGTGGTACTTCCGCTGAAAAGAACTTGCTTACAGTGAAACTTGCTTCTACACGTTTCTATGATAACCTGCCTACAACTGGTAACGAATACGGACGCGCTTTCCGTGATGTGGAACTTGAAAAACAGGTATTGGAAGAAGCTCACCGTATCGGTTTGGGTGCACAGTTCGGAGGTAAATACTATGCACACGATGTACGTATAATTCGTCTGCCACGTCACGGAGCATCTTGCCCTGTAGGTCTTGGTGTTTCTTGCTCGGCTGACCGTAACATCCGTTGTAAGATCAACAAAGACGGTATCTGGATTGAAAAACTTGATTCAAACCCAGGCGAACTGATTCCTGAAGAATTGCGTCAGGCTGGCGAAGGCAATGCGGTGAAGATTGACCTGAACCGTCCTATGCCGGAAATTCTTGCAGAACTTGACAAGTATCCTGTAGCTACTCGTCTTTCTTTGAACGGTACTATCATTGTAGGTCGTGACATCGCACACGCAAAACTGAAAGAACGTCTTGACCGTGGTGAAGACCTTCCACAGTATATCAAGGATCATCCTATCTATTATGCCGGTCCTGCCAAGACTCCTGCCGGTATGGCATGTGGTTCTATGGGACCTACAACTGCCGGACGTATGGACCCATACGTTGACCTGTTCCAGAGCCACGGCGGCAGTATGATTATGCTTGCCAAAGGTAACCGTAGTCAGGCCGTGACAGACGCTTGTAAGAAGCACGGTGGTTTCTATCTTGGTTCTATCGGTGGTCCTGCAGCTATCCTTGCTCAGAACAACATCAAGAGCATCGAGTGTGTGGAATATCCAGAACTTGGTATGGAAGCTATCTGGAAGATTGAAGTTGAAGATTTCCCTGCATTTATTCTTGTTGATAATAAAGGAAATGATTTCTTCAAGCAAATTAAGCCTCGCTGCGCAGGAAACTGTAAATAATGGGATAACTGCCCGCAGAAAATCAAATTTTCAATAAATAAATATAACACGGGTTATGCCGGATGTATTTCCGGTGTAATCCGTGTTTTTTACACAGAATTATGAATATCATTCGATTTATTAAGAACTGGACTTTGCCGATAGCTATGGCAATGGGGGTAATACTTTATTTTGTATATGTGAACATACCTTTCCTGGAGCCTACAAAACCGTTTGTGGAACATGCTGTCGCTATATTGCAGCCTTTGCTGATTTTTCTGATGCTTTTTCTCACATTCTGTAAGGTTGATGTGAGTGAACTCAAGCCTTGCAAATGGCATGTCGTATTACTTTTAATTCAAAGTTTGTCGTTTATTTTTCTCGCAGGAATCTTGTATATATTTCCGGACATGCGCTCCAGAATATTGATAGAGGGAGCTATGCTGTGCCTTATCTGTCCTACAGCTACTGCTGCTGCCGTAGTGACGGGAAAATTGGGGGGCAGTGCCGCACATCTTACATCATATACAATTCTGATAAACCTTGTGACAGCTTTTCTTGTTCCGCTGGTGGTTCCGGTTATACATCCTCAGGAAGGGGTAGGGTTCCTTTCTTCATTCCTGATGATTCTTGGAAAGGTATTTCCTCTGTTGCTTTGTCCGTTTATTCTGGCAGTCCTGCTGCGTTATCTTTCGCCTAAACTTCACGCATTTATAGGAAAGTATCACGGATTGTCTTTCTATATATGGGCAGTGGCGCTGACTCTTGCCATTGCCGTAACTGTGAAGAGTATAGTCCATAGTGACGTGTCTATATGGTATCAGGTAGGTTTGGCTTTTATTTCGTGTATAGCCTGTTT
>CALUIE010000120.1 GCA_944320605.1 uncultured Phocaeicola sp. | reverse complement strand
TTAACTTCCATAAATGATTTGATAAATTGTTAATAATTCTCTGTGTGCAAATGTAGTATATTTATTTTAAAAAGCAACATTAAAAGGATAAAAATAGATTTAAAATGAAATAATAGTGCCTATTAGGCGAAAAGGTTGGATATTTTATATATCTTTGGCTTCATGGAAGGCGGAACAGCGTATGAGGTTTGTCAAGCTTTAGACATTATAAAAAAACGCCTTGTCGTTTAAGGCAAAATGACAAAGCGTTTTAAATGAAACACCCTGTCGTTTTTGCGAGCCTTTTTGTGAGGCTTGTGTAAGCCGTTTTTTTCATTCCTTGGCAGATTGGTTGTCACATTATTATATATATTGAGTTTATGAAGAAAATTACTATAGCGATAGACGGGTTTTCGTCTTGCGGCAAAAGTACGATGGCGAAGGATTTGGCCAAAGAAATAGGTTATATATACATAGACAGTGGTGCGATGTATCGGGCGGTCACTTTGTTTTGTATCGAAAACTCATTGTTCACATCTGACGGAGAGGTGAATGCGGAAGAATTGAAGAAGCGCATAGGAGAAATTAATATATCCTTTCGGTTAAATGACATGACCTCAAAACCGGAAACATTCCTGAATGGAGTAAACGTTGAATCTAAGATAAGGACTATGGATGTTTCATCAAGGGTGAGTCTTGTCGCGGCATTGGGATTTGTAAGGAAAGCTCTTGTAAAACAACAGCAGGAGATGGGAAAAAATAAAGGAATTGTGATGGATGGACGTGATATAGGAACTGTTGTATTTCCTGATGCTGAATTGAAGGTGTTTGTCACAGCTTCTGCTGAGATCAGAGCAAAAAGAAGATATGATGAGCTTATAGCAAAAGGTCAGAATGTATCATACGATGAAATTCTTAAGAATGTAGAAGAAAGAGACAAAATTGATCAAAACAGAAAGGTTAGTCCTTTGAGAAAGGCAGACGATGCCATAATATTGGACAATAGTAATATGTCTGTTGAAGAACAAAAAGCATGGTTAAAAAATGAATATCAAAAAGCCGCCTATGTATAATATTGAAATAGACAGCGAATCAGGTTTTTGTTTCGGAGTAACAACGGCTATAAAAAAGGCAGAGGAAGAATTGGCTAAAGGTACTCCTTTGTATTGTTTGGGAGATATTGTTCATAACGATCAGGAATGTGAGCGTTTGAAAAAATTAGGTCTAATAACTATAAACCATGAGGAGTATGCAAAATTAAAGAACGTAAAAGTGCTACTTCGTGCGCATGGTGAGCCTCCTGAGACATACAGAATAGCGGCAAAGAACAATATTGAAATAATTGATGCAACGTGTCCTGTGGTTTTAAGGCTGCAAAAAAGAATAAAACAGGAATATACCAATAAAGAATCCCAGAAAGAAAAGCAAATAGTAATTTATGGCAAGAATGGTCATGCTGAAGTTATGGGACTTGTTGGGCAGACGAATGGAGAGGCGATAGTAATTGAAAAAATTGATGAAGTGGATAAGATAGATTTAAGTAAAGATGTGAGACTGTATTCGCAAACAACGAAATCGCTGGACGAATTCAGAAATATTGTATTCTATATAGAACAGAATATTTCTCCGTCTGCTACTTTCCAGTATTTTGATACTATATGCCGTCAAGTGGCAAACAGAATGCCAAACATTAGGAAATTTGCTGCATCGCACGATGTAATCCTGTTTGTGTGTGGGCAGAAAAGCTCTAATGGTAAAATCCTTTTTCATGAATGTAAGGAAATCAATCCTCGTACATATCAGGTTGATAAACCGGAAGATATTGATGTGGAGTGGTTCAGGGATGCAAAGTCAATCGGAATATGTGGTGCCACATCAACACCCAAATGGCTTATGGATAAATGTAAGAATGTAATATCGGAGTCATGTTAAAGAATTCATAATTCAAGTTAACTTAAAATACATATCTATTTAATACAACTTTACGACGGAATTTGTAAATTTGCGGCATTGAAACAAACTAATAATATTCAACAATATGGCAAGTATTAAATGTGTTGGTATCCTCACTTCAGGAGGAGATGCTCCGGGTATGAATGCGGCAATCCGCGCCGTGACTCGTGCAGCAATATACAACGGATTGAAAGTTAAAGGAATTTATAGAGGATATAAAGGACTTATAACCGGAGAGATACAAGAGTTTAAAACTCAGAATGTAAGTAATATAATACAGTTAGGAGGAACAATCCTGAAAACGGCCAGATGTGCAGAGTTCAAGACACCTGAAGGACGCCAGATAGCTCATGAAACAATGGTACGTGAGGGAATAGATGCTCTTATTGTGATTGGTGGTGACGGCTCTTTAACTGGTGCCAGACTGTTAGCAGAAGAATATGATGTTCCATGTATCGGACTTCCCGGTACTATAGATAATGATCTTTATGGAACAGATACCACTATAGGTTATGATACAGCTTTGAATACCATTCTCGATGCTGTTGACAAGATAAGGGATACAGCCACATCGCACGAACGTCTGTTCTTTGTTGAAGTTATGGGACGTGACGCCGGATTCCTTGCTCTGAACGGAGCTATAGCGGCAGGTGCAGAAGCTGCTATTATTCCTGAATTCAATACTGAAGTTGACCAGTTGGAAGAGTTTATTAAAAACGGATTCCGTAAATCAAAGAGTAGTTCAATCGTTCTCGTAGCGGAAAGTGAAATTACCGGAGGTGCAATGCATTATGCGGAACGTGTGAAAAATGAATACCCGCAATATGATGTGCGTGTGACTATTTTGGGACATTTGCAGCGTGGAGGAAGACCTACAGCTCACGATAGAATTATTGCCAGCCGTATGGGAGTCGCAAGTATTCAAGCGTTGATGGAATGTCAGAGAAATGTAATGATTGGTATAGAAAACGACAAAATAGTATATGTTCCATTCGCCAAGGCTATAAAGAATGATAAGCCTATAGATCGTGAGCTTGTGAATGTGTTGAACGAATTGTCTATTTGATAGAATTAAAGTATGATTATATTCCCGGATGAAATTTTTCTTATCGTCCGGGATTTTTTTTGTTGTAATTGAAAGGCTTTGTTCTCAAAGATATCTTCGTGTATAAAAACATTTGCAAAACCTTTGTAAAATCATTACAAATAGTTTTTTCTTATATTTTATTTGCAGAGTAACTAAAATACGCTTATTTTTGCATGTTAAAATACCTATTTCATTACTTTTACCATCATGAATAGAATAAAGAAATTGAAGAAAATCCGCATACACCATGAAGGAACCAATATACTTATCACAAGTGCTATATTTCTATTAGCGATAAATCTTGCGTTTTATTATCTTTTAGGTACTAATATAATCTTTTATATAGTAGCTGCTATTAGTGTCGTGTTGTATCTTTTGATGGTTAACTTCTTTCGTTGTCCGATAAGATTGTTTAAAGGGGAAACTGAAAAAACTGTAGTTGCTCCTGCCGATGGAAGAGTGGTCGTAATAGAGGAAGTTGATGAGCATGAGTATTTCCATGATCGCAGGCTGATGATTTCTATTTTTATGGATATAACAAATGTTCATGCCAATTGGTACCCTGTTGACGGTGTAGTAAAAATGGTAAAACATCACAATGGAAGATTTATGAAGGCGTGGCTTCCAAAGGCAAGCACGGAGAATGAACGCTCAACAATAATAATCGAGACTCCGGAAGGAGAAACTATTATGACACGTCAGATTGCAGGTGCGGTAGCCAGGCGAATAGTAACATACGCAAATCCCGGCGAAGATTGTTATATAGACGAACACATGGGATTCATAAAGTTTGGTTCAAGAGTCGATGTTTATTTGCCTTTAGGCACTGAAGTGTGTGTCGAGATGAATCAAAAAACAACAGGTAACGAAACGGTCATTGCTAAATTAAAATAAAACAGTATATGTCAAAATTCATAACAAGGAATATTCCAAACGCTATCACAAGTTGTAATCTGTTTTGTGGTTGTATAGCGTCTTACATGGCCTTCCAAAGTAATTACAGATTGGCAATGTTGTTTATTGTCCTTGGTGCTGTCTTTGATTTTTTTGATGGCATGACTGCAAGACTTCTGAAAGTGTCTTCGCCAATAGGTAAGGAATTAGACTCCCTTGCAGATAATATAACGTTTGGACTTGCTCCTTCTGCCATTGTGTTTTCATTGTTCAAGGAAGTCTGTGTTCCAGCTTTTATATCCGAAATATCTGCATATATTCCGTATTGTGCATTTATAATATCTGTATTTTCAGCATTGCGTCTTGCGAAGTTTAATTTAGATGAACGTCAGACAACTTCATTTATAGGTATGCCTACTCCGGCAAATGCTCTTTTTTGGAGTTCATTTGCAATATTTGTCAATGAGAATCCAATTATGTTACAGTCGCTTAATGCCTTGTATTTATTATTGTTGGTTTTCATTATGTCAGGACTTCTTGTTTCGGAACTTCCAATGTTTTCTTTAAAGTTCAAGAATCTGTCGTGGAATAGCAATAAAATAAGGTATATATTTCTTGCCATAAGCATATTGTTACTTATATTTTATGGCCTTAACGGAGTTGCTGCGGTTATTGTGTGGTACATTATATTATCTGCCATTACTTGTAAGAAATTATAGAAAAACAATTGTGGCACAATTATTGTAATGGAATATATAAAAAACGATAACTATGTTTCATATTTTAGGAATAATATTTTTCATACTAATTTTTGTTTTGATTATAGGTCTCACTATAGTTTTTAGAATAGTGAAGACAGTATTGAATGTGGGCAAAAAAGTCAAATCTGATAACAAAAGCTATAATTCAAAGAACACGGATACATATAGTACCACAAGAAAAACAACTGGCAAGAAGAAAGTTTTTGATGATAATGAAGGAGAATATATAGAATTTGAAGAGGTAAAAGAGTAATTCTTTTATCTCTTTTTTTGTCATTTTATTATATCATCTTTGTCTGATTTTAACCTAAGTTATACATTTTATTTATTATAATGTTTGGATTTTATAATAAAAAGCCGTACCTTTGCACTCGCAAACAAGAAATAACATCGCGGAGTGGAGCAGTTGGTAGCTCGTTGGGCTCATAACCCAAAGGTCGTCTGTTCGAGTCAGGC
>CALUIE010000119.1 GCA_944320605.1 uncultured Phocaeicola sp. | reverse complement strand
CCTTGATTACTTTCTCTACTACCTGATAGGTTGTCTTACACTTGCTGCAACCCGGTCCTAATACTTTAATTTCCATAATTCTATAAATTTATTGATTAAAAAAACATTACAAAACAATAATATATACCTATTACGATGAATAGTATCCCAACTATTAAGTTCAGCCATTTCTGCACAGTCTTTATACGGCCGTAGAAGCTGCTCATCTGCTGTACACTAAAGGCCAGTATCCATGCCACAATGAGTACAGGTATTGAAGTTGCTATGGCAAACACGGCAGGAAAAAGATAGCCTGCAGTGGCTGTGGCAGACATAGGTATAAGCATCCCGAAATAGAACACACCGCTCGTAGGACAAAAAGCCAGTGCAAACAGAACTCCAATGAGCAATGCCCCTGCTCCACCCTTTTTGGCAAGTCCTTCGGCATTGCCGTTGAAACCGAACTTAGGCAGATTGAGTCTGTCACCCCAAATCATGAACAATCCTATTATAAGGAGCATCGGTCCGATAAGAAGTTCGCCCCATGTACCGATAGCCTTCTGTATGCCGAACATGCTGGAACCTTCTCTGAGAATCATTATCAGCACTACCCCGAGCAGAGTATAAGAAAGCACACGCCCCAAGGTGTATAGCATTCCGTTGATGAAAACGCGCTTCCTGTTCTCGATATTTCTGCCTATAAAGCCCACAGCCGCTATATTGGTAGCAAGCGGACAAGGCGAAATGGCAGTCAGCAGTCCAAGGAGGAAAGCCGTCAGAACAGGAGTCGAGCTATTGTCAAGCAAATTCTGAAGCCAATCCATAACAGCCGGTTATTTAAGCATTTCTCTTACTTTGGCTACAACACCGCTCTTGAACTCATCAGGCGACTGTCTGGCATTCTTGAATGCGAAATCTGTCATATTCTCCACACTTTCCTTGCCATCCTTATGTCCTACCACAAAGAGTGATGACCATGTGACTTCATACTTCTCTGCTATAGCCTCATTCTCTTCTTTTGTGATATCTATCACTCTGAATACCACATTTCCTTTCTTAATCTCCTCGGCAAACTCTTTTGATACTGCTTCTGAGGCATTCTTTTCAATCGCTATACATGTGGCACATCTCTGTTTGCCATGAAAATACAACACTTCTACACAGTCGCGGGCAGGAACTCCCACTTCCACTCCCTGTGCGGATGAGTCATTCTTTGTGCCCATTCCGCATGATGCCAAAGCCAGGCAGGCTACGGCCACTAATACAATTTTCTTCATATACCTTTTTAGTTTATTGATGTTATTAGTATTTCGTCAAACTACGAACAATAAAAGCAAAAAAAGATGCTGCTCATCCGCAGCAACTCTCTTTCTTGCAAACAGACTGACCGAAGAACGCAGAAAACATCTTTCTGGCAAGCTCCCAGTTCTCTCTGTTGATGCAGTATTTCACCTTCGGAGTTTCTATCTCTCCCTGTATCAGTCCGGCCTCCTTAAGTTCCTTAAGATGCTGTGACACTGTGGCCTTGGCTATAGGCAGTTCTTCATGTATATCGCCAAAGAAACATGTCTCCTGACGCAAAAGAAACTCCAGGATAGCCATACGTGCAGGATGCCCCATGGCCTTGGCAAAACGTGCCATTCTCTCCTGCTCTTCTGTATAGTTTTTGTTCGCCATTAATAGTATGTTTGAATATTGTTCGCAAAATTACGAATAATATTCAAACAAACAAAGATTTTCCGGAGTTTATGAGAAAAACACATGCATTTTCCTTTAAAGCATCTATCACTCACGCTTTTTCCTTCTGATAACGAATCCTGTATAGATGCACCACAGCGCTGCCAGTCCTGCAAAGAAGATATAGATAAGAGTTCCTTTTCCTAGGATGGTGTATATACGTCCGGTATGTATCTCCTGTGCAAAGTTCCATAGCGACATAGGCAGAGAAGAAAGATTTTCGGGCATATGTAGTGCTAACGTACCCTTGTAATACTCCACTACGAAAGGTTTCTCTCCAATATTATCGCAATAGCCCGATACAGCATATTTACCGAACGGAGGACCTGCAACATCTTCTGCCTTTTCTCCGGTGAAATAATCAGTAGAAATCTGTCTGCTTCTGTCCCACACATACATTCCGCTGAAAGAACCCGTAAGCCAGTTGCCACAGGAGTCTTTCTGCCAAACATTAAGTCCCATAACACTGACAGGAGGTGTCTTCTCCAATTTCACAGGAACAGACTGGAGTGTAGCCAAAGAGAAAATACCTTCGGATGAAGACAGTAACCAATCGCCATATTCGGCATCATAGCGAAGCATACGCAGTCTGTCATTCCAGGCATTATCGCTGTCTGCAACGGTATAAGGAATAGCCGGAGTACGGAAAGAAACAAGTGCTATAAGCACAGGCGGACGGAGGCACCATCCGGTAAAAGATACGAACATGAGTATTACGAAAGTATATCTGCCAAGTTTATCGTGCCAGTTAAGTGACGACTTCATTAACTGAATGCTTCCTGTGGCTGTTTTACCGCTCATGCGGATTCTCTTTATATATTTGGGTAAAAGCCAGTATGTAATTCCGGTAAGACACAGCAAGATCAATATAACTGCAACAGCATCCATAACCAGTTTCCCAACTTTACCGAACATTTCTCCGCTATGCATAAGCCATACGGTTCGGAAGAGTGAAACCTTGCCGTCATAACCTTCAGGAGCTTTTAATTCTAATCTGCTGAATTCATTATAAGGACTGACGGAAGTATAGAGATACGAACGTCCCATTACTACCATTGTATCCCCTTTCAATACGAGGTCGGAAATACGTTCATGAGCCGAAAGTACAAGAGGGGTACTCTCCCATCCTTTTCCATCGTTCCTGTAAAGGCCAAACTGTCCTGCGACAAAAAGAGAGCTGTCCGGAGTCTGAACCATAGCTTTGATGTTACGGAAATCGGCACCTTCCGGTAAACCTGCATTGAAATCTGACACATGCAATCCGGTTGAATCAGTCTTCCAGATTCCGCTGTTTCCATATATAAACACTTTATCTTTATCCTTTATAGAACCTCGCAGAAGCCCCATATTCCATTTATTATATCTATAATCTGCAGGAAGAAAACTTCTGTCAATATTTATATCCGCCACCAGTTCACGATGATTTAGCACTATCCCGCTCAGACAAAACATAAGCATGAAGAATGCGAATATTATGCCGAACCATTTATGATGTTTTTTCCAGGTGATGCGTTTCATTATACAATATCAATATTGAAATCCGGTGCAAAAATAAATATAATCACTATTCCATACAACAGGGGCATAAACAGAACGCCCGACAAACGTCAATACTACGTTCATCGGGCGTCGCTTATTCAGATATAAAAAAACTGATTACATCTTAGTCTTTTCAAACTTGTTCTTTTCTGCCATCAGAACTTTTTCAAGTTCCTGTGTCTTTTCAGGATTTTCCTTAGCTACATTTTTCTTTTCAGAAGGGTCGTCAACTACATTATAGAGCTGTACTTCCTTGCTGTTACCAAGTTCTGTCTTAGTCCAGAATTCCAAAGCAGGTTTATCACTTGTTTCGATATATTTCCAACCATCCTTGACGATAGAAAGCGTATTGTTAAGGTTCTGCTGGATTACATAATCGCATCCTTTAGTATCTGTTCCAATAAGAGTGTTCAGATAGTTACGGCTGTCAGGAGCCTGTCCTTGAGGAATTTCATAACCCAACAAACCTGCGAATGACGCAAAGAAATCGACAGTAGAATAAAGTCCTTCCTGTACGGCAGGCTTAATCTTCTCCGGCCATCTTACGAGCAATGGAGTACGTGTACCTGCTTCGTATGCACTATACTTACCACCGCGATAATTCAACATAGGAGTATGTCCATTCAGCAGTTCACGAGCCTGATCCTGATAACCATCATCTATAACGGCACCATTATCACTCAGGAATACGAATATAGTATTATCTGCGATGTTCAGACTGTCAAGAGTATTCATTATCTCGCCCACTGTCCAGTCCAACTGAAGGATAACATCTCCACGAGTTCCCAAGCCGCTCTTTCCGGCAAATCTCGGATGCGGAACACGAGGTACGTGAACATCCTGAGTTCCCATATAAAGGAAGAATGTAGTGTCCTTGTTGCTTACTATGAAGTCCTTAGCCTTCTGAGTAATGATATCAGCAATCTTTTCATCATCCCACAATGCAGACTTACCGCCTGTCATCCATCCTATGCGAGGAATACCGTTGATGATAGTATTATTATGTCCCTGACTTGGTTTAAGCTTTACAAGTTCAGGATTTTCCTTACCTGTAGGCCAGTCTCCTACCTTATGGTCATAGCTGACAGTTATAGGGTCATTAGGGTCAAGTCCGTCCACGCGTCCGTTTTCTACAAACACGCATGGCACACGGTCAACCGTAGCCGGAATAATGTATTCATAATCGAAACCTATATCCTGAGTATTAGGCTTGATAAGCCCGTTGAAATCAGTACCTCCCTTAGGGCCAAGTCCGAGATGCCATTTACCTACGGCTGCAGTAGCATAACCTTCTGCCTTGAACATGTCGGCCATAGTTGTACATTCTGTATTGATAATCAATTCAGAGTTACCCGGTGCGATACCTGTATTTTCCTGACGCCACGGATACATACCGGTAAGAATACCGAAACGAGTAGGTGTACTTGTAGAAGATGTTGTATAAGCATTTGCAAACTGAAGTCCCTGACTTGCCAGACGGTCGATGTTTGGAGTATGGATTTTTGTTGCACCGTAGCAACTCAAATCGCCTATACCAAGGTCGTCAGCTATAAGGAATACTACATTTGGATTTTTCTGTTTGTTTTCCGATTGATTCTTTGAACCACCGCCGGAACATGCGCTTAGCAATGCCGCAGCTGAAATCAACCCTAATTGAAAAGTGCTTTTTTCCATGAGATAAGATTTAGTTTGAATTATTTATGCCGACAAATATACAAAATATTATGAAAAATACATTAATTCTGCCAAAGAAAATAATATATTTTATTTATATCGACATAATAAATAAGAATATTTCCATTGGTTCTAATAAGAATTCAAATCATACTTCATATAAAAAGGTAAATGTTATCCCTTCTTTAGGATTCCATTTACCTTTAATATACAATCAAAATTTATGGGCAAGTTCTGTAGCCAAACGACATCCATCAGTATTCTCAATCTCATCTTCATTTAAGACATCCGGTATAAGAACTTCACCTGCAAGATTCCATTTCAACAAGGAAGCAGTCTTCTCCATTGGTATTCTTACACCATCCATTACAGACATATCATTTTC
>CALUIE010000118.1 GCA_944320605.1 uncultured Phocaeicola sp. | reverse complement strand
TTTAGCTCAGCTGGTTCAGAGCATCTGCCTTACAAGCAGAGGGTCGGCGGTTCGAATCCGTCAACGCCCACTCAAAATGAAGCCTCGCTAATGCGAGGCTTCTTGTTTTATCTGTCGAAAAGTTCTGTAGAGAGATATCTCTCGCCTGTATCAGGCAGTAATACCACTATGTTCTTTCCTTTGTATTCCGGCTCTTGTGACAGTTTGATGGCTGCGTATGCTGCCGCTCCTGATGAAATACCGCATAGAATTCCTTCTTTGGTAGCGAGTTCGCGTGCTGTTTCCATCGCATCATCGTTTGTAACACGGAATATTCTATCTATAATTTTTGTGTCAAGTGTGTTTGGAATGAAACCTGCTCCTATACCCTGAATTTTGTGCGGACCCGGTTTGTCGCCTGAAATCACGGCGGATGAGTCCGGTTCTACGGCAACTAACTCTATCTCAGGATTTTTTTCTTTAAGTTTTCTTCCTGTGCCGCTTATTGTTCCACCTGTACCGGCTCCAGCAACGAATACGTCTATCTTTCCTTCTGTGTCCTTCCAGATTTCTTCTGCGGTAGTGTTGTAATGTGCTTCAGGATTAGCCGGATTACAGAATTGCTGTAATATCACTGAACCGGAAATTTCGGAGTTTAATTCTTGCGCTTTTTCTATTGCGCCGCTCATGCCTTTACTTCCTGCTGTCAGTACAAGTTCTGCTCCGTATGCTTTGAGTAGGAGTTGTCTTTCGCGGCTCATGGTTTCCGGCATGGTTAGTATCAGTTTGTAACCTTTCAGTCCGGCAATCCATGCCAGACCTACTCCTGTATTTCCACTTGTCGGTTCTATGATGGTTGCTCCCGGTTTTAGGATGCCTTTTGCTTCGGCATCATTTATCATGTTAAGCGCAATTCTGTCTTTGGCACTTCCTCCCGGATTGAACATTTCAAGTTTTGCTGTTACTGTTGCGGTTGACTTGTGGATTACTTCCATGTTGTTTAGTCTTAACATAGGAGTGTTTCCTATCAGTTCTGTCAAGTTGTTTTTGATGTTTTGCATGATTTAATGTTTTAGAATTAGAATAAAAAAAGAGTTCATGGATTTTAATCTAATAATACATGAACTCTTTATATTATATGTTTTATATTTTTATTTTCTGATATCTGCTTCGTATTCCTTCTTTCTTTTGGGATTCATTGGAAACCATCCTTTTAAAACTCTTTCCCTTTGCTCGAAGAGTTCCTTTATTGTCCAAAATGATGAAAATGAGAAAACTCCTAAAAGCGTGGAAATAAGGATGTTGTCTGTCATAACAGAGCCTATTATACCTACTATTCCTAATAAGAGGAAAATCCACCAACACTTTGTCCCCCAATAATACTCGGCTTTTATCACGATTGGATGAAAGAAACCTATTATCAGGAAAGTACATAAGCCTATAATTATACCTCCCGTATTTAGTTCGGTAATAATATCCATTATTTATCCAAATGAATAGGTATTTCTTTCTTGATGCTTTGTTCCAATGAAATCAGAGTTTCAGTAGCAGTTACTCCCGGAATTTCCTGAATACGTGAGTTCAATAAATCCATCAGATGCTCATTGTCAGTAGAGTACAGTTTGGTAAGCATTGTGTAAGGACCTGTGGTGAAATGGCATTCCACTATTTCAGGAATCTTGTTAAGTTCTGCAACTACGCTTTTGTACATGGAGCCTTTTTCGAGTTTGATACCTACGTATGTACATGTCATATATCCTAAACTTTTAGGATTGACATTGTATCCTGAGCCGATAATTACACCAAGATCAATCAGACGCTGTACACGCTGATGAATCGCTGCACGTGAAACCCCACACTCTGCAGCTACGTCTTTGAAAGGAATACGCGCATTCTGAGAGATAATTTCTAAGATTTGTTTGTCTAATTTATCAATCTTTTCCATAATTGTATGTTTTGTTATGTCATTTTGTAAGCAAATGTAGAAAAACTTTTTTATTAATCCGAAATTTAGTGCAGAAAATCATTGTTTTTTTGATAAAAAGAGCATTATTTCTGCTATATAACAATATTTTTTATAGTTTTGTTCTATAAAACTTTTATAAACTAACTAAATGATATAAACATTACATTACTTGAGATTGTTCTTTATGTCAGAAATGTAACATATTATCATTATTTCTGTTAACTTTGCCACTGTAACTAAACTTGTGTGATTATGCACCCTTTACATCTATTCAAATATTGTCCGGTTTGCGGCTCGCCGCATTTTGAGGAACACAATTTCAAATCGAAGAAATGTGCCGATTGCGGCTTTGTGTATTATTTCAACTCCAGTGCGGCAACTGTAGCTTTCATCCTAAATTCCAAAAATGAACTTTTGGTGTGCCGACGTGCGAAAGATCCTGCTAAAGGGACTCTTGACTTGTCCGGAGGATTTATCGATATGTTTGAGACTGCAGAAGAAGGAGTTGCACGAGAGGTGAAAGAGGAGACGGGACTTGAAGTAGTGGAAGCAGAATATTTATTCTCATATCCGAATACATATCTTTACTCCGGTTTTCTTGTACATACCATGGATATGTTCTTCCTGTGCAGAGTAGAGAATGATTCGGAGTTGGGGGCTATGGACGATGTGGCAGAGACTTTCTGGATGCCTTTGGATAAGATAAATCCTCAGGATTTCGGACTTGATTCTGTGCGTAAGGGTGTGGAACGTTTTATAAATGAATACAATAAATAACTATTTATATTTATGAAGAATAAAGGAAACGCATTTATAGCCGGTTTGCTGATGGCTATGCCTATTGTGGCAGGAGCGCAGCAGACTGAACCGTTGACTGGTCGTAATAGACTTTTTGACGATGGAAAACAACTGTTTATGCGTCATGATTATGCTGCTGCACGACAGACATTGATGCGCTATATGGATTCTGACAACTGTGTAGAGTTTGCCGATGAGGCTGAATATATGTTAGTATGTACTGCGTACGAACTGAAACTTTCCGATCGTATTGACAGACTTGAAACATATCTGGAAAATCATCCTGAGTCAAGATACAAGAATAGGGTACAGGCTCTTATCGCATCTTCTTATTTTTTCGATAAGGAATACCTGAAAGCCATAGCATGTTATAGAGGTTGTGACTTCGATGCTTTGGGAAATGAAGAACGGGACGATAATGTCTATCGTCTGGCGCAGTCTTATCTTGAAATAGGAAACACAGAAGAGGCTTCAGCGTGGCTTACAGTCCTTAAAGAGGCCAGTGAGAAATATTCAGCAGATGCGACATATAGTTTGGCTTATATAGATTATTCAGCCGGAAGATATAATGCTGCTATGAAAGGCTTTTCTTCTGTAAAGGATAATAAGAACTATGCGGAACTTGCTCCATATTATATGGCAGACATCAGCCTTATCACAGGTGATTATGCTGCAGCAAGGAATATGGCTCTGAAATATCTTGATGATTATCCCCGTAATGAGAAATCACTTGAGATGAAGAGAATTGCAGGTGAGGCTGCTTACTCTCAGAAGGATTATACTGCAGCGGTGAATTATCTTTCTCCTTATTGTGCCGAAGTGTCAACTCCGCAGCGTAACACTCTCTATAAGTTGGGCATGAGCTATTTCAATACTCAGGTTTATTCTGAAGCTGCAGAAAATCTGGGAAGAGTGACAGGTACGGACGATGACATGTCGCAGAATGCTTATCTGCACATGGGACTTGCATATCTGAACCTTAAAGAACGTAATCAGGCGCGAATGGCTTTCGAGCAGGCGGCAGCATCAAATAATAATATGCAAATAAAGGAACAGGCTCTTTACAATTATGCCTTGTGTATTCATGAAACATCGTATTCTCCGTTTGCAGAGTCTGTTACGGTGTTCGAACGTTTCCTTAATGAATTTCCACATTCGCAATATACCGATAAGGTGAATGATTATCTTATCGAGGTATATATGAACACTCGCAGCTATATGGCAGCTTTGAAATCCATAGCCAAAATCAGCCAGCCGGGGAGCAGGATTCTGGAAGCAAAACAGAAACTTCTGTTCCGTGTAGGTACGCAGGCTTTTGCACAGGCATCGTTCGAAAATGCCATTGATTATTTCACGCAGTCTTTGCAGTTAGGCAGATATAATGCACAGACCAAGGCTGATGCGTATTTTTGGCGTGGCGAAGCAAAATACAGACTTGACAGATTTGTACAGGCGTCTGCCGATTATCGCCAGTATATGGAGTTTGCCACTAACAAGAAGAGTATGGAATATGGTCTTGCTCTTTACAACATGGGATATACATCGTTCAAACAGAAGAATTACGATAAGGCTCTGACATGGTTTGTGAGATGTGCAGATACGGATGCTGTCATAGACGCTTCGGTGAGAGGTGACGCATGTAACCGTGCCGGCGACTGCTATTTCTATGCACGCCGTTTCGATGAGGCACGTGCTCAGTATGCTAAGGCTGTATCTATCGAACCGTCGTATGGTGATTACTCTCTGTTTCAGGAGGCCTTCGTGAAAGGTTTGCAGCGTGACTATGTAGGAAAGATAGAAACTCTTAATACTCTTCTTTCTAAATATCCTTCATCACAATACATTGATGATGCACTGTACGAGCAGGGTCGTGCCTTTGTGCAGATGGAGCAGGCGGACAATGCTATAGGACGATATAAGATTCTGGTTGAGAAATGGCCTGAAAGCCGGTTGGCACGTAAGGCTGCAAGTGAGATCGCTCTGCTGTATTATCAGAATGACAAATTCAATGAAGCTATTGCCGCGTATAAAAAGGTTATTGCAGATTATCCTGGAAGTGAAGAGGCTAAAATGGCACAGCGTGACTTGAAATCTGTATATATAGATATTAATAAGGTGGACGAGTATATGTCGTATGCTTCGTCTTTGCCGGGTGGTGCAAACTTTGACGTAAACGAACGTGACTCACTGACATATACCGCTGCCGAACGTGTGTATATGCGTGGAAACATTGCTGAGGCCAAGAGTAGCTTTACGTCTTATCTGCAGTCGTTCCCGCAAGGAGCCTTCAGTGTGAACGCATCGTATTATCTTGGTATAATAGCATATAACGAAAAGGATTACTCTGGAGCTACATCACATCTGAACAAGGTTCTGGAATATCCAGACAGCAAATTCTCTACTGAGGCTATGACTCTGTGCGCGCAGATGGCTTACAACGGTAAAGAGTATAGCCGCTCATTGGAACTTTATAAACGGTTGGCTGACCGTGCCGGAAATCAGGAAGAACGTCTTCAGGCACAGACAGGTGCTTTGCGCAGCGCATATATGGCTGGAGATACAAACGAAACTGTCAGTGCCGCATCGGCTATGATGGCTCACAGCAAGCTCGCTCCTGAACTGGAAAACGAGGCAAGATACTACAGAGCAAAGGCGTTCATCAAGAATGGACAGAGCAATGAAGCTCTTGCTGACCTGAAAGCCCTTGCAGGAGATACTAGAAATGTATATGGTGCCGAAGCCAA
>CALUIE010000117.1 GCA_944320605.1 uncultured Phocaeicola sp. | reverse complement strand
TACGGCGCGGAAAGAAGTCACGGCGAGTATCTTATAATCCTTGATTCTGACTGTATCCTTCCTCCTGATTATTTTAAGGCGGTGGAAGAAGAACTGAGAAACGAGCCCGCCGATGCTTTTGGAGGCCCTGACCGTGCGCACGAATCATTTACAGACAGCCAGAAGGCGATAAACTATTCAATGACATCATTTTTCACTACCGGCGGAATTCGCGGCGGAAAAAAGAAGATGGACAAGTTTTATCCTCGTAGCTTCAATATGGGAATCCGTGCTGACGTATATAAGGCTTTGGGAGGATTTTCCGATATGCGTTTTGGCGAGGATATAGATTTCAGCATACGTATTTTCAAGGGAGGATATACGTGTCGTCTGTTCCCCATAGCATGGGTTTGGCACAAGCGTAGAACGGATATGAGAAAATTCTTCAAGCAGGTTCATAATTCCGGAATAGCCCGTATAAACCTTTATAAGAAATACCCGGAATCACTCAAACTGGTGCACATGTTGCCTGCTGTCTTTACAGTAGGGGTTGCTCTATTGGTTCTTGTGATATTGGGAGGTATTTATTTGTTGTTGTTGGCATCCTATACCCCCGATCCTGGTAGTCATGATTTATTGCATTCATGGGGTAAATGGCTTGTAGTGGCCGGAGTATTGCCGTTATTGCTTTTTTCGTTCCTTATATTTATCGATTCGTCTGTACAGAACAGAAGTTTGAAAATCGGTACAATTTCCATACTCTCATCGTTTATCCAACTAACCGGATATGGAAGCGGATTTTTGATTGCATGGTGGAAACGCTGTGTGAAAGGAAAGAATTCGTTCTCCGCATTCGAAAAGACTTTCTATAAATGACAGACAGACTATCTATAAACCAATGGGCAGAAGAAGACCGTCCGCGCGAAAAAATGATGATGCACGGTGCCTCTTCACTCTCGAATGCCGAGTTGCTTGCCATTCTCATAGGTTCCGGCAATACAGACGAATCGGCAGTGGAGCTCATGCGAAAGGTCCTGGACAAATATAATAACAGTCTTAGCGCACTGGGCAAATGTTCTGTATCGGATTTGTGTAAGTTCAAGGGGATAGGGCCTGCCAAAGCCATAACAATCCTTGCCGCATCCGAGCTTGGCAAGCGGCGTAAGGATGAGAAACAGGAAGAAAGAAAGCCAATACGCTCGTCGGAAGATATATACTCCTATTTCCATCCTATAATGTGCGACCTGCCGATAGAGGAATGTTGGGTGATGTTCCTTAACCAGGCTTCGAAAGTGATAGATATCACCCGTATAAGTCAGGGAGGTTTGGCCTCGACACAGGTCGATGTGCGTGTGATTTTGCGTGAGGCACTTCTGAAACGCGCCACTTCCATGATACTCACCCACAATCATCCATCGGGTAATGTCCGTCCTAGTACGGATGACGACAGGCTAACACAGGCATTGTTTCAGGCATCCAAGGTGATGAACATCCGTATGCTCGATCATGTGATAGTGGCCGACGGAGCCTACTACAGCTATGCGGATGAAGGCAGATTATGATGGAAATAAAGATTTATTTGTTTCTGCGCATCTCTTTGCGTATATTTGCACTGTAAATATTATTTGATTTAAATATATGAATAGCGAAGAAAAACTCAAAATAGAAGAGAGGATAATTGATATGTTGAAAACTGTATATGACCCTGAAATCCCGGTAAATGTTTACGATTTGGGGCTTATATACAAGATAGACCTTCAGGAAAACGGCGAACTGACCATTGATATGACTCTTACCGCACCAAACTGTCCTGCAGCTGATTTCATAATGGAGGACGTAAGGCAGAAGATAGAGTCGGTTGACGGAGTGACATCAGCTCAGGTAAATCTGGTGTTCGAGCCTGAATGGGACAAGGACATGATGACTGAAGAAGCCAAATTGGAATTGGGCTTCATGTAATTATATAAACTATAAAAGGGTATAACTATGGATGAGATGAAAAACATATATTTCATTTCCGACGCCCATCTGGGCTCGCGGGCTATACCTCACGCCCGTACTCAGGAAAGGAGGCTTGTCAATTTTCTTGACAGCATTAAGGATAAGGCCGCCGCTGTGTATATGTTGGGCGATATGTTCGATTTCTGGTACGAATTCAAGACAGTAGTACCGAAAGGATATACACGTTTCTTGGGAAAAGTCTCTGAACTTACAGATAGGGGAGTGGAAGTACATTTTTTCATCGGCAACCATGATATATGGTGTGGAGACTATCTTGAAAAGGAATGTGGAATGATTATACATCGTGTTCCGTTGACATGCGAGATTTATGGAAAGGAGTTTTTCATGGCTCATGGCGACGGGCTGGGCGATGATGACAGAAAATTTAAATTTCTTCGGATGATGTTTCACAGCAAGACGCTGCAGCGGCTGTTTTCAATGCTTCATCCGCGATGGAGTGTCGATTTTGGTCTGGAATGGGCAAAGCATAGCCGCATGAAACGCAAGGATGGAAAAGAGCCTGAATATATGGGTGAAGACAAGGAACCATTGGTTCTGTTCACAAAAAAATACCTCAAGACACATCCGGACATCAATTTCTTTATTTACGGTCACAGACATATATTGTTCGACATGATGCTTTCAAGGACATCAAGGATGATGATACTGGGTGATTGGATTACGGAATTCTCTTATGCCGTTTTTGACGGAGAAAATATGTTTCTGGAGCAGTATATTGAAGGAGAAACCCAACTTTAAAGGCTGTCTGTGAACAATTAAGACATAATAATGTTATATCAATAATAATATAATCTTATTTTTATGAAAGTTATAAACCTTGCAGAAACCAATTCTATACTAAATCAGTTCGTCGCAGAGATGAGAGATGTCAATGTACAGAATGACAGAATGCGTTTTCGTAGGAATATTGAACGGATAGGAGAGTTGATGGCTTACGAAATCAGTAAAACACTTGATTATTCAACTAAGAAAATTCAGACTCCATTAGGTATTGCAGAAGTTAGCACACCGGATGACAATGTAGTGATAGCAACAGTTTTCAGAGCCGGTCTTCCATTACATACAGGTTTCTTAAATATATTCGATAAGGCTGGAAATGCATTTGTTTCGGCTTACAGATATTATAGGGATAAAGATCATAGAGATCTGGATGTGAGAATAGAGTATATAGCAACACCAGATTTGACTAATAAAACTGTGATATTGGTAGATCCTATGCTTGCAACTGGTGAAAGCCTTGAACTGGCATGGAAAGCTTTTACTACAAAAGGGATTCCTGCTAAACTTATTATTGCGTGCATAATTGCAAGTCGGCCCGGAGTGGAACGTATTAAGAAA
This sequence comes from uncultured Phocaeicola sp., assembly GCA_944320605.1. Taxonomy (GTDB): domain Bacteria; phylum Bacteroidota; class Bacteroidia; order Bacteroidales; family Bacteroidaceae; genus Phocaeicola. Next base: position 2,155 of record CALUIE010000117.1, on the reverse strand, counting down.
TTTTTCGAAGGAAAGGATGTTTTATTGTGGTGTGGGGTGATTGATCCTGCTATTGATGAACATTCGTATATAGTTCCCGGATTAGGTGATGCAGGAGACCTTGCCTATGGCGAGAAAATCTAATATCAATATATAAAGAAAGAGGTTGATTTCAACCTCTTTCTTTATATATTGCAAAATAAAAAATTAGCGTGCCACTTCACCACTTTCGTGACGTGCTATAAGGCTCTCAACTTCTGAGACTTTAACCATATTGTAGTCACCGGCGATTGTGTTTTTCAATACTGAAGCGGCTGTAGAGAAGTCAACCCTCTTCTGATTGTCCTCAAAGGCACTCTGAGCGTATAGCATTGCTCCACAGAATGCATCACCCACTCCTACACAGTCTATCACATTGTCAATATCGAATACCCTGCTGTATTTCATTTCTCCATTAGCGTATAACACTCCGGCAAAAGTATGGTGTTCTGAGCTCATTACATTACGAAGTGCTATATAGATATATTTACAGTTTGGAATCTGGCGGCTTATTTCCTTACAGAATTTCTCATACGCATCTGTATCATATTTTTCACCGCTTTTGGTTGCTTTAAAACCAGGAGCCGGGATACCTGTCACTAATGCATACTCTCCTTCGCTTCCGAACATTATATCACTATCTTTCATGAGGGGCTGAAGAACTTCCTGTGCACTTTTCCCGTAGTTCCAAAGATTTTTTCTATAGTTAATGTCGTATGAAATAGTTAATCCCATTTCCTTTGCTACGTTTATCGCTTCTTTACAAACTTCTGCAAGTCCGGGAGTCAGTGCTGCATCAATACCAGACCAATGAAATATGGAAGCTTCTTTGAATACCTCATGCCAGTTTATCATTCCTGGTTTGAGTTCTGAAAATGCTGAGTTTTCTCTGTCGTAGATAACTTTGGAGTTACGCATAGCAGCAGCTTTTTCCATATAGTAAGTTCCAAGTCGGTGTCCTCCGAAAAGAATATGTTTCGTACCGATATTGTGCGAACGGAGTTCTGAAATACATGTCTCACCTAATGCATTATCAGGAAGTCGTGTTATGTACTCTACATCTCCCCCGAAATTCGCAATTGATATGGCAACATTAGCTTCACTTCCTCCATAATTTACTAAAAAATCACGGCTCTGTTGGATACGTAAATTGTCAGGCGTTGTTAGACGGAGCATAATTTCTCCGAATGTTACGATTTTCTTGTTCATAATGTGATGTTTTTCGATTTAGGTGGAAATTTAGGCAAAAATAAGAGGATACCTTTTTGTAGTAATCCATTTGCTTAGTTTCCATTGCAAAGATAATGAATTCCTACAATGAGGTATCCTCTTTTTAACTCTTTTAGGATATTCCTATATATTATTTGTTATTAAGGATATCCATAGTGTCAGTTGCAATCATTAATTCTTCATCTGTTGGAATTACTACTACTTTCACCTTTGAGTTGTCAGTAGAGATGATAGCTTCCTGTCCGCGTACTTTATTTTTTTCATCATCTATTTCAACACCCATAAAGCCCAATGTTTTACATACACCTGCACGAGCTGAAGCTTGGTTCTCGCCTACACCGCCGGTAAACAATATAACATCAACTCCACCCATTGCAGCTGCGTAAGCACCAATATATTTTGTAATGCGGTAGAAATACATTTTTTCTGTTAGAATTGCACGTTCTTCACCTTTTGATACAGCGTCTTCAAGTTCGCGCATATCGCTTGACTTTTCGAAAACACCAAGAACACCGCTCTTCTTATTCAGCAAGTTTGACATTTCGTCAGGAGTCATGCCTTCTTTCTTCATCATGTACAGGATTGCACCTCCGTCGATGTCACCGCAACGGGTACCCATCATAAGTCCTTCCAATGGAGTAAGTCCCATTGTTGTATCTACACATTTACCGTCTTTTACAGCTGCTATAGAACCGCCGTTACCGATGTGGCATGTTATAATGCGGCTGCCTTCCTGAGGTATTCCAAGGAATTCGCATACACGTTTTGATACATAACGGTGTGATGTTCCGTGGAAACCATAACGGCGGATACCATATTTTTCGAAATACTTGTAAGGTATCGGATACAGATAAGCGTAGTCAGGCATAGTCTGGTGGAATGCAGTATCGAATACAGCTACCTGTGG
>CALUIE010000116.1 GCA_944320605.1 uncultured Phocaeicola sp. | reverse complement strand
ATTCGCGTAGCAAGTTGCTCAAATCTTATTTGGGATAAGATAGAGATTGGTTTCCGAAAAGAATAACAGAATCAGACAGAACAAAGTTTGGTTCTGTTTTTTGTTTCTGTATGTTAAATAATCGCATCTTACTTCTTAAATTGACTACAAATGATTATTTTTGTCACATTATAAACAATTGAATATGCGATATATAAAATTATTATGTTTCTTGTTTGCTGTTTCTATGTTCGCAGGTGCGACAGCAAAGAAATCAAAAGATAAGAATAAATATGGGGTGTATATGGCAGGTGTATCTGCATCATTTACTGATTCACTGATTTATTTTACTGATATTCAGTATTTGGATAGTGCAATAGTGGACGGTAAAGGATTCCTTGTCGGTCGTTCTCAATACAGTATGCAGCTTAAAGATTTTCTCGAAACAAAAGAAGGCGGAAAAAATCGTACATGTTTTATGTTCTTTAACGTTAAAAAGAATAAGTTGCAAAAAGAATTGTTGAAACTGAAAGAGAAATACAATAAGGGTAATAACATGGTATTGAAGAATGTAAACCCTGAATTTAAGTTTGAGAAGGCTGAACTGTATTAGTCTTCGTAATTGACGTATCGCTTTGCTTTTCTTTAGAGGGCATAGTGATACGTTTTTTATTTTATGTATTTGATATTGAAATGAAAAAACTATTATTACTTCTGTTGTCCGTATTCGTTTTTATTTCATGTTCGGACGAGATTCCTGAAGAAAAGCCGATATTGAAATCCGGAAGAACGGTTTTAGCTTATTTGATTTCGAATAATAGCTCTAGTAATCTGGATAAATACTTGAAACAGAACATAGTTGACATGTATGCAGGACTGTCACAATCTACAGATTCTTGTACGCTTTTGGTATATTATCGTCCTTACAGTAACGATGCGGATGGATTGTCCGGACCGAGTTTGTTGCAATATAATTCTGATGGAAAGGGAAATATTAATAACAGAAAATGTTTACAAGGAACTGAATTGACACCTTCAAAAGTTATTGCAGAAGCTTATTGCAGTCCATATACTGATAAAACCCAAAATGCTACAGATCCTCAAATTATGTCACGTGTTTTAGGTGATATGATTAAGTTATCACCTTCAACAAATTATGGTCTTATTTTTGGTTCTCATGGAACAAGTTGGATGAAGGCAGAAAAGGAAATTGTGGGACGTTCGTTTGGTGATGATGGTGGGTATAGCATAAATATTCCTGTGATGGCAAAAACATTAGAAGGTGTTTTCGATGGTAGGCAACTTGATTTTATACTTTTCGATGCTTGTATGATGGCTACTGCCGAAGTTTGTTATGAGTTTAAGGATGTTACTGATTATTTGATTGGTTCTGTTGTCGAAACTCATATATATGGTCACCCATACGATGTAATATTACCTAAGTTGTATATGAATAATGTCCCTTATAACGAGATTTGCCAGGACTATATAGATTATAGCAGAAATCTGGCCCAATGGGGATTATGTTCAGTTGTTGACTGTAAAAAGATTGATGAGCTTGCTGTATGGGTAGGTAATAATTTGGATTCTTATTCTGATAAATTGATATCTTTCAATATTGATGATGTTCAGCAATATGGAGCTGGTTCATTTAAATATTTTTCATTGGATGTTGTAGATTTTTTTAAGACAATAAATGATGGAACATTACCTGATGGTTTGGAAGATGTCATGAATAAAGTAGTGATAGCCAAGAATGGTTTGTTTGGGAAAAATTTTGAGGTTGTTGGAACTTTAGAATTGGAAGAGAACCGTTATTGTGGTCTTGGTATGTATATTCCTTATAAGATTCCTAAATCAGATTGGAATTCTTATTATGAAACCCTTTCATGGTATGAAGCAGTAGGATGGGAAAGATAAAACTTAGCTGACAAATAATTGATGATTTAAAACAGAAACTAAACAATGGATAAAACTAAACCTATAGCCGCGCTTTTTGATTTTGACGGTGTGGTGATGGATACTGAACCACAATATACTATATATTGGGATGAAATAGGCAAAAAATATCATCCTGAAACAGAAAACTTCGGATTGATAATTAAAGGTCAGACTTTGGCACAGATATACGACCGCTATTTTAGAGGTATGGATGATGTACAGGCAGAGATTACTGCCGGACTGAATATTTTCGAAAGAGAAATGAAATACGAATATGTTGCCGGAGTAACGGAATTCATGAAACAGCTTCGTGACAATGGAGTCAAGACGGCTATAGTTACAAGTTCAAATGAAAAGAAAATGGCAAATGTATATTCTGCTCATCCGGAATTGAAGGGCTTGGTTGACAGAATACTTACAGCTGAGATATTTACCCGCTCCAAACCTGCTCCGGATTGCTTTCTTCTTGGGGCTAAGGTTTTTGACACTTTACCTGAAAACTGTATTGTTTTTGAAGATTCATTTCATGGCTTGCAGGCAGGAACGTCCGCACAGATGAAAGTTGTAGGGTTGAGTACTACTAATCCGGAAGAAGCAATTAAAGAGAAATGTGATATTGTAATTCCGAATTTCTCGAACTTTACTTATAAAGATGTGATTTCTTTGCTCGACAAATGATGCCGGCAAGTAAAAATCACACTTAATTTGTTTAAATGATATAAAACATCTAATTTTGCCGAGTTTTTAAATTGACTTAATTAAAAAGAAGTATGGCAGGATATTTATCTGGTGATGTGCGTAAGGTTACCACACACCGTTTGACAGAGATGAAACAAAGAGGCGAGAAGATTTCTATGCTTACCTCATACGATTACACTATGGCACAGATTGTTGACGGTGCCGGGGTGGATGTTATCTTGGTTGGAGATTCAGCTTCCAACGTTATGGCCGGAAATGTAACAACACTTCCTATCACAATTGAGCAGATGATTTACCACGGAAAGTCTGTAATGAGAGGCGTGAAACGTGCTTTGGTGGTAGTGGATATGCCTTTCGGAACATATCAGGCAGATGCATACGACGGAGTGCGCAATGCTATACGCATCATGAAGGAAACACACGCGGATGCCTTGAAGCTGGAAGGTGGTGAAGAAATCATAGACACAGTAAAGAAGATAATCGGTGCCGGAATGCCTGTGATGGGACATTTGGGACTTATGCCTCAGTCTATCAACAAATACGGAACATACACTGTACGCGCTAAAGAAGATGCGGAGGCTGAAAAGTTGATCCGTGACGCGCACCTTCTTGAAGAGGCAGGATGCTTTGCTCTTGTGCTTGAAAAGATACCGGCAGAGTTGGCAAAGAGAGTTGCTTCGGAGCTTACAATCCCGGTTATCGGTATTGGTGCCGGTGGTGGAGTTGACGGACAGGTATTGGTAGTTACAGATATGCTTGGAATGACCAAAGGTTTCAGTCCTAAGTTCCTGCGTCGTTACGCGGATCTTCACACTGTTATGACAGATGCCATAGGTCAATATGTAAGTGATGTGAAATCAAGTGATTTCCCAAATGAGACTGAACAGTATTGATGTTCGTTTCTTGTAGAAAATAAAAGTCAGGACTAATAAATGAAGAACTGTTGTTAGGTATGATGCCTTTATAGAATCTTCGTTTATTAGTCCTATAATGTTTTTTAGGAATATAAATCTATCTTTGAAATCAGACTAAACTGATAAGCTAAAATATATATGTATAACATTAATAATACCGTAGAGCATGTTTTCTGGAATAAGAATTTTGTATTGCTGATTCTTTCAAACATACTGCTGTATATAGGAGTGTATATGCTGTTCCCGGTACTGCATTCATGGATAACCGGGATGTGGGGCTTTTCGCATTTAGAGGCATCGTGTGTCTCGGCACTGTTTGGTGTCGGGATGTTCTTACCCGGTGTTATGAACAGCTATCTTATCGACAGGTTCAGAAGAAAAGATGTTTGTACACGTAGTATAATGTTGCTGGCCCTTCTTGGCATATTATACCCTTATGCGGACCAGGAGTGGATGTTGTGTGTCTTGAGGATTCTTCAGGGTGCTTTGTTCGGAATAGCTCTTATGGTGACAGGAAGTACTTTGGTTATAGATGTCACTCCAAGTTCTCGTAGAAGCAAGGCTAATTGGGTATTCGCTTTTTCCGGGGCGTTGGGTATGCTTGTGGGAGCTTCGGTCGGATTATACTTTTCTTCGTTTGTTCCATTGAGCAATCTGATATATGTATCAGCTTTATTGAGCGGTATAAGTCTTTTACTTGTCTCAATGATAGAGATATGTTTTCGCGCTCCTCTTGAACCACCTTTATTTTCTTTTGACAGGTTTATACTGTTCCGCAGCCTTCCTCCCGGTATAAATATGATGACTGTCCCTTTTATTTTGGGAACACTTATCGCATACAAGAATGATTCTTTTTTCTATCTTTGTATTGCGCTCGGTTTCATTTTGTTCTGGTTCATTCCGAGAACATTTAAAGTAAAAATGGAAGGACGTGTTATGGTGATAGCCGGGAACATTCTCATAGCAATATCATTATACGTTTTTTCATCATGCGGTGGAGCTTTGTGTACCTATTTTGCCGGCATTATTGCCGGACTGGGTATAGCTTCGGCTATGTGTCAGTATCTTAAAATCATGATAAGGCTTCCCATGCACTGTGAACGTGGAACAGGCTATAACACATATCAGCTGATGTGGGAGGCAGGGATAATGCTTGGAGTTAATTTCGGTTGTTTTGTGTGTATTTCAAACGGATGTAATCCGATACTTTTGTCAGCCGTTTTGTGTGTTGCCGGAGTATTGTTTTATGTTTTGTTTACCCACCGTTATTTCCAAAAGCGAATGAAAGACAGAATTTCACAATTAAATAAATAAAGAATATGGCAGACGACAAAAAAATTATCTTTTCAATGGTCGGAGTGAGCAAGTCATTCCAGAACAACAAGCAGGTATTGAAAGACATCTACCTATCCTTTTTCTATGGAGCAAAAATCGGTATCATAGGTTTGAACGGTTCCGGTAAGTCAACTTTGATGAAAATCATTGCCGGTATCGAGAAAAGCTATCAGGGTGAAGTGGTATTTTCGCCCGGATATTCAGTTGGATATCTCGCTCAGGAACCACAGTTGGACGATACCAAGACAGTGAAGGAAGTAGTGATGGAAGGTGTTCAGCAGGTGGTTGACACACTGGCGGAGTATGAAGAAATCAACAATAAATTCGGTCTGCCGGAATATTACGAAGACCCTGAAAAGATGGACGCACTCTTCGCGCGCCAGGCAGAACTGCAGGATATTATCGATGCTACCGACGCATGGAACCTCGACAGCAAGCTGGAACGTGCCATGGACGCACTGCGCTGTCCGCCTGAAGACCAGTTGGTGAAGAACCTTTCGGGAGGTGAACGTCGCCGTGTGGCATTGTGCCGTCTCCTTCTTCAGAAACCTGATATCCTCCTTCTTGATGAGCCTACCAACCATCTTGACGCTGAAAGTATCGACTGGTTGGAACAGCACTTGCAGCAGTATGAAGGTACTGTAATTGCCGTTACCCACGACCGTTACTTCCTCGACCATGTTGCAGGATGGATTCTTGAACTCGACCGTGGCGAAGGTATTCCATGGAAAGGTAACTATTCAAGCTGGCTTGAACAGAAGACAAAACGTATGGAGATGGAAGAAAAGACAGCCAGCAAGCGCCGCAA
>CALUIE010000115.1 GCA_944320605.1 uncultured Phocaeicola sp. | reverse complement strand
GTATTCCCTGAAGACCCTGTAGAATATAATCTGAAGGTTATAGACAAGCTTGACCCTCACAGCACGGCATCAATGCAAAAAGATATTGCCAGAGGACATCAGTCCGAGATACAGGGAATGCTGTTCGATATGATAGACCTTGGAGAAAAACTTGGAGTAAACCTTGATACATATCATAAAGTTGCAAAAAAGTTCATAAAATAGTCATTGTCAGACCGTAATAGATGAACATCTTAACTGTACCTGCTGTTATAAAGACAAAACGACACTAAGAATGAAAGACAGAGAAAAGAGAGTACTTGTAGGCATGAGCGGTGGAATAGATAGTTCTGCCACATGTATCATGCTTCAGGAAAAAGGATATGAAGTAGTGGGCGTAACCATGCGCACATGGGACATAGCGTCGCAGTTCACCACCCCCGGTCAGGAAGAACCAAACTTTGTGATAGAAGCAAAAGCACTAGCAGAAAGACTTGGTATAGAACACCATGTGGCAGACGTGCGCGAGGAATTCAAGCAGGTGATAGTGAAATATTTCATAGACGAATACATGCGTGGCCGCACCCCTAACCCATGTGTAATGTGCAATCCGCTTTTCAAGGAAAGAATACTGTGCGAATGGGCAGACAAGACCAATTGTGCCTACATAGCAACAGGTCATTACTGCCGTATGGAGGAAAGAAACGGCAACAGATATATACTCACAGGCGATGACAGTACAAAAGACCAGTCATATTTCCTCTGGAAACTCCCTCAGGAAATACTCCGCAGAATGATGTTCCCGCTCGGTGGAATGACTAAGTTAGAGGTAAGGGAATACCTTGCATCGAAAGGCTTCGAAGCCAAGGCCAAGGGAGGAGAAAGCATGGAAATATGCTTTATAGACAAGGACTACAGAGACTTCCTGAAAGAGCATTGTCCTGACATAGACGAGAAGATAGGTCCGGGATGGTTTGTTGACAGCAAAGGACTGAAATTAGGTCAGCACAAGGGTTTTGCCTATTACACCATAGGACAGCGCAAAGGTCTGGAGATAGCACTGGGAAAACCTGCCTACGTACTGAAAATAAACCCTGCAAAAAATACAGTAATGCTTGGCGATGCGGAGCAACTAAAGACTGAATACATGCTGGTGGAAGACATCAACGCTGCCGACATAAACGAGATTCTTACATGCCCCGAACTGTCGGTAAGAATACGCTACAGAAGCAAGCCTATTCCATGCACCGCTACCCTATTGGATGACGGACGCATGATGGTGCATTTCAGCGTCGAAGCATCGGCCATCACACCGGGACAGTCTGCCGTATTCTACGACGGCAACCGCGTTCTGGGAGGCGGTTTCATTGCCTTCCAGAACGAAGTGAAAAAGATTGTCAGCGGTATGACGCAGCAAACTCTTTAGAAACAGAATTATGTACACTGCGGCACACTTCCGCACTGAAGTCAATGCCGCAGCGTATTATTTTGTCCCAATCGTCTTCCGAAAGACCGGACAAATCATCTTTCCCAATATTGTTCTTTATTAGCCCATATACCACTCCGGCATTGAAATTATCGCCCGCACCTACGGTACTCACAGTTTCAATCGACTCAATCCTGTATGTTTTCCTGAAATTACCAGTATATAGGTGTATATCCTTATCGGCATCTGTACAGATAAAGTTCCTGCAATAGAAACCGACGTTATTCTCATATACATTATCCGGATCATTTATTTTGAACAAGTTTTGGAAATCCTCAGTCGAACCGCGCAGAATATCCGCATACTCAAAGTTCTCAAGTACGGTAGGCATCAGTTTTATAGCCTCTGATACATGGTTACTTCTGAAATTAACGTCATAATAAATGATGGCACCATTGTCTTTGGCCATATCCATCACTTCCTTAATCTTATCACGAAGCAAAGATGATATAGCATAATACGATCCTATCATAAGTATGTCGTCCTTACCGATTTCCGGCATTTTTACGTCCAGCCTCAACTTAGGATAATCCTTATAGAAAATATATTCCGCATCGTTTTTTTCATTCAGAAAAGCTAATGATACAGGCGATTTTCCGTCAGGGAATACATTTACACTATCTGTTTTAACACCGTTTTCACGCATATTCTCAAGGATAATCTGCCCTATCCTGTCGTTACCGGTCTCGCTTATGAATGTTACGTCCATACCCATTCTTCCCAACGATACAATTCCGTTATACACTGATCCTCCAGGCACAGCTGCCTGAGGCTGTCCGTCTCTGAAAAGTATATCGAGTATTGTCTCTCCTATTCCTATAATCTTTCGCATCTTTTTTTAGTTTACAAGTTGACGAGGTTCCCTAGTATCTGGTTCCTAGTACCTAACACCTAATCCCTAGTATCTAATATCTTATTTAATCAACCCCACCAGTTCTTCAAACGAGTTTGCCACTTTATAAAAGTTCTTCAACGGCGAGTGAGCAAAGTGCTGCTTCTCCAGTCCGTCAAGAAACGCAATGACTCCATCCCAAAATCCGTTTATATTGTAGAAAATCACCTGCTTGCGATGATATCCGATAGTAGCCGAAGCCATCACACTGAACACCTCGTCCAATGTCCCCACTCCTCCGGGCAGAGCTATAGACACTTCCGATTCGCGCAACATAACGTCCTTCCTTTCACTCAAGTTATCCGTACGGAAAACCACATCGCAAAGATCACTGGTCTTACCCCGCTCCTCGACTATTGTAGGCACTACTCCCATAATCATAGCTCCGTGCGCCTTCGCCTCGGAAGCTATTACCTCCATCAGCCCTGAACTGGTACCGCCATAAACCAGAGTTTTACCGTTATCTCCCATCCATGCCCCAAGCTCACGTGCCTTTTCTGCATAAATGTCGTCAATATTCTGCGATGCAGAACAAAATACAGCTATACGTTCCATATAAAATGAATTTTATTTACAAATATGGAGATAAAAATTGACACTTTTCATACGTCTGATACGTTTTTTTAAAACGCTTTGTCATTTTAATTCAAACGACAAAGCATTTTACCTTAAACGACAGGTCATTTTTTTATAACAAAAACCTTTCTTAAATTTGCACCCATCAAAAACTTAAAAATGAATACAATATCTACATATACACTTGAAAACGGACTAAGGATAATACACTGTCCCAGCCCTACTGACGTGATTTATTGCGGATATGCTATAAATGCCGGTACACGCGACGAAAAGGATAACGAACAGGGAATAGCCCACTTTGTTGAACACCTATTGTTCAAGGGTACCATACACCGCCGGGCGTGGCATATTCTGAATCGTATGGAGAATGTTGGAGGTGATCTAAACGCCTACACCAACAAAGAAGAAACCGTTGTATATAGTGCTTTTCTGAAAGAACATTTCATGCGTGCGGCAGAACTTCTGACCGATATCGTTTTCAATAGTACATTTCCCGAAAACCAGATTGAAAAAGAAGTAGAGGTTATTATCGACGAAATTCAGAGTTATGAAGACAGTCCTGCCGATCTGATATTCGATGACTTTGAAGAACTGATATTTCCCAATCATCCACTTGGAAGAAATATTCTTGGCAAACCGGAATTATTAAGAGGATTCAGCTCGAAAGATGCACTTCGTTTCACACAAGACAGATACAAAACAGACAATATGGTCTTTTTTGTCATGGGAGACATTTCTTTCAAAAAGGTAATATCAACAATTGATAAGCTGACTCGTGACATTACTTCATATACAAACACTGTAAGCGAGCGTACTTCTCCACTACCTTATATACCGCATGACATGATTCTGAAAAAAGACACACATCAATCACATGTGATGATAGGTACAAGAGCTTATGATGCCCATAACAGTAAACGTACTGGTCTTTATCTCCTCAATAATATTTTGGGAGGTCCCGGTATGAACAGTAGATTGAACGTAATTCTACGAGAGAAAAACGCTCTTGTATATAATGTTGAATCAAACCTCACATCATACACAGACACAGGAGTATTCAGTATATACTTCGGTTGCGATCAGGAAGATTGCGACCGCTGTATCGAACTGGTAAGAAAGGAACTCAAAAGACTGAGAGACAATAACATTAAAGAAAGCCAGCTGACCGCTGCAAAAAAGCAAATTATAGGACAACTTGGTGTGGCATCCGACAATTTCGAAAACTGTGCCCTCGACATGGGAAAATGTTTCCTTCATTACAACCGCTACGAAGAAAAAGAAGAAGTATATAAACGTATTGAAAGCATCACATCACACGAATTACTTGAGATATCCAACGAAATTTTCAATGAAGACAGATTATCAACATTGATCTACAAATAAAAATAGTACAGAATCTCACCACAAACCACGGCTTTCGGTGAGATTTTTTTATTCATAAATTATTATTTTAGGCCATTGATAGGACTGACATTAAATAAATTTTATACCGCTTAGTTACAAATTACTACATAATAGGACACATTTACGACCAAATAGTCCTAAACTGCTGTAATGTTGTTTGTGGGAGCATAAAGTTATAAGTACTTTTGGAAAGGATAAAAACAGCTTGAATATAAATTCTATAACCGGGAAAATAATCAATTTATGAATAACTTGAATAACACAAGAAAGGCCAAAGATTCCATTAAAATCAAACTTATGGTTAATGAATGGATAAACGACAAAGAATACATTAAACATGATATAAGCATAGAAAAACTCGGAAAAAAATTAGGTATAAACCGTACATATATATCAAATTATATAAATGACACTTACAAATCGAACTTCAATACCTGGATACATAATATGAGGATTGCAGAAGCAAAAAGAATCATCAAAGAAAATCCAGATATTTCTATGGGGCAAGTAGCAATTATGACGGGATACAACGATCAGGCCCATTTCAGTAAACAATTCAAAATAATATCAGGCATATCACCTGTAAAATGGAAAAAAGAAAACTTGAAATAAAATTAAAGCCGGAATAATTTCCGGCTTTTTCTATATACATTAAGACAGTAAAACCCAAGATAAACCCAAGATAATAACTACGTTATTTGGCAACACTATCAAAATTAACTAAATTTGCAGCATTATTTATCCGGATAAACAATAAAAATTGAAATAAATGAAAATAGAAGACAAGCTGACAGCTGCGATACTACAAGGTATCAAGCAACTGTACGGACAGGATGTACCTGAAAAAATGGTACAGTTGCAGAAGACTAAGAAAGAGTTCGAAGGTCATTTAACCTTGGTTGTGTTTCCATTTCTGAAAATGTCAAAAAAAGGTCCCGAACAGACTGCACAGGAAATTGGTGAATACCTAAAACAGAACGAGCCGGCAATAGCGGAATTCAATGTGATAAAAGGATTCCTAAACCTGACTATAGCATCGGACGTCTGGATAGAACTACTCAACACCATCAACAAGGACGAGAAATGGGGCATCAAAAACGCTACAGAAAAATCTCCACTGGTGATGATTGAATATTCATCACCTAATACAAATAAGCCTCTACATTTGGGACACGTACGTAACAATCTGTTAGGAAATGCATTGGCCAATGTTATGGCAGCAAACGGAAACAAGGTTGTAAAAACTAACATTGTAAACGACCGTGGTATCCATATCTGCAAATCTATGCTGGCATGGTTGAAATACGGTAACGGAGAAACTCCAGAATCATCAGGTAAGAAGGGTGACCACCTGATTGGTGATTACTACGTGGCTTTCGACAAGCATTATAAAGCTGAAGTAAAGGAACTTACCGCTAAATT
>CALUIE010000114.1 GCA_944320605.1 uncultured Phocaeicola sp. | reverse complement strand
GCCTCGCTTTCATAAGGAGTATAAGTGGCATGACCTTTTTCCTTGTTTTCAGCAAACATGGTTTCGTCTTCCCAATACACCTTTTCGCGTGTCACGCTCTGCGACGAAGCCGGAGCGGCGACTTTTGTTTCAGTAATCATAAACAAAGCAGCTTCATCCTTACCGGCCTTTGCGGCATCTACAAGAACTATTCTTCCGTCTTCCTTACACAACGCCATCCACTGTGCCTTGTTCGACGGGACCAGCCTTACATATTGTCCTTCCGGCTTAATAAGCCAAAGCTGCATCTCGTCCGAGCCGTTTGTCTCAACAGCCTGCATCAGTCCGTTCTCACCAGCCTGAATAGCAAGATTATCAAACGGATTTACAAATCTGTAACTACCGGACAAGTCTGCAATTCCCCACAGTTGTGTTTTATCAGCCTCATTCAGAGGAGAAAGCTTCATTTTTGGAGCCACTCCCGAATAAGTCAATGCCTTACCTTTATACTTTACAGAACTTACAGAATAAAGTTTCTTATTATCAAAACGTTTCTGCGCATTCAGTCCCACAAAGGTAAATGCAAGCATAAACGTAGCAAAAATAAATAACAAACGATTTCTCATGGTATATGAGGTTATGAGTTCTTAATTTTTAATTATTACTTTTTAATTGATAACAGTTTCTCTTCAATAGGGTCTTTATACTGAGCCTGAAGTTTTCTGAGTTCTTTCATTAAGTCCTCAGTTATCTGTTCATAGCCTTCCTTACCGTAAAGATTATTCATTTCCTTAGGATCGTCCTGCAAGTCATAAAGTTCCCAAACATCAATATCATTATAGAAATGAATAAGCTTGTATCTCTCCGTACGAACTCCATAATGGCGTTTTACCATATGTTCTGCAGGATATTCATAAAAATGATAGTAAAGAGACTTTCGCCAGTCGGCTGGTTTCTCACCTTTCAATAAAGGAAGTAGCGATACACCTTGTATATCTTCCGGTATCTCAGCACCCGCCAAATCAAGGAATGTTGCGGCATGGTCTATATTCTGTACCATCTGAGGAATTTCTCCTTTTGCTTTAGTCTTGAAATCATCCGGGATACGCATTACAAGTGGAGTACGCATAGATTCTTCGTACATGAAACGTTTGTCGAACCATCCGTGTTCTCCCATATAGAATCCTTGATCTGAAGTATAAACTATAAGAGTGTTCTTCATCAATCCTTTTTGTTCCAAATAATCAAGCAACTGTCCAACATTGTCATCGAAAGATTTCAGCACCTTTGCATAATCGCGCATATATCTCTGATATTTCCATTCTGCCAGCTCTTTTCCCTTTGGATTCTTTTTATAGAACTCATCAATGATAGGCTGATAGAAATCTTCATAAACCTTACGGTCTTCAGGATCAAGCCTGTTAATCATAGCCTCGTACGTTGACTTCAGACGGCTATCTTTATCGGCTCTATACATCTTTGTGTCATACATGATATCCATATCCTTAAGGATGCTCATTTCCTGAGTTTTTGCAGCTTCACGACCTTCGTAATCGTCATAGAAATTATCAGGCATCTCAAAAGTCTTGTCTTCATATAAAGACAGATATTTCAATTCAGGCAACCAGTTGCGATGACAAGCCTTATGATGAACAAACAGACAGAAAGGCTTATTCTTATCTCTTTGATTTTCCAACCAATTAATACTCTTTTCGGTAATAATATTGGTCAGATATCCTTTCTCTACAATAGTATCATTATTCATTTCTATAAAGCGAGGGTTATAGTAATCACCTTGCCCTGGAAGAATTTCCCAATAATCAAAACCTGTTGGTAGGCTCTCCAGATGCCATTTACCTATGATTGCAGTCTGATAACCCGCTTTCTGAAGCAATTTTGGCATCGTTTGCTGTGAACCGTCAAAAACGCATGTTGTATTATCATAAAATCCGTTAGCATGACTATGCTTTCCTGTAAACATACATGCACGACTCGGTCCACTGAGTGAATTGGCAACAAAACTATTTGTAAACTTCACGCCGTCTGCCGCAATACGGTCAAGATTAGGAGTTTCCACAAAACGATTATCATAACAGCTCATCATCTGAGATGTATGGTCGTCAGTCATTATATATACTATATTATATTGCTGTTCCTTTTCTTTTTTCTCTTCGGAACATGAAGTCGCCGCAACCATAGCAGCAGTTCCTGCAATATAAACCGGTAATCTGTTATACAATATATTCATGATGCGAATTAATTAAGTATTAATAATTAGAAATTATGTATTAGCCTATTATAAAATTTCATCAGGGAACGGGATAATATTTCCTGTCGCTTTAATCGACGGTCTTTGAGCGTTCCTTTCTCTAAGAAAATCAGACAATTCGGATGCAAGTTCTTTAACTTTCTCCGGCATCTTTATTGCCAAATCATTCTGTTCACCTATATCATCTTTAATGTTAAACAGACGCAATACTCCTGTTTCCCATGTATATATAAGGTGATAATCACCTTTTAGAATAGCCGAATATGCTCCATATCCCTCTTCTTTATTTTGAGTTTCACCCCACAGGTTCGGGAAATGCCATACCACAGCCCTATCCTTATCCGTAATTTTTCCTTTCTTCAAAGACTTTACAAAACTCTTTCCGTCAATTTCCTGTATAGTCTCATACTTCCTAACACCGGCCATTTCAAGAATAGTCGGAAAAAAATCCTCTATGATAACCTTTTGTTCGCATTCCGTACCAGGTTTTGTCACACCAGGCCAATATACCATCATAGGCTCTCTTACTCCTCCCATAAAAGCAGAACCTTTACCTGCCCGTGCCGGATAATTCTGGTCCCGGTTGGCGATTCCCTGACGTATATTATTAAGCCCCTGCCCACCATTGTCAGACATAAACAACAAAATTGTATTTGCAGCTACTTCTGGATTTTGTTCCAGATAATCCATAATATCACCAAGACTCTTATCCATACCTTCGACTAAGGCAGCATATCTGGACTCATTTTCATTCATCGCTGATTTCAGCTGTTCATCATATTTACCTCTGTACTTTCCGGTAAAACGTTTATCTTCATCATACGGACTATGAACTGCATAATGTGACATATAAAGATAGAAAGGTTTATTCATCTTTACAGACTCTTTCATTTCTCTGATAGCCTCAATAGTTAGAGCTTCAGTCAAAAATATATCCTGTCCATTATATTTTTCCAGACCATGTACTGCAAAACGAGAGCCCTCTCCAAAACTCTTTGTTCCCAAATAACTTCCTGGTGCGCCATTGGCATCCCCACCTATGTTAACATCAAATCCCATATTGGAAGGATTCGCTCCAGGAGTAGTTCTTGCTCCAAAATGTGCTTTGCCACAATGAATTGTCCAATATCCATTTTCTTTAAGAATTTGTGGTAAAGGAGTAATAGGCGTAGCATTATTAATCTTTCCTACTTCACTTTCGGGTTGTATCCCGTTGAAATTCCATTCCGGCAAATCTATCACGCTGCTCTTACTATCGGTTTTCTGATTCAGTTCCAAAGTCCAGTTTGTCACCCTGTGCCTTGAAGCGTTCATTCCAGACATCAGGCTGCATCTTGTGGGTGAAGAAATCGCACAAGCGTATGCCTGCGTGAATTTCACTCCCATTTCAGCCATTCTTTCCATATTAGGTGTATGGAATCGTCTGTTCAGCGGTGTCTGTTCATTGTTATAAAAAGGAACAGACGTATCCTGCCATCCCATGTCGTCCACCAGAAACATGATTATATTAGGCTGTTTCTGCTTTGCCATTAAATTAGGAGCAATAAGCAACCCACATGACATCGTTGTAATTAAAAGTTTTTGCATGGTATTAATGTTTATCAGAAAACCATTATTTCATCAAATCTGTACCTTGACTGTTGTCCTGGTCTCAAATGATTCTCAGGATTCATTCCAGCATCTGTAGCTTTTACGCGGATATATCTTATCCTATCTTGCACATCAACACTAAAACTTATATCCTCAATAAAGTTCCCTTCCTTGAAAATTTCGTTTTTTGTAAATTCACGTTTTCCTATCTTAATATAATTTTCTCCATCTTTCGATACTTCAACACTTATTGATGAAGGTTTATGAACACCCATTCCATAATTTGTAAGACATCCTAAAATTATTTCGCTGACGTTCCTGCTTTCTTCCAAATCAATAACAAAAGAAGACTCATCTTTTGTGTACCATTCCGTCCACTCAAAATCTGACTGTTTAAGACTTCCTCTTACTCCATTTGTCAGCAACTTGTCTGTAATATTTTTTGAAATGACTTTCTTGCCTGTAGCCATATTCCAACCTAAATTAAGAGTTAAAGTCTTACCTTTTTTCACCCCATTAGCAAAGGTAGAACATTTTACTGTACATCCTTTATTTATTGAAAGTATTTCGCTATATACTTTAGAATTTATATCCGGCTCAGTACCATCAGTAGTATATCTTATTTCCACATCCGGACGTTCACATTCGAGGCTCAACTTGAGTATTCCGTCTTCAGACACGCTTTTGTGTTGTATATTATACATTGCCTCCGAATATATCACACCCTTAGCATCGAGATGAGAAAGATAATTATCAAGTGATTTCAAGAATGAGGGCCAATCCTTTTTACCTTTTGGAGACCATGCCACATCAGCCACAGCTGCTAAACGAGGGAATATCAGATATGTCACATCATTTGTAGAATTACAAAATTCAGTCCACATTGAGCCTTGTATTCCCATTAATAAATCCTCATAACCCTTTTCCCACGATTCCTGTACCGGTTCATACATATAAATATCTTTCAATATATTATTTCCAAAATATGTAGTAGGTTCAAACCATTGAGGTCCTTGATAACGTATCAGGTAAAGTAGTCTAGCAGGTGTCATAATAAACTTATGCCCTTGTTTTGCAGCCTTAAGTGCAGCATTTCCTAAGCCTTGCCATCCATAAATGATAGCCCCCTCAGGAACAGTACTGTTAGTCAGTTCATCCCATCCCATCACTGTTTTACCTTTGCTTTGCACATATTTGCTCATTCTTGCCATGAAATAACCTTGCAACTCCTCCACATGAGTTATTCCTTCAGTCTTCATTCTTGCCTGACACTTAGGACATTTTTTCCAATGTGTTTTCCATGCTTCATCTCCACCCAAATGAAGATATTGGGAAGGGAATAACTCTACCACCTCATCTATAACACCCTGTAAAAAAGTGAAGACCTCCTCATTTCCTGCGCAATATATTATATCAGCATTAGCACCACCTAATCCTGGCAATACACCAATAAATTTGTCAACAGTAGGACATGCCAAATGTGGATATGCAGCCAATGCGGCATTTGAATGTGCAGGCATATCTATCTCTGGAATTATCTCTACACATCTCTTTTGGGCATGAGCAATTATTTCTTTCATATCCTCTTGAGTATAGAATCCTCCTATAGGTGTCGGTTCACCAAGTAATGGATTTCTCCTTTCAGAGAATAATTGTTGTTTCCTATTCACTCTCCAAGCTCCTACTTCTGTAAGTTTCGGATATTTCTTTATTTCCAGTCTCCAGCCATTGTCGTCTGTAAGATGAAGATGCAATTTATTTAGTTTCAGCAAAGACATACAGTCTATCACCTTCATTACATCCTCTTTAGGCATAAAAAATCTTGAAACATCAAGCATCAGTCCACGATATTCAAAACGTGGACTGTCAGATATTTCCATAAAAGGTATTTCGTCCTTATGCTCCACACCTGCAGCCAAACGTAAAGACTGTAAGGC
>CALUIE010000113.1 GCA_944320605.1 uncultured Phocaeicola sp. | reverse complement strand
GAAATCCGGTATATGGACTTCTGCAAAAGGGTATGTGAACTCACAGGAGCAATAAACGGATATGACCATGTAAGGGTGTGCGGAGAAAGACTTGCTATTCATGAAAACCGTAAGGCTGAAAAGGAAATCAGAAAGGTGAGCGTCATAGAGTTTGATGAAGAGTGGTTCAGAGGTAAGGCAGTCATAGTCTTTGACGATGTAATCACACGCGGAATCAGTTTCGGTATGTATGCGAATCAGTTGGAGAGTTTCGGAGCAAATGTCATTGAAGGCATCTTCCTTGCAAGAACCCATTATAAAGTATAGAACTATGAACGGAATATTATCAGACAAATCAAAATCACTGGCTTTCACGGGACACAGAACTATTCCTGTAGAAAGGCAGAATGAAATAAGGGCACGGCTCGTTGAAGCCGTGTCCGTCGCTTGCAAATCGGGTATAACATGCTTCTTCTCAGGCATGGCCATGGGGTTCGACCTGATGGCCGCTGAAACTGTATTGTCACTGAAGGGAAGGTATCCGGATATACGGCTCATTGCCGTTGTACCTTTCAGAAGACAGAGCTGCCGGTGGCCTCCAATTGAAAAGGAACGTTATCAGAAAATAATTTCCCAGGCTGACCAAGTTATCATATTGAGTGAACACTATTTCAAAGGATGTCTTCTAAGACGCAATGACTTCATGCTGGAGCATTCATGTGGCGTGATTGCATATTATGACGGCAAGACTTATGGAGGAACATTCTATACCTACAGGGAGGCAAGGAAAAGATGTATTGATATAATCAATCTGTACTGAAAACCTGCCCGGATTATAGTGAAAATGTCGTACAAAACAGATATGCAAATTTCTTGCATATCTCATTTATAATGCTTATATTTAGATAGTTAAACAAGTTACAAGAGGTAATTTTATGAACAATATCTACAACCGATACATTTGGCTGTTGCATACAGTCTATCAGGAAAGAAAGGTCACTTTTGAAAGGCTTTGCGAAATATGGAAGCACCATTTCCTGTACAATGGGAAGCCGCTGAGTCTGCGCACATTCCATCATCATAGAAAGATGATTGAGGAGAACTTCGACATAGTCATTACGTGCAACAGAAAGGACTATACATACTATATTCAGAATCTGGATGAAATACTCGGTGACAGCTGCCGCAACTGGCTGTTCAACAGCCGTATCATTGATGTGGCCCTGAAAAGCAGTCCGTGTCTGTTCCATCGTGTCGTACTACCTGACATGTCAGGTGGTATTGAATACCTGCCGGATATATCGGAGTGTATAAGCGATGGGCATGAGCTGTACATATTCTACACGAATGACAAGGGCAATGAAGTGGAAGGCCGTTTCCGACCGGAAGGTTTGAAGCTGTTCCATAACCGCTGGTATCTGCTCGGGTACAGGAACGGATCAGAGTTCTGTGCTGTTCCTCTTGATGCACTGACAAGAATCTATCTCAGCGGAAACAGGTTTCAGACTGACTGCAGATTTTCGCTGGCGACTCGTCTTTCAGACTCCATTGGTGTTGTGGCTCCGACCGGACAGCAGCCGGAAGAGGTTTCTCTAAGGGCTTATGGTCCATTTGCAGATTATCTGAGAAAACATCCTTTCCACCATTCGCAGGTGGAAAGGAATGATATGGGGACTTTCACGTCTTTTGATTACATGCTTCTTGTGACTGACGAACTGGTAGATGAAATACTGGCTCTCGGTGATAAGGTGGAGATTACTTTCCCGGAAAATTTGAGAATGAAATTGCTTCAGAAGATTGGGCGTATCAGAAACAGGTATGCAACATAAAAATCTGCAATTGTAGAATATTACTTTTGAGTAGTAAACATTCGCTCAATCATTGCTTCAAGCTCAGGACTCAATGGACGTTCTGTGTCCATACACTCCTTCTCACCGGCAACCAGGTCACCATATATATTCCTGTAACGTTCAGTCTCACTGCCATCGCAGCAAAGCATAGCCGTCTCAAACTCCTTAATCATTTTCTTACGCTGACTCTCTGGATATTCCTTAGTCTTACCATAACTGGTAATAGTAAATGTTCTTGCCATAATCATAGGATTTATTTGTTTTACCTTTGTTTATAATCATTATCACTATACTAATATACGAAAATATTCTGATAATCAGAAATTTAACAACAAAAAAATCGCAAGAAATTAATTATGAATTTCAGCTTTACAATATTACTGTTTATCCGAAATTCCTGCTATAGTTGAGATTTAACATGCTTTCCAAAACTTACATCTTCCCATTCACCGCCATGAGAATCTTATAAAATTTATATGCCAACAAAAGAGAGAAAATCTATCTTTTATTGGCATAATATTATATATTGCATTTGTTCTCTAAGTCCAAACAGAACAAATCAAGACTCCGGCTTTTTTGACGGCATGTCTTAAGTCCTTTTCTCATATCTTTTGATATATTATCATAGTCCAGATTCTTTTTGTCAGTGTTGATGTATTTGACTCTTTTTTTACCGTCAATCCTGCCAATAAGATAATGTAACCGTTCTTTTGGATTTGCATACTGTGCAGTTTCTTTACAGGAATTATCGAATAAAGGTATAAGCCACGCATCAGTTTCTTCAATTGCTATTGCATATGCAACCTTATCACGATAAGTCTCCGGAATAATGTTCGAAATTTTATATTCTACTGCTTTATACAGATAATCACAATATTCTTTCCAATCTGTATCTTTTGTACGTAATGGTTCATTTATATCATACCCAGCTTCACCTCGTTCTGCAGTATCTATCTGAACAACAAGCAAAGCATCATCTGCCAATACATCAAAAAAAGACTGGAGCAGGTTATTGTCCTCACATGATTTCAAGACCAGATTCCAATTGCTGAAATTCATTTCATTCAAATCTGTCTCATCAAACTGTTCACTGGGACGCAATTGAACGACATCACTACCATCAATACCCTTCAAAGCCTTCAGAACTGCCTTTATTACAGCTATATCAGCTTTACCTTCTGCTATAATACCCAATCTCATATCATCAGAAATTATAAGGTACACCGCCAATAAGTCCTTTCATCCACATTTCTGAAAGCATCATGCGCTGTTCACCTGTCTGTTCTTTTGTCTGGATACGTTTAGCCTGCGTTTTTCCCTCATCGTTACGGGTCACAACGTATAATCGCTGACTACCGTCATTAAGGTTCAAGCCATCCAATATGGCCGGATTATGCGTTGTTATAAGTACCTGCTTACCATTCTTGACAGCCAATTCACAGATTTTCTTCATGAGAAACCTGCACAAACGGGGATTCAACCCATTTTCAATGTTGTCAATGGCAAAGAAGTCCGGGGTCTTCCTGCTGATAAAGAGTGTCAGATAAAACAATAATTCCAACGCACCTTCATTGGCATTCTCCGCAGAAAACAGATTGTTCTTTTTCTGCATAAACTTATCCCTGAAATAGAGATTGGATTTACTTCTTCCCAATTTATATCCCTGCATCTTATATATTTCCTCACTGTCAAAGAATATATCTTCAATCCAGGATATATAGTCTTTAGCTGATTCTTTTATCTGCATGATTTCTTCTTTGGGTATGTTGTTAAGAAGCACATCAAGACCTTCTCCATTCAAACCAAGAGGATATTGCAAGCTGTCTGAAGTCAATCCACGAAGTGCGTTGATTGACAGTGAATAAATAAGATACTTGGACAAATATTCCCTTAACTTATCTGTTTTTTCTACTGCTTCCTTAATGTTTCCACGTCTGGCTCCAGTTGACCAAGGAGCATTCCAAGTAGAATAAATATCCTCTGGAGCTAAATTGGTAACTGCATATTTTATACGTTCTCCTTCAGTCCCAGATATGTTTACATTAATGGTGCTGTTGGATGGCTGACCATAAAATGAACTTATCATCAAGTCCGGTTTCGCAATCCTAATGCCTTTCTGTATCATGGAATTTACTTCTATTTGGGCAGAACGCTCAGCTGCAACCATTGCTATAGCTTCAAGAATATTTGATTTACCGGAACCGTTAGCACCGATAAAAACATTGACATTACCTAAAGACAATGTCATATCTGTTATTGACTTGAAATTTTTTACAGTTATAGTTTCTATCATATTATCTGTTTTACAAAAAGCACCTAATTCCATATCAGGTCGTACATATAAGTACAAAGATACGGAAATTTCACTATAATAATGAATTAAAAAGCATATTTTTAGACACATAACATAACTTGTTAATCAGTATATTAATATAATAGTTCTCTTGATACAGCATAATAATCAGCGAAAATGTAATTCCTCCTGTTTAATTGGATGTTGTTGCTCAACAGGCATTTCCTCCTGTACCTCAGATACCACCTCAGTTTCAAGATCCAATCCGAAAGTCTCCTTCAACTGCAGATAATCAAAGCACAGTGCCTTTGGTCGGTTTACCTTTACCTTCTTAACCTGCTCGCCATTCACAATGTCAATAGTATAATCTGGAAGTCCGCTGGGCAGAAGTATGGTGAATCTGTCCTGTTTCAGGCCCAGGTATGAAGCATGGGATTTCAGGTAGGACATGATGGTGGACCAGTTAGAGCGGTTGGAGGTGGAACCTGCGTTCCGGCTGTTGAACAGTGATGCCACAGCTGCCGTGTTCAGATAGAGAATAGGACGTGCTTCCTTAAATTCTATATCTTCCTTTACGGACAACGGACGGAAGGATTTCATATACCTTATGCGGTAATGTGCCTTCTCGATACATTTCCCTGAAGTCTGGAATCCCTGTAGCATACTCCAGAAGTCCGCTATCTCTGAACTTTCCTGAGCCAGCTCATTTTGGTTGCGTATTCCTTTGACTGCTGTTTCAAAAAGCTCCGCATAACTGAAAGGTACGTCAATGACTGTCTCCAATGTTCTGAATGTAGCCAGTGGAATAACCCAGTTTCCGAATATACGGTCATGGATTGTTTCATTCTCCAATTTTGCAGCCAGCTCACGCTTGGTGATGGAGTATATTTCGGGAAAGTTTTTCTCAAACAGTTCCCTATGTCCCAGTATCTCCAGGGTGAGGTGGGTAAGTCCCATATTGCAGACTGATACAAGGTCTTCATAGGCGCTTTTCTCATTCTGGTTGAATGATGTCTTTGAAAAGGCAAGGAAGATGACACGGGTATAGAGTGCCATATCCTGTGTCGGCTTGTCCTGGCCGCAAAGGGCAACCCCTGTTGTGACAATGGTCTGGGCTGCCATACCGTCCGTATTCGTATTCTTCTTGGTCTGACCGCCACCGCCCCAGAGTCCTTTCAGATAGGCTATCTTGCGGATGTCGAGGTCGTTCTTGTATTCATCAAGCACGGCAAGTGTATTGACTGCCTGTGATACACGGTCGTTCATGGCCGGTACGGAAGTTACTCCGAGATTGGGCGGATCAACTCCGTGCAGGAAGAAGGACTGGAGGGAAGTGGCCAGGGTTGTCTTACCGGTTCCTTTCTCACCGAAAAGGTTCAGGATGGGAAAGTGACGGGTACGTCTGAATATGATGTCACGGAAGAGGGTGGCAAGAAGGTAGCAGAAGGCTACGCTTGCATTCTCACCGAACACTTCCATCAGTCTTTTTACGTAATCATACAGCTTTATCCCGTTACGGTTCTCATGTACCATGAGTCTTTCAAACTGGAATATCTCCGGATTGTTTAGATAGATTTTTGAAGTGGCCGGTATATAGAAGGCCTTGCCGTTGATTCCACGGACAATACCCAATTCGTCAACGGCATTGAATGTGCCTGCAAAGAATATTCCGTTTCCAAAAGCAAAGAATCCTTCAGCCGCATTCCAGCCGAGTTTTCTGATACGTTCTGCCGTATCGGTCTTTGAATACAGGTATTCCTT
>CALUIE010000112.1 GCA_944320605.1 uncultured Phocaeicola sp. | reverse complement strand
AAGAAGGCAGGTATTACATACGAAAATCTGCTTTATCAGATTCGTCCTGCTTTCGGTGGTAACATCGTTGCTACTATTATCAATCCTGAGCACCGTCCACAGATGGCTACAGTACGTGAAGGTGTGATGAAGAAGGAAATCCTTGATGAAAACTATCAGGGTGAAGTGATTCGTCATGACGTGGCTAAGTTTGTCCTTGAAACAGACTATGTTGTGAAAGTTATCGACCGCCACGTAGAAAAAGCTAAACACAATCTGAAAGGTGCTCCTATCGTTATCGCAGGTGGTTACGGTATGGGTTCTAAGGAAGGTTTCGACATGTTGTTCGAACTTGCAAAGGAACTCCATGCTGAAGTTGGTGCAAGCCGTGCTGCTGTAGATGCCGGTTTCTGCGACCATGACCGTCAGATTGGCCAGACAGGTGTAACTGTTCATCCTAAATTGTATATCGCATGTGGTATATCAGGACAGATTCAGCACATTGCAGGTATGCAGGATGCAGGTATTATAATCTCTGTGAACAATGATGAGAATGCTCCTATCAATGCGATAGCAGACTATGTGATCAACGGAACAGTGGAAGAAGTGATTCCGAAGATGATTAAGTATTATAAGAAGAATAGTAAGTAATTTATTTAGGTAGTCATGAAATCGTTGTTTTTAATTCTTTCATTGAGCCTTTTATCACTTGTGTGTTATGCTCAGGACAAAATCTGGTTAGATAAAAAATCAAATTGGACTGACAAAGCAAATGCAAGTTATTATGCGATTGTTTCAAAAGATAAAAAGTTCACAAAGGTAGAAACATTCACAGTTGGCGGACTTAAAAAGGAAATCTGTCATTACAGTAAATATGGAATGAAACATAACGAAAGAATTAAAGAAGGAGTCCGTACTGTTTTTTATGCTAATGGAAAAGATAGCCTGATATCTAATTATAGGGAGAATAAATTACACGGTAAGTATTGTGTATATTATCCCGACGGAAATATTTCTATTAGTACAAATTATAAAAACAGCAAGGTGAATGGCAAACTTCTCCAATACTATCCTGATGGAAAGCTGAAAAGGGAGGAAACATATAAAAATTCGGAATGTACCAAAGGTAGATTGTTCTCTGAAGATGGGACTGAAATAGATCATATCCCTTATTTGGTTGAGCCTTTCTTCCCTGGTGGTATGCAGCAATTGTTACAGTTGGTAACAAGAGCTATAAAGTATCCCGAGGAGGCTTTGGAATATAGGATAGATGGAAGTGTTCTGATTAAATTTGTTGTTGATAAGGACGGAACTATGATTGAGCCCAAAGTCTTCCGAAGCGATAGTGAAGTTCTAAGTAAAGAGGCTCTTAGAGCTTTCAGCGCTATTGCCGCAATTTATAAATGGACACCCGGATTTATAGACGGAAAGCCTGTAAGAGTACTTTTTACGGCTCCTATAACTTTCGTACTGCCTATGTAAATATTTAAAACTGTAAAAATAAAAATTATGGCAAACTTTTATACAGAACATCCGGAACTCAAGTTTCACTTGAACAATCCGTTGATGGAGCGTATCTGTCAGTTGAAAGAACGCGATTATAGAGATAAGGAAGAATTCGATTATGCACCACAGGATTATGCTGATGCTATCGATTCATACGATAAAGTGCTTGAAATAACAGGTGAAATAACAGGAGAGGTGATTGCTGCCAATGCAGAAGGCGTTGACGAAGAAGGTCCTCATTGTGCAAACGGACGTGTGGAATATGCGTCCGGTACAAAAGCTAACCTTGACGCTATGGTTAAGGCCGGACTTAACGGTATGACAATGCCTCGCCGTTACGGTGGTCTTAATTTCCCTATCACTCCATATACTATGTGTGCGGAAATCGTGGCACAGGCAGATGCCGGTTTTGGTAATATCTGGTCTCTTCAGGACTGTATCGAAACTCTTTATGAGTTCGGTAATGAAGATCAGCACAGCCGTTTCATACCTCGTATCTGTGCAGGTGAAACAATGTCTATGGACTTGACAGAGCCGGATGCAGGTTCTGACCTTCAGAGTGTGATGCTTAAAGCTACATACGATGAGGCTAATAACTGCTGGCGTCTGAACGGTGTTAAGCGTTTCATCACTAATGGTGATGCTAACTTGCACCTTGTGCTTGCACGTTCGGAAGAAGGTACTCACGATGGTCGTGGCCTTTCTATGTTTATCTACGACAAGAACGATGGTGGGGTAGATGTACGCCGTATAGAAAATAAGCTTGGTATCCACGGTTCTCCAACGTGTGAACTTGTATATAAGAATGCCAAGGCTGAACTTTGCGGTGAACGCAAGTTGGGACTTATCAAGTATGTTATGGCACTTATGAACGGTGCCCGTCTTGGTATTGCTGCTCAGTCTGTTGGTTTGAGCCAGGCTGCATATAATGAGGCTTTGGCATACGCTAAGGAACGTAAGCAGTTCGGTAAGGCTATCATCGAATTCCCTGCTGTATATGATATGCTGGCTACTATCAAGGCTAAACTTGATGCCGGTCGTGCCCTTTTGTATCAGACTGCACGTTATGTGGATATCTATAAGGCTCTTGATGATATTGCCCGCGAACGTAAACTTACTCCGGAAGAACGTCAGGAACAGAAGAAATATGCTAAGTTGGCCGACAGTTTCACTCCGCTGGCTAAAGGTATGAACTCTGAATATGCCAACCAGAATGCATACGATTGTATTCAGGTACACGGTGGTTCCGGTTTCATGATGGAATATGCATGTCAGCGTATTTATCGTGATGCACGTATCACAAGTATCTACGAAGGAACTACTCAGTTGCAGACAGTTGCTGCTATCCGTTATGTAACAAACGGTGCATACGCAGCTACTCTTCATGAATATGAACTTATTCCTTGTGCCCCTGAATTCGAAGGTTATATGAACAGAATTAAGGACATGACCCGTAAACTTGAGGCTTGTACTAATGCTGTGAAGGAAGCCATGAACCAGGAATTGCTTGATTTCGTTTCACGTCGTCTGTACGAAATGTCTGCTGTGTGCGTAATGAGTCATTTGTTGCTGCAGGACGCTACAAAGGCTCCTGAACTATTCGCTCAGTCACTTAACGTATATGTCAACTATGCCGAGTCAGAAGTTGAAAAGCATTTCAATTTCATCCGCAAATTCAGTGCTGAAGAACTTCTGAATTACAGAAAATAATATTTGAAAAATAAATAGTGTTCGGAGGACGGGGTATTAACGTATCTTGTCCTCCGATTTTTTTTG
This sequence comes from uncultured Phocaeicola sp., assembly GCA_944320605.1. GTDB lineage: Bacteria > Bacteroidota > Bacteroidia > Bacteroidales > Bacteroidaceae > Phocaeicola. The sequence goes on along the minus strand of CALUIE010000112.1, from coordinate 2,775 downwards.
TATTTACTTCTCTGTTTATATCTTTGTACAGAACAAAAAACGTATTTATGGCAAAAAAAGAAGAGTATAAGATAAAGAATCAGGAATTTCTGAAGGAAATATCTGCGGAAGAAGGTGTAGTAACTCATCCTTCCGGTATCCTTTATAAAGTTATCAACAGTGGTGACGGTAAGGTTTCGCCTGTTGACAGAAGTATAGTTACCGTGCATTATCGTGGAACGCTTATCAACGGCAGGGAGTTTGATAATTCATGGAAGCGTAGTTGCCCTGAGGCTATGAGGCTTACGGATGTGATTGACGGCTGGCGCATAGCTTTGAAACTTATGCATGTGGGCGACAGATGGATGGTTTATATCCCATATAATCTGGGATATGGAACACGCACGTCTGGACCTATACCTGGATTTTCGACACTGATTTTTGAAATAGAACTGTTGGGTATAGCTTGAATTTCAACGCCTTATGAGGTGCCCGTATTTCTTTCTAAGCCAAAAATTGAATCCGGATAATAATGGCAGGGAAATCAGCATTGGCAGATAGAACAATGTTTCAGATGGAATTGAAGCATTCGAAATCCTGTTGGTTATATCTGTCAATGTTATACTTGTATAATTTATAATGATTAATATACATGATGTAAGCATTAACAGTGATGTAATGATTATGGCAACGAAGATCCTTTTCTCACGTCGTTTTTCTTCAAGCAGGATCTTTTCGTTTATTTTTTTCATCATTTTATAACTGAAGTTGCTTGGCAAATGGAATTTTTGCTGCATTCCAACAGCTTTTTTGATACATCTGTCTGTGTTTTCAACTCTGAAATTATCTGAATTTATAGTTTTTCCCATTATAGTTCCTCCTCTTTCTTCATTAGAATATATAGCTTCTTCCTGATTCTGTGTAGTTTTACTTTTATAAAACTCTCTTTTGCGTTTATTATCTGCTGTATTTCCTTAATTGTTTTATCCTGTTCGTAGAATAATGTTATCAATGCTCTCTCGTCAGGTGGTAACATTGCCAATGCTTTATGTAGTTTATAGATGTTTTCTTCCGACTCATCATTCATTGTCTCGTCTATTTCTGTATCAGATATGGTGTTCCATATCTTTTCGTCATATACGTTTACCTCTGGTTCTTTTTTTCTGGTGAATGATATTGCTGTATTGTATGTTATACGGTAGAGCCATGTGGAGAAACTGCTTTTTGCGTTAAATGACGAAAGGTTTTCAAAACATTTCATGAATGTGTCTTGTGTCAGTTCTTCGGCATCTACTTCTGATCTGACAATTCGGACAATAAGACTATATACTTGTTGTCCGTATGTGTCAAGAAAATACGTGAATTCATCTGTTTTTCCTGACAATATTCTTGTTATAATATTTAACTCTTCATTTTTCATTTGTTTATTTAGACGCAAGAACTGTCTTAAGGTTACATCTGGTATATTTTTTCCTTTTTTGTAGTAACTATATTGTAACCTTTAGCTTGAACTGTCGTCTAATATGACAAAGGAAGAAATTTTTTATATTTAAATATCACATTTATGGAAGAATTAATGATTGTGGCTAATGTTGCCATTGTTTTCGGAACAATTTACAAGTTGTTCGAATTGTTTGTAGGAAAAAAGGAACGTCAGATGTTGATAGACAAGCTCTCTGAAAATTCATTGACAGAGGGAAAGTTTAATGGACTTAATATGTCTTCTTATTATTCAGCACTTCGCCTTGGATGTCTGTTGATTGGTTTAGGATTAGGTATTTTGATTGGATATATCATTATATGCAATTCCTTATCTGAGTATTGGATGTCTGATGCAAATAGGCAAGTTAGAGAAACTGCTTCAATTATATATGGTGCCAGTACTTTGTTGGGTGGTGGATTAGGTATGATTGTAGCTTTCTTGATAGAGGTGTTTCGCAGTAAAGAAACAAAGTGATGATTTAAATTAATAACATCGTAATATCTTGTTATTCTGATTGTAATACGGCGTGATTAATTTTGCATTGTCTTAAAAAATGGACTGAATATGAATGAAGTTAATTATGTAATAGAAAGTTTGCCAAATGGTGAGTTTTATGCTTACTTGTTAGATTACAATCAATGTTGTGCTTATGGTGAAACAGAAAATGAAGCTATAGAAAATCTTCAAGATATATCACATGATTTCTTTAATGAGATAAGTTCTGTTTTTACTCTTGAAGATATGGCATAGTAATGATTATGCTAAATTATTAAATTAATAAAAACACTCTCTTTCTTTCCAGAGGTCGTGTCTGTGTGATACAGGTATGACCTTTTTTATTTATTATAAATAATGTGTGTAAATTTTATCATTCTATATGTCTTTTATATCCAATTACTTTTTCAATTATTTTTTTATTTTGATTTACAGCGTATTATGATAAAAGAGATGTTTTTTTGAAAAAAAGTCGTTTTAAACTATTGCAGGAATGAAAAAAGTCTGTACCTTTGCATCCGCTTTCGAGAGTGAGAGTGTTTGAGTTGACATGTTGGATGCTTTGTGATTGGTTTGAAAATCCTTTTTAGTATCTTCCCTTGTTGTGGCAAGGGAGCGAGAAAGAGAGTCTTGATTTTCAGGGAGAAAAAACTTTTTCAAAAAAAAAACTTTCGAAAAAGTTTGGTTATTAAAAATAAAGCCTTTAACTTTGCAAACGCTTTCGCTGCTAAAGCGAGAGTTAAGTTCTTTGAAAGATTTTAGATAAACAGACGTAATGTAGTACAAGCGTCACATATAAATTAATGTGTGATGGAAAG
>CALUIE010000111.1 GCA_944320605.1 uncultured Phocaeicola sp. | reverse complement strand
AATGGCATATGGAGTGATTATGTTATATCATCTTCATATGCCATCATATATTTTAAGGACATTTACTGAATATCCCTGAATAATGCACGCCATCTGTTTTTTATATGTTTACCATATCCGGTATCATATATATTATTTCTTCCGGAACTCCTTTAGATAAAAGTATATCAATATCGTTTGCAAACATTTCGTTGAACGGGCGTTTGGCTGTTGCCAGCTCATTTGCTTTTTTATAGAATTTTATACCGTTTGCAATATCATTGGTTACTGTTAGTACATGCCCCATGTTCATCCAGTCATCAGCTGAATTTACGGGCATTTCTATGATTTTGTTATAAACCTTAATTGCCTCGTTGTATTTTCCTGTCATAAAGTGACACCATGCAATAGGCCTTAGTGCAGAAGTTTTTTCTTCGCTATAAAATTCTACTTTATAAAGATATTTCATAGCTTCCTCATATTTTTCTTGCTTTATTAGAAGCTGTCCTATTTGTTTGCTTATATTTATATTGTCAGGATTTATCGTTTCAGCTTCAATTAAACAACCAAGTGCGTCATCATATCTTTTTTCTTTTTTATACGATAGAGCCAGATTCTTTAGCGTCCATTCATTATCGGGATCAAGCATGTTTGCTGTTTCCAGACATTTTATTGCCATTTCGTAATGACCTAATTTTATATAGCCGTATCCCATTTTCTGATATGTCTCAAAGTCTGTAGGGGTATCTTTTACCGTGTCGCTATAAAGTTCCACAGCACCACTTATAAAATCTTTTGCAAACAGATAGTCGGCAAGTGTTTTCAGTTTATTGTCTTCTATCAGGAAATTGTGTATCTGGTCACTTTCCCAAATAGTCAGGTCATCGTTGAATATGTCTATTCTGTCTTTTTCGTTTCCCCATAGTTTGCAGAAACGGTATAACTCTTGTATGAAATGACGGCTTTCAATTCTTCTTTTGTTCTTGTAGCTGTTTACTCCCTGTTCATCCAAAAGCATTTGGTTTTGTGCTGACAGTCCTGAATTGAGAGCTTCCAAAGGTAATTCGGGCATATTCTTAAATGTCAGACATAGCGAGAATCTGTCAGAATTGCACATATCGGTCGATTTTTTCAATGTCTCTATAAAAGGGGCGAAATTGTTTGTCTGATTTGTCTGCATCTCATATATATCCGGTACTTCTGTTCCGAACAGGTAGAACCAGTGGGCCGGTTCGTAGAAGAACGGATATTTCTTCAGTTGAGAGAATGTGTACATGTTTGTGTCCGCTCCTTCCTGACGCAATGATTCCAGTTCTTTTACCTGGTTCTTGATTTTTTCTATACTTTCTCTCCATTGTGGATTAAGCTCTGTAAAATCCTCTATATTCATTTCCGACAAGTCTTTTACAGGTTCAGTCATGTTCTGTGAATTCATGATTGACGGTATAATTTCGTCTTTCATTTTTTTGTCGATATTCTCTGTTTCAAACGAAAGAATGAGTTGCAGAAGTGTGGTATAAAAATCATCATAAAAATCAGGAATATCTTTCATCAATGCCAGTTCGTCATAAAGATTAGGATATGACAGTTCAAACTGATCTTCCATCAGGTGAAGGCAAATAATGATACCGGCCATGGCACGCAGCGAAATAGCCGGATTCTTGCAGTTCATGTACAGATGTATTAATAGTCTGAACTTGTTAGGGTCAAGAATATTCATCAGACTCAAACATGCGGCAGACGCCATCAGTACTTTTACATTATCAGACACTATAGGTGAATCGGCAATAGAAATCGCGTCTTTATATTCTTCATTTGTCCATGAAACAGGGAGCCATATTTTGTTGAACAGCTCGTCTTCTGTTAATTGTTGCCTTTTGAGTATGTCTTTTATCTTGTCGGTTTTGTTATCTGTTTCTAAAATTCCGGAAATATTCAATTCGTCTTGCTGTCCTTCAAGCATGATACGTATTTCCTGGAATGAATGCATAGGAACCCTTTTGTTGCTCAGATACTTACGCGACAAATACGAGTTGTTGCTTTCAAGCCTTGTTTGCAGATTTATTTTGTCGTTAATGGAGAATGCTGTTTTTATCAATTGGCTGTATAGGTCTTTCCTTTCCGGATCGTTTACTCCCTGTGCCGCATATTGCAACATGAAGCCGTATGTCGTTTTCAGATTATCTATTTCCGACTTAATCTGCCAGCAGTCTGTAGCTGAAGCGGATTCGGTAAGTTTCTCCAATGCTTCTCCTAATTTATGGTTAAGAAGTAGTTTTTTTATTTCGGTGTACATACTCTTATTTCATTATTTGGACTACAAGTGCAAAAATAACAACTTTTTTGTAATTTTGCACGAACTATTTTCACAACAATGACAATTTCAGAATTACAAAAAACGTACGGTGCCCATCCTAATACAAAAGGATTAGCCACCGTATTGGGCAACAGCAGCATAAAGACTATCTATCTTGAAGGGGTACATGCTTCTTGTACTTCATTGTTCTTTTCTTCCTTTGTAAAGGATTATCCGTTGGTTTATGTATTTATTCTTAACGATGCCGAAGAAGCCGGATATTTTTATCACGATATGGTGCAAGCCAATGGAGATGCCGACATCTTGTTTTTCCCTTCGTCTTACAGACGTGCTATCAAGTATGGTCAGAAAGATGCAGCAAACGAGATATTGCGTACAGAAGTGTTGAGCAGGCTTGAAAGGAAAAATCCGGTTACTGTAGTCACATATCCTGAGGCGTTGGCAGAAAAAGTAGTGTCGAAGAAACTTCTTAATGACAAGACTCTTTCCCTGAAAGTCGGTCAAAATATTGAAACTGATACTATTGTTACAAGGCTGGCCGATTTGGGATTTGAACATGTTGATTATGTTTATGAGCCTGGACAGTTTGCCACTCGAGGAAGTATTATGGATGTGTTTTCCTTTGCATCCGAATATCCTTTCCGTATAGACTTTTTCGGCGATGAAATAGACAGCATAAGAACCTTCGAAGTTGAGAGTCAATTGTCTAAGGAAAAGAGATTGTCTGTTGATATAGTTCCTGAACTGACCGGTGTGGCTGGAGAGTCTGTTATGTTTCTGGATTTTCTGCCATTCGATTCTGTGTTGTGTGTGAAAGACCTGTTATGGATACATGAAAGAATACAGGCAATACATGAAGAGGTTTTGTCTCCTCAGGCTATATTGGCAACAGAAGGAGATGATAACAAACTTCCTGATATACGTAAGGCTATTATCGAAGGTACAGACTTTACATCTAAAGCACTGAATTTCCGAAGAGTAGATTTCGGCGCAAAACCTGTCGGTACACCTCAGTCCAAATTGAAGTTTGAGACTTCTGTCCAACCTATTTTCCATAAAAATTTTGATATGGTATCGTCTTCTCTAAATGATTTCATACAGAGAGGGTATAAGGTTTATATATGTTCAGACAGTTCTAAACAAACAGACCGACTTAAGGATATATTCAAGGAAAGGGGAGAAAATATAGTGTTTGAACCGGTTGACCGTACATTGCATGAGGGGTTTGTGGACCATACAATGCGTTTGTGCATATTTACCGACCATCAGATATTCGACCGTTTTCATAAGTACAACCTACGCAGCGACAAGGCACGTAGCGGAAAAGTCGCGCTTTCACTGAAAGAACTGAACCAGTTTGAACCAGGGGATTATGTAGTCCATATAGACCATGGTATAGGGCGTTTTGCAGGTTTAGTGCGTGTGCCTAACGGAAACACTACGCAGGAAGTCATCAAATTGGTTTATCAGAATGATGACGTGGTGTTTGTTTCCATACATTCGCTTCATAAAATCTCCAAATATAAAGGAAAGGAAGGAGAACCGCCAAGGATAAGCAAACTTGGAACAGGTGCGTGGGAGAAGATAAAGGAACGTACCAAAACCAAGATAAAGGACATTGCGCGCGATTTGATAAAACTTTATTCGCAGCGAAAACAGGAAAAGGGGTTCAAGTACAGTCCTGACAGTTTCCTGCAGCATGAGTTGGAAGCATCGTTCCTATATGAAGACACCCCGGACCAGTCGAAAGCAACGCAGGATGTGAAAGCCGATATGGAGAGCGACCGCCCTATGGACAGACTTGTATGCGGTGACGTAGGTTTCGGAAAGACGGAAGTTGCAGTAAGGGCGGCATTCAAGGCTGTTGCCGATAATAAACAGGTCGCGGTACTGGTTCCTACAACCGTCCTTGCATACCAGCATTTCCAGACTTTCAAAAAACGACTTGAAGGCTTGCCTTGTAAAGTTGAGTATCTGAGTCGTGCGCGTACGGCCAAGGACACAAACCGGATATTGAAAGAATTGGCAGACGGGCAGGTAAATATCCTGATTGGAACTCATAAAATAATAGGCAAGAATGTGAATTTCAAGGATTTGGGATTGCTTATCATCGACGAGGAACAGAAGTTCGGTGTAAGCGTGAAGGAAAAACTCCGTCAGATAAAGGTAAATGTTGATACACTTACTATGACTGCTACACCTATACCGCGAACACTCCAGTTCTCGCTTATGGGGGCAAGAGATCTTTCCGTAATTCAGACACCTCCTCCCAATAGGTATCCTATACAGACCGAGGTACATACTTTTAATGAGGAAATCATAACCGAAGCCATAAACTTCGAGATGAGCCGTAACGGTCAGGTTTTCTTTGTGAACAATCGCATACAGAACCTTTTAGACCTGAAAGCCATGATATTGAGGAATATTCCGGACTGTAGGGTATGTATAGGGCATGGACAAATGCAGCCGGAGGAACTTGAAAAGGTAATCTTTGATTTCGTGAACTACGATTATGACGTGCTTTTGGCTACTACTATAATTGAAAGCGGAATAGATATACCTAATGCCAACACTATAATTATAAACCAGGCGCAGAACTTTGGTTTGAGTGATTTGCATCAGATGCGTGGACGCGTAGGTAGAAGTAACAAGAAGGCTTTCTGTTATCTTCTTGCTCCGCCGTTGACTTCACTTAATCCTGAAGCGCGTCGCAGACTTCAGGCTATTGAGAATTTCAGCGATTTGGGCAGTGGTATCCATATTGCCATGCAGGATCTCGATATCCGGGGAGCAGGGAATATGCTTGGAGCAGAGCAGAGTGGTTTTATTGCTGACCTCGGATATGAGACATATCAGAAAATATTGGCTGAGGCTGTTACGGAACTTAAGAACGATGAATTCTCAGAACTTTATGCAGATGAGGTAAAGGCAGGCGATGAAGTCTTGAGCGGTGAGGGATTTGTTGACGAGTGTACTGTAGAAAGTGACCTTGAATTGCTGTTCCCTAATGAATATATACCGAGCAGCAGCGAAAGAATGTTGCTTTATCGTGAACTTGACAAATTAGAACTTGACAAAGATGTGGAAGATTTCAAATCACGTCTGATTGACCGTTTTGGAACAATTCCACCGGAAGGCGAGGAACTCATACGTATAGTTCCGTTAAGACGTATCGCAAAATGTCTCGGCATAGAGAAGATATTCCTGAAGTCAGGACGTATGACACTCTTCTTCGTAAGCAATCCTGACAGTCCGTATTACCAGAGCGAGGCTTTTGGCAAGATTATCGGTTATATGTCGAGATATCCGCGACAGTGTAATCTCAGGGAACAGAACGGAAAGCGTAGTATGATTATCAAAGATATAAAAGATGTGCAGTCGGCTGTAAGGGAACTGCAGGAGATAACGAGCATACAGGCTGGATAAGATAATTAGAGAATGGAAATTTATAAAGATTAAAAATATTTGTTGATACAAAATAATATAGAACTGAAATATAATATTTGAATGATGAGAAAGAATATTCTAATGCTTATACTTGGTGCCGGGGCTTTGACTGTTCAGGCTGCAAGTATTAATCCTCTATGGATGCGTGATGTGCGCATATCACCCGATGGTAAGTCTGTGGTTTTCTGCTATAAGGGAGATGTGTATAAAGTTAGTTCAGACGGTGGAAAGGCTGTTCAGCTTACTACACAGGAGTCGTATGAATCGGACCCGGTATGGTCACCGGACGGTAAGCAAATAGCTTTTGCAAGCGACCGTTATGGTAATCAGGATGTGTTCATTATGTCGGCTGATGGTGGTCC
>CALUIE010000110.1 GCA_944320605.1 uncultured Phocaeicola sp. | reverse complement strand
GTTAGTTTCATGGGTGGTACTGCCGGTACTTTCTATCGTCAGTTCGGTTTGACAATGGCTATTTCAATCGGTTTCTCAGCATTGAATGCGTTGACTCTGTCACCGGCATTGTGTGCATTATTCTTGAAACCTCACAAGGCTGAACATGGCGAGAAGAAAATGTCTATGATAGACCGTTTCCATACATCCTTCAATGCTGCATACGATTCTTTGTTGAGCAGTTATAAGAAGCGTGTTGTATTCTTTATACATAAGAAATGGTTCTCTATGGGACTGGTAGCTGTTTCTATAGTATTATTGGTATTCTTCATGAACACTACTCCTACAGGAATGGTGCCTACAGAAGATACAGGTACTATTATGGGTGCAGTGACACTTCCTCCTGGTACATCACAGGAACGTGCGATGGAAATCATGGATAAGGTTGATAGCCTGATTGCTGCAGAACCTGCTGTAAGTTCAAGAACTATTGTTTCCGGTTTCGGATTTATCGGTGGACAGGGTCCTTCATACGGTTCTGTGATCATCAAACTTAAAGACTGGGAAGAACGTTCCTTGATGCAAAATTCAAGTGTAGTAGTAGGAACATTGTTCATGCGTGCACAAAAAATTATTAAAGATGCTCAGGTATTGTTCTTTACACCACCTATGATTCCTGGATATTCGGCTTCAAGTGATATAGAATTGAACATGCTCGATAGAACAGGTGGTGATCTTAACAAGTTTAATGATGTAGTACATAGCTATATGGACGCATTGAAGCAACGTCCGGAAATTAACTCTGCACAGACTACATTTAACCCAAGTTTTCCACAATACATGTTGGATATTGATGCTGCTGCATGTAAGAAAGCAGGTATAAGTCCAAGGGATATTTTGATTACCATGCAGGGATATTTTGGAGGTTTATATGCTTCAAACTTCAACAGTTTCGGTAAGATGTACCGTGTAATGATACAGGCATCTCCGGAAGCTACAAAGAATATGGAATCATTGAACCGTATAAAAATACGTAATGGAAACGAGATGGCTCCTATTACTCAGTTTGTATCTTTGAAGAAAATATACGGACCTGACGTCATCAGCCGTTTCAACCTTTATACTTCTATTAAGGTGATGGTTGCACCTGCATCAGGTTATACTTCTGGTCAGGCACTTCAGGCTATAGCCGAGGTTGCAAAAGAAAACCTTCCTACAGGTTTCGGTTATGAACTTGGAGGTATGGCCCGTGAGGAAGCCGAAACCAGTGGTGGTACAACTGCCATTATCTTCGTTTTGTGTTTTGTCTTTGTATATTTGCTGTTGAGTGCCCAATACGAAAGTTATATATTGCCGTTGGCCGTATTGCTTTCAGTTCCTGCCGGTTTGTTGGGAAGCTTCCTGTTCGTAAACGGTTTCAGTGCTTTGGGTAGCATACCTGCATTAAAGATGATAATTGGTACAATGTCAAATGACATTTATATGCAGATTGCTCTTATCATGCTTATGGGATTGTTGGCTAAGAATGCAATCCTTATCGTTGAGTTCGCCCTCGACCGCCGTAAGCAGGGTATGGGTATTGCATGGGCGGCTGTGCTTGGTGCTTCTGCCCGTCTGCGTCCTATCCTTATGACATCACTTGCAATGATTGTCGGACTTATCCCGTTGATGCTTGCTGTAGGTGTAGGTGCACATGGTAACCGTACACTTGGTGCTTCTGCCATTGGTGGTATGTTGATAGGTATGATATTCCAGATATTCATTGTTCCGGTATTGTTCGTAATATTCCAGTGGCTTCAGGAGAAATTCAAGCCTATCGAATGGGATAGCTTGGATGAAAGCGAAGTGGAAGCTGAAATTGAACAATATTCTCATACTAAATAATTAAGACTATAATGAAGAAACAAATCATATTGACAATGTGTGCAGCTGCTGCTTTGAGCAGTTGTCACATTTATAAAGCTTACGACCGTCCTGACACTATTGATGCTTCTGGTATTTATAGAGATCCTGTTGCGGCTAATGATACATTGGTATCAGACACTACAAATATGGGTAACTTACCTTGGAAGGAAGTGTTTAAGGATGCAAAACTTCAGGCATTGATTGAAGAAGGACTTCAAAACAATGTTGATATGCAGGCAGCTGTGCTTCGTGTGAAGGAAGCTAAAGTAATGCTTACTTCTGCCCGTTTGTCTTACCTGCCTTCAATTAATCTTGCTCCTCAGGGTACAATGACTACCATGGGAGGTGGCGATATGGTAAAAGCTTACCAGTTGCCTGTAGCTGCGAGCTGGGAAATAGACCTTTTCGGTAAGATACTTAATGCTAAACGTGGACAGCAGGCTGTATTTTTGCAGAGTCAGTACGCCCAGCAGGCTGTTCGTTCTCAGATTATTTGTGGCATTGCAAACGTATATTATACATTGTTGATGCTTGACCGTCAGGTGGAAATCACTACAGAAACGGCTGCTATCTACAAAGAGAATGTACGTGCAATGGAGGCTATGAAGTTGGCCGGATATGTAAATGAGGCAGCTGTCACTCAGATGCGTGCTGCCAGTCATCAGGTTGAGGCTTCATTGCTTGACTTGAAACGTCAGGTTCGTGAGACTGAAAATTCATTGGCTGTACTTCTTGCAAAAGCTCCGCAGGCAATAGAAAGAGGCAAACTTGCCGATCAGGTTATGCCTGAAGAATTGACAGCCGGAGTGCCATTGCAGCTGTTGGAAAACCGTCCTGATGTGAAGATTGCAGAAATGACACTTGCAAGTGCATATTATACGACAAATCAGGCTCGTTCGGCTTTCTATCCTAGCATTACTATTGGGGGTACTGCAGGATGGACATTCGATGAGTCAACTCCAATAAATCCTGCACAGTTTATGTTCCAGGCTTTGGCTTCTCTGACGCAGCCTATATTTAATCATGGCAAGCTGGTGGCAAACCTGAAAGTTTCGAAAGCAGAAGAAGAGATAGCCCGCATGAACTATCAGCAGACTATTCTTGAAGCAGGTCAGGAAGTCAGCAATGCCTTGTGTCTGTATGAGACAGTTGACAAGAAACTGATAGAAGATCGCGGTAGGGTAGAGCAACTTGAAAAAGCCGTGACATACACAAAAGCTCTATTCCAAAGTGCTGAGGCTACATATCTTGAGATTCTTACTGCACAGCAGAACCTTTTGAGTGCGGAATTGACAGAAGTTTCTGATAATTTCCAGCGCATTCAGGCTGTTATAAACCTGTATAGCGCACTGGGTGGCGGACGTGAATAATTAACCTTAAAAACAGATAAACACATGATTAGTCCTTTAGCTTATGTTGATCCTTCTGCAAAGTTGGGCAACAACGTAACAGTGCATCCGTTTGCCTATATCGACAAAAATGTCGAGATAGGCGATAACAATGTGATAATGCCATATGTAAGTCTTATGAGTGGTACTCGTATGGGCAATGGTAACACTGTGTATCAGGGAGCGGTGATAGCTGCCGTACCTCAGGATTTTTGTTATACTGGTGAAGAAACATTGGTAAGAATAGGTGATAATAATGTGATTCGTGAAAATGCTGTCATTACACGGGGTACCCATTCTACTCATGATACAGTAGTGGGTGACGGTAATTTCATCATGCAGGGAGTACGTATTTCGCATGATGTAGAGATTGGCAACGAATGTATTATAGGAAACGGTTCGCAAGTATCTGGTAACTGTAAGATTTTCGACCGTGCAATACTTACTTCGAATGTCCTGATGCAGGGAAATACCCGTCTGGGCAGTTATTCTATAGTTCAGGGCGGTTGTCGTTTTACAAAAGATATACCTCCATTTATAGTTGCGGCTCATGAGCCAATATCATTCTATAGCATCAATACTCATGTGTTGGAGCATGAAGGATTTCCTGAAACACAGATCAAGCACATTGCTCAGGCTTACAGAATTCTTTATAAGGCAAACACATCACAGCACGATGCCTTGATCAGAATAAAGGAACAAGTTCCTGGTAGCGAGTATATTGATATGATAATAGACTTTGTATCATCATCAAAACTTGGTATTATTCATTAATTTAAATATTTGGTATATGCCGGTACTGCTATAATGTATGTACCGGCATTTTTTTGTATATATATCGTCATACTTTTATTTATTTTATTATAGCTTTGTTTAAGTGAAACTTCATAAAAATAGGCCATCTCAATGAGACAGCCTATTCATAAGATGTAATTTAATGAATATTATTTCTTTCCTGAATTAATATGTTTTATGAATAATTCTTTTAGGAGAGCATCATCCACGCTATTTCCAGCTTTTTTCATTTCATCACTTAATATACGAATGTATGTGTCTGGCGATATTTCCATGACAATATAGTTTGTGTACTGTCCGGTTGATTCGTCATTAGTCCATTGGTCACAAATAATTCTGCCTCCTTTGACAACCCTGTTACTGGTTGTTACTGTTTTTTGTAATAAAAGTTCTTTTGATGCGGCTTGTTTTCCTTCTGACAAAATAGCGCTGTACTCCTCAATCATTGAACCTACTGTCTTTTCCAGCATTCCTGCTAAGTCTGCATAAGCCATTGTCATAGCTTTCTTTCTTGCAGATGTTTCGGAATCAGAGCGTCCCATAGCCCAAGTTCTCATGATAGTGTCTGATTGTACTAAATCATAACATGGCTGTACATAAGTTTTTATAGGAGATTTCTTTGCCATATCCTTGCTTGATTTGCATGACGTGGCGAATAAAGATATTGACATAAGTAATGTCAAAGAATAAATATACAGTTTCATGACGTTAAATATAAATGGTTAAAATATCAGATCTGATCAGTTCAATACCAGACCTTTGATTTTTTTTGGTAATTCACGTTTAACTCGCTTCATAAGCTCACGTACACACATCATTTCTGTCTGTTCCGGGGTCTTATTTACAGGTGAAAGAACACGGACTCTGTCAACTACATAATTAAGTAGGAGTGATGTACTTTTATTGTCATATATTTTAAGTACAAGTCCACATAAGCATTCGTTCAGATCATACATATCGCTTGCAACGACTCCTCCTAATTCTAAAGTCGTAGATAAGTCGATGAAAAGTGTGGCGTTGTCCGGATCTTCGGTCATTGTGAAGTGTTGATTGGCCAATATTGATACTATCTGTCTTTCGCATGATGACAAGTCACTGTTGCTTACATTCAAGTAAGCAGTAACCTGTTGTGGAGCTATTGTGATAGTGGTTTTGGCAGATGGCCATGATTGACTTTTTATCAATTGTCGGTAGGAAACAGGCAGATCAACTATAAAGGAATCGTCAATGGAAATGCGTATCTCTTGGACTGATGCCTTTGAGGTAATGTTAGTTACGTAGAACTCTGATGTGCCATTATAATCTGTTGCTACCGGCGGTGTTATATCTCCCGAACCTTTTACAAACTCGGCTTTTAGCTTGACGTTCTGTATAACTGAACCGTTTTTTGAGAGACAACCGGCAATAGGTGTCTTTATTGGTTTGAATGCTTCTCCTTCAATATTCAATTGATTTACTGTGATAGTAAGTCCATCAAATACATGTAGATAGGCATTGTACAGTTCTGCAGGAACATTGAAACGGCTACCGTTTACTGTAGTGGTCAAGTCCATGAACAGCCATGGTGTAACAGCCTCCAATCCTTTTCCAAGCAGTTGGACAGCATTAACCAGGCTGTTGGCATCCATCGCTTGCATGGCTTTGTTGTAGTAATCCAGACCGGTGCTGATAGCATTACGTTTATGCTTTTGGATCGTACTTTCATAGGCTGCTTTGTTCAGTGAATAATATACATAATAATTACGGTCATTCTGATAGCTGTCCACCAATTTCTGGCCTTCCAAATACGAAACCACGGAACTTTTTATTTTATCCTCAAACAGTTCTCTGGATTTACCGTCTATGTCAACAGTGTGCATGAAAGAATTTGATTCTATTTTTGTGGCAATCTGCAATGCTATATCATTCAGTGCATTTTGTGTTGCCTTTTTAATGTAATCATGGTCTTTCAATGGAGCAAAACCGATACCGATATAGGAATTGTCATCCGTTGGATGCGATGTTACCCATGCTGGTTGCTGGGCTAGCATGGAAATGCAGCCCAGCAACCATAAATTAAGGGTTATAATAAACTTTCTCATAGGAGTGAGATTATTAAT
>CALUIE010000109.1 GCA_944320605.1 uncultured Phocaeicola sp. | reverse complement strand
TCGGGTTGATATTGCTTAATGGAGTTTTCGCAATGTCCGAGGTGGCACTCATATCAGCCCGTAAATCACGTCTTTCCACTGACGCTAAAAACGGGAACAAATCTGCCAAAACAGCTTTGAAGTTGGCAAACGAGCCGGACAGATTTCTATCTACGGTACAGATAGGAATAACTCTTATAGGAATTCTTACCGGTATTTATTCGGGAAACCAGATTGCAGTTGACCTGACAGAAGCCATGAAATCATGGGGCGTTTCATCCTCGTATGCTTTTGGCCTTGCACAGGGAATTATCGTTGTTGTAGTTACATATCTTACTATTATCTTCGGTGAACTTGTTCCCAAACGTATTGGAATGAGTATGGCTGAAAAGGCTGCAAAAGTCATGGCTCAGCCAATGAATGTGCTGTCTGTAATCGCATTGCCTTTTGTCTGGTTGCTTGCCAAGAGTACGGAATTAATATTCAATCTTCTTGGAATAAAGGAAGAGGACAATAAAGTTACAGAAGAAGAAATCAAGTCAATCATTAAGGAAGGTACTGAAGACGGTGAGGTTCAGCCGGTTGAGCAGGATATAATGCAGCGTGTGTTTCTGTTAGGCGATCTTAAAGTAAGTTCTATAATGACACATAAGTCGGATATAGTATGGTTGGACACGGATATGAACGTGGAAGATGTAAAGAATATAATTAGTGACAACCTTTATGAGTTTTATCCTATAGCGGATGGCGATTTGGATCATGTAAAAGGGGTGATTCAACTCAAGGATTTGGTATTGCATTTGCATGAAGATGATTTTAACCTTGTTTCTTTGACTCAGGATGCGGTATTCTTCCATGAAAACATGAATGTATATAAGGTTCTTGAACAGATGAAGATGAAGAAAATAAGCCGTGCCCTTGTATGCGATGAGTTTGGAACATGTACGGGTATTATCACTTTGAAGGATATTTTGGAAGGACTTGTGGGAACAGTAGATGATGCTGACGATGAGCCGGATATTATCAAGAGAGTAAACAATGAAGGATGGCTGATTGACGGTCAGTGTCCTATGTACGATTTCCTTAATTATTTCAACCGTCCAGAGCTGTTTGAAAAATCAGATTTCCATACCCTTGGCGGACTTATACTCCAGCATTTGCAGCACGTGCCACAAAGCGGGGAAACTCTTCAGTGGAACGGGTTCAATTTCGAAGTCGTCGATATGGACGGCGCAAGGATTGACAAGGTTCTTGTAACGCAGGTTAACCAGGATTAGTCAATCCTTATTTGTAATCCATTCCTCTATGGTGCCTGTCTCCGACGAGAATACAGCCGCAATCTTGTACAGTTTTCTTTTGTCGGAGGCGTATTCTTTTGCATATCCTTTGTCCTCTATCTGTTTCATGGCTTCGGCAGCCGTTCCGTCCAGTTTGAACTCGAATATATACACGTAATCCTGGGTTTCTATCACACAGTCCACCCGTCCGTGGCTTTGTACTTTCTCCGTATATACGGTGTAAACGCTTATAAGTTTCATAATCAGGTAGAACGTATAGTGGAAGTAGCGTTCCTTTTCTCTCTCGTTCTCCTTTCGGCGCATGGTATAGGGGATGCTCGCAAGGAATGAGGTCAGTCCGGTCTTGAAGTCTTCCAGTCTGCCGTCTTCCAACATCATTGATGCTTCATTTGCCCATGATGCTACATTTGTATTCACTTTCATGTAGTCTGAAGCTATAATAGAAAGGAATCCCTTTTTGACTTCATTGTTTGGATAATCCAACAGAAACCGGTTTCTTTTCACATCAAATTTCTTTATTGTCAGATAACCGCTCTGGTAAATCATAGGCAGCGGTTTTTCCACACTTGCCTTATAGTCGATGAATTCTTCCGTAGAATAGTATTTGCCGGTGAGGTCGCTCATATTCTCATCCGTGTGCGACAGTAATCTTATAAGGTATGTCGGTGTTCCGCTTTTAAACCAGTAATTGGAAATCTCCAACATGGCGAACGCGTTTAGCAGGCTGAACGGGTTATAAATGTCTGTCATGTTTCTGCTGAAGTGATATCCGTCGTATTGTTCTTTCAGCATTTCCTTCATTTCCTCCGGCGAACGTCCGTATATTTTTCCCATTTCCTTGATAGGTTCCTCGAATGTACCTTCCAGCTCTTCTTGGGTTATTCCGCACAGCGTTTCGTATTTGTAGTGCATACTGATGTCGAAAGGCTGGTTAAATCCGCTGAATACACTGACCTGTGAGAATTTCGTGACACCTGTCAGGAAAACAAAGCGCAGGTACTCGTCTGCTCCCTTGAAAACAGAGTAGAAACCTTTCAGAATGTTTCGGTGTTCCTCCTCTAAGTCTGAATTTATATCAAGCACGTCCAGTATAGGTTTGTCGTATTCGTCAATAAGTACCACGGCTCTTTGTCCTGTCTGTATGTATGCGGCTTCGAGTATTTTTATGAAGCGGTTTCCAAGGTCTTTGTCTATATCTTTTGAATTTAATGAGTATAGTTTTTCCCAATCGGATAAGTAACTGTTTATACGGTTTTCCAGGATACCTTGTTTGGTGAAATCCGAGCCATTGAAATCAATATGGAATACAGGATGTACGTTCCATTCTTTTTCCAGGCTGTCTATCTTAAGTCCACTGAACAGTTCCTTTCTTCCAAGAAAATAATTTTTCAGTGTTGACACGAGAAGGCTTTTCCCGAACCTTCTTGGTCTGCTCAGGAAATAAATCTTGCCTTCGTTCGCCAATGAGTATATCATGTCTGTCTTGTCGATATACACAAAACCTTCATTTATTATCTGGTCGAAACTCTGTATTCCTATTGGGTATTTCATGTTGCTCAATTAAATAGATGAGTTTTTAGTTGTTAGTTGTTGGGGCGTTTAATACATTCCCATTCTTCTATGGTTCCTGTCTCCGACGAGAAAACCGCCGCAATCTTGTACAGTTTTCTTTTGTCGGAGGCATATTCTTTGGCATAGCCTTTGTCCTCTATCTGTTTCATGGCTTCGGCAGCCGTTCCGTCCAGTTTGAACTCGAATATATACACGTAATCCTGGGTTTCTATCACACAGTCCACCCGTCCGTGGCTTTGTACTTTCTCCGTATATACGGTGTAAACGCTTATAAGTTTCATAATCAGGTAGAACGTATAGTGGAAGTAGCGTTCCTTTTCTCTCTCGTTCTCCTTTCGGCGCATGGTATAGGGGATGCTCGCAAGGAATGAGGTCAGTCCGGTCTTGAAGTCTTCCAGTCTGCCGTCTTCCAACATCATTGATGCTTCATTTGCCCATGATGCTACATTTGTATTCACTTTCATGTAGTCTGAAGCTATAATAGAAAGGAATCCCTTTTTGACTTCATTGTTTGGATAATCCAACAGAAACCGGTTTCTTTTCACATCAAATTTCTTTATTGTCAGATAACCGCTCTGGTAAATCATAGGCAGCGGTTTTTCCACACTTGCCTTATAGTCGATGAATTCTTCCGTAGAATAGTATTTGCCGGTGAGGTCGCTCATATTCTCATCCGTGTGCGACAGTAATCTTATAAGGTATGTCGGTGTTCCGCTTTTAAACCAGTAATTGGAAATCTCCAACATGGCGAACGCGTTTAGCAGGCTGAACGGGTTATAAATGTCTGTCATGTTTCTGCTGAAGTGATATCCGTCGTATTGTTCTTTCAGCATTTCCTTCATTTCCTCCGGCGAACGTCCGTATATTTTTCCCATTTCCTTGATAGGTTCCTCGAATGTACCTTCCAGCTCTTCTTGGGTTATTCCGCACAGCGTTTCGTATTTGTAGTGCATACTGATGTCGAAAGGCTGGTTAAATCCGCTGAATACACTGACCTGTGAGAATTTCGTGACACCTGTCAGGAAAACAAAGCGCAGGTACTCGTCTGCTCCCTTGAAAACAGAGTAGAAACCTTTCAGAATGTTTCGGTGTTCCTCCTCTAAGTCTGAATTTATATCAAGCACGTCCAGTATAGGTTTGTCGTATTCGTCAATAAGTACCACGGCTCTTTGTCCTGTCTGTATGTATGCGGCTTCGAGTATTTTTATGAAGCGGTTTCCAAGGTCTTTGTCTATATCTTTTGAATTTAATGAGTATAGTTTTTCCCAATCGGATAAGTAACTGTTTATACGGTTTTCCAGGATACCTTGTTTGGTGAAATCCGAGCCATTGAAATCAATATGGAATACAGGATGTACGTTCCATTCTTTTTCCAGGCTGTCTATCTTAAGTCCACTGAACAGTTCCTTTCTTCCAAGAAAATAATTTTTCAGTGTTGACACGAGAAGGCTTTTCCCGAACCTTCTTGGTCTGCTCAGGAAATAAATCTTGCCTTCGTTCGCCAATGAGTATATCATGTCTGTCTTGTCGATATACACAAAACCTTCATTTATTATCTGGTCGAAACTCTGTATTCCTATTGGGTATTTCATGCCGTATTGTTTTTTATTCAACTTAATTACAAATATAATGTTTTTCTTGCGGAATTTAAAGTTCAGTATCAAAAACTTTGTGTCCGCAATTTATAATGTTGTAGAAAGATAATGTATTTACCATGAAATAAAATAAGAGTGCCGGATTTATGTGTTTTGACATTATGTCTCCAAAAAATATGAAATTGGTGTCAAAAACTAATATAAACGCAGTGATGTATGAAAATATAATTCCTGTATTTCGTGCAATTTGGATTGCGTTTGTTAAAAATGTTAATAGCTAATTCTTGTCAGGTTTTTCTTTTTGCTTGTATAAGTCTATCTAATGTTAAAATTTCTCGCTTTGTTAACTGTTATCACCATGAAAAAATATTCTTTCTTGTAGAGAAAAATATATTAAACGCCGAAACATTTTCTTCAAAACGCCTTGAAGTCTTCTCCGGAACACCGAATTATTTTATTTTGCTTGAAAAACGGAGGTATTTTTATTCTAAATTATAGGTTGTGAAATGCTTTTTTAGATTTACATAAATGACTTTATAATGATTTATTTCTTTATATTTGTTGTTTATTCTCTATGTTTTGTGTCATTATAATGTGAAATGTTTGTTTGGGGTGTTAAATAGATAATAAGTGAATCTTTGAGAATCGTTTTTTTTGAAGTTGTTCTGGTTTCGGTACGTATATTTGCATCCTGATTGACTCGAAAAATCAAAATGTCAAAATGTAATTTTTTGTGAAAAGTAAAATTTAATTATCTTATTTGTATATGTACTTTATAAATATACGCGTTAACAATATTTATACTTTTAGGTTGAAATATAACTGATTGTATAAATTTGTAATATGTGTGGACTTTTTGATAGTATATGTTTGATAAAAGAGATAAAATATCTCTATTCTTGTGTCAAAATGTAATGTTTATGATTTTAGTTCTTTATCTTTGCTTATGTTTTGAAAGTAAATAACTTCATTGATAAATTTTATATTATAATATACTTTTGTAATTTTGCGCATTCTAAAAAATATAAGGTTAAAAAATAAGGATAAATTAGAGATGGATACTAAATTAAAAGGCTGTCTTTTTTTTAATAATTGGGATATGGTGTTTCGTAATGTTAAATCGCGAGATTCTTTTTAGGAAACAAATCTGTTTTGAGTGTTTACGGGAAGGTGTTCCTGTCAATACTTGAGTCATTATACTTTTATGGCATATATAATAAGATGTAAGCCGCGTTTTCGGAGGGAAACAGGGTATTGCATTTTGTCTTATGCTGTTGGCTGGTATGAATATTCATTTAATTTTTAATTTTTAATTTTTAATAGCGGAAGATGAAAAGATTTATTCTTTTGTTTATCTCTCTCGCATTATTTACATTCCACTCGGCCTTTGCCCAGAATTTTGTGGTAAAAGGAACGGTTGTTAGTCATGAAGACAATGAACCGTTGATTGGAGTGACAATATTGCAGGAGGGAACTACTAACGGTGTAGTTACCGACATGGATGGTAACTATAGCTTAGAGGTGAAAGGTGCATCAGATGCAACCTTGGTATTCTCCTATATCGGTTATGCAGCGCAGAGCCATAAGGTAAATGCGTCCACCGGTGTTTTGAACGTGAGTTTGAAATCAGATGCAGAACTGATAGATGAGGTAGTTGTAGTGGCTTACGGTGTACGTAAGAAGGGAACTATTGCAGGATCTGTATCCACTGTTAAGAGTGAAAAACTGGAAAATGTTCCGACTGCAAGTTTCGATCAGGCATTGCAGGGACAGACACCTGGTTTGACTGTTATCTCTAA
>CALUIE010000108.1 GCA_944320605.1 uncultured Phocaeicola sp. | reverse complement strand
TTGCCATTGGCAAACTTGGTGTTCTTCATCCAGTTGTATTCTGCTCCAAGAGAGAATGCAGAGTTTTTATATCCTGCGAAGAATGCGAGGTTTGTAGTTCCTTTTACTTCGTCTTTGTTCTGTGCCGCATCTTTTATGCTCTGTCCGGCTTCGTTGTATGAACCGTATGCACGTACCATAAATCCTTTTACCGGGGTGAGTGTCAGACCTGCGCCGTACTGAAGACCGTCGTCAACCTGTACTTTCTTGTAACCTTCACCGTTTGTCACTATTACATCTGCAGAGAAGATATCGTTAAACTTGTATGCTGCAGATACTGCGAGGTCGGCACTACTACCGAACTTATATTCATCCTGGAATGATTTCATTACATAGCGTTTGCCCCAAAAATCTTCCTGAGTCTTGAACTGTGTGGTGCTTATCAAACCTCCGCTTAATGTAAGTCTTTCGTGTTTCCAAGATACCATTGCGTTTTTGATAAAGCCTACTCTCTGAATGTCGTCAACATCGTCGGACTGATCGAAGTCCATAACAGCCTTTATCAAAAGGTTGTGGGGTAATTTATACTGGTAGCCAATATAAGCTCTGTCCAAATTAAAACCTCTGTCGTTGTTCACAGTTCCGAATCCTGAGTGCAAATCAGAATAGATGGTAATGATTGCACTTCCTTTTTTCTCTTCTTCCTTTTCTTTTGCAAATGTCAGTGTTGGTATTGCAATTGCCAACATCACACTTAGTAAAATCTTTCTCATTTTTATAGCTTGCTTAATTTTCACGATGCAAAAATGAATGTTTAGTGTTACAAACATGTTACAATTGCTTAACATTAATATTAATCTGGTTTTATTCTTTGAATGTATATATCTAATAATTAGTTTATTAAACACGAATGTAGTATGTGTTACAAAAATATTACATGAAATAAGTCAAAAATGGCAAATGTATATATATAAAAAAGGTCGTAGGAATGAAAGTAAAGTATAACCGTACACAATAGCGTATAGCCAATAAAAAGAGTGTGTGTCAAAACGTTATGTTAACATACATTTTGACACACACTCTTTTTATTGATCTTTCTAAAATTTAAGGTACCATATCTTTAGATTTCCTATAGGCAGGATTATTCCAATCCTTCTTGAGTATCTTAAATTTATAATTTTCTTCTGATTTTACAATTAAATAATTTTCATGAACTTCTACAATATCTTCAGCAGTGGCATTTCTCAGTACTTTATTGTAGATTTTATACATTTCTTTGGTCTCTTTTTCTTGAGCTTTTTTCTTGGCTTCATTTTTTGACAGCTCATTAAAAAGATACAACTGATTGTAGGAGTCCAAAAACTTATGGTAATAATTAGGATTCCCCCAAGTATTCATGACCAAAGTTAAAACATCTTTTTTCATCTCATCTGTAAAACTCTCAATACGATTACTCTCTGCATTATATAGTATACCTATAGTACAACTGGGAGTTAAAATAAAATCTTTCCCCTTAAAATCCATTATAAGAGCTTGTTCTAAAATTTCTTGATGTTCGGATGTAAATTTTATACCTCGATGTAATGCCAATGCTTTAACATTTCCGCAATAATCTCCTTTGGTATAATGCTGGGCATTCATATTTAATGAGAACATCAATAATATAATTACCGCAAATATATACTTCATAATTACTTAGTACTTAATATGTTAAAAACTAATAACTCCGTTATTATCTGTCTTATAAGAATCAGGGATTACTTCTTTTAAACATTCAAAAGTGGAGTTAGAATAGTAAGAGATTTCACCTGAAGATACGTTCTCCATTTTATATTGTAATTCTAATGTACCGGAGTCTTCCTCTTCCATAAAAACAATATCCAAAACTTTTAATACTACATCATAATAACTATCACGATATATACGTGAGATGTATTTCCGTTTCAGATAATTTAAGTGATCTACAGAACATAAAGTTCTATAGTCAAAAGAGCAAAAAAACTCTTGATTATTATCATCTGTCATTATAAAAACACATTCATTTCGGGGACGAACGTATTCATAGTCATTATTAATACCAACATCATCTTTCACCATTTTAGAATAATACTCCTTGCCATTGATTGTAGATTTATACAAACGGTATCCGTTATCGTCACGTAATACTTCATAATCAGCAGGCTCTTTTAATTTATTGAAAAACTCTTCCTCATCTTTCACAAAAATTACATCTTTAAGAGTTAGATATCTTATAGAATCTTTTGTATAAACATCAGGCAACTTAAGTTCAAACAAATATTTACGTTTAAATTTATCTTTTTTTAAGGTATAAAATGAATTTATACTACCACCGCGCAAGTCATTGAGATATACCACAGTTCTTTTTTTTATGTTTATGATAGGATCATATACATAAGTTCCAATCTTTGATACATTAAATGTACCTTTAATTTTCTTTTCAAAGTAATTATTTTCCGTAAATAAATCAATTGTTAAAGGAGTGGGAAGATCTAAAAATTGCCTTTCTGGTACATAAGCCCATCTGAACGAATTATATTGAATAAATCGTTTTCCTATATATTGTCGATAAAGCTCATACAAAGACATACCATATATTTTCTCATCACTCTCTTTAAGTGACGTTAAGTCAATGGAATCAGTATTTAATATTTCAAATTTAGGTTTTACTCTCTCTCTCTTTACTACGAGCATTTGAGCCTTACCATAAACAAGGCTTAAACACAAAAATAATAAAATATTCAATAGCTTTTTCATAAGAATTTAGTTTTTAAGTTTAGAATATGACTGGATTAGGTTACTTAAAGGGGTATTGCATTCTTCTTCTGAATTCTTTAAGTTGAAAGTTTTGGCTATACATTGAGCTATGCCATTATTTACCTGCCGTAAATCCCCTACAGACGCTACTGTATCTAAGTACTTTTTCATAAAGGTTCTGTCAGATTGAATATAAAGAAAAAATAAATCTGTAATTCCATTCTCTAACATCTTCTCAAAATCGGGGAATGTCTGTTCCATAAATTCATTTATGCTCATAATAATATAAGATTTATATCTGGAGATTCCCCAAACCAGAAATGGTTAAAACTATCAACAAAGGAAGTGTATATAAAGAAAAAGCGTGGGAAATCTGTACATGTTGCTCGTCCCACGCATTGAGGCCTTCGCATTGCCCATCACTGTCGAACGAGCAACGCAGAAGCCCACGCCAATATGTATATAACTAATGGGTGTTTTCGTAAAAAAACACTTGAAGCTATACTCATATTACGCAGACATCTACAGTTGCCTTGTTCTTTGACAGTGATTAAAAGTTGCGAAGTTTCAATGCGTCAAAGACAAAACGTCAAGTAAACGTCTCTCTTTATATATTATAGTTTCAGCTATCTTAAATGGTAGCATAAAACATGGTAAATATATGAATTATCTATAAAACAAGAAAATAAAATTGTATTTTTAATTGACTTTTGCATTTTTATGATTGTTTTTCTACATATTTCTATTAGAGTAATAAAAATACTTAGTTTTATGTTAATGTTGTATGTCCTATTCCTATTTTATGAGCCGAACTCATAGTGAACATAAGATGAACGGATAAACTCACTGGTCATTCAGTGAATGTTAATTTATTAAACATAGTCATAGTATGTATTACAAAAATATTACATGAAATATGGCTTTATTTGTAGTCTGTATATAATAATAGAAGGGCAAATATCCATAGAATAATTGGTGGTTTAACCAATATAGGATAATTGCCCTTTTTATCGGAATGTATGTTTGCAAACATTTTTAAAACAGTTTGCAAACCTCTTTAAATACTACTTTATAATGAACTTGTAGTTTCCCTCAAGTTTCTTTTGTGAGTCAGTCAATACTATACGGTATATCTGCTTTCCCCATACGTTTGAGAGTCGTGTATCAGGAAGTTCTATGGTTTCAAGTGTAGCTTTGAAATTTGAAGGATATTCAAGTGTGGCCTGTTCTTCACCTACCTTTACAATAACCTTACCGGCTTTGCTTATATCAATATCTCCCCATACGAGGAAGTTCACCTGATTCGCTGCCTTGGTTTCTTTCAGTGAGAACTTGTCGGTTATCACAAGACGTTTGTTCTCTAATTTATATGAACGAATCCAACTGTTTACCGCTGCTTCTTCAGGGTATGCAGTAGAAATATCTGCAGAGAAGAAACGCTGTTTTTCTTTGCATACTACATTCGTAGCCTTATATTCCTGTCCGAAACGCTGTGGAACTCCGTTTATCATAGGCAGGTTGTGATAGTTGCTCTGCATGGTCCAGATGGAATATCTCTCGCTACTGAATGTCTGGCGTGTGTATGTTCCTACTCCTGCGTCAATAAACATAGGAGTGTTGTTGATATAGAGTGAGAATGTTCCGGCGTCGTTATGGTTGTGGCTCTCATTGTTGAAACCTCCCTTTGTGGCAAGGAACCATCCTGAGTTGTTTGTCAGATAGCAGAATTCTGTTTCCGGATACCATGTACATGCAGGAACGTTGTGTGCAGGCTCTGTCTGTTCCAGTTCTTTATTCAACAGTACACACTGCAATGTGCGGAAGGCATCGTTGCCAAGAGGAATTGTAGGGCGTTTGCCTTTGAGCAGATATGCCGCAAACTGCATCATTTCTTCGCTTCCTACAGCACGCCCGTAGCGGTAAATCAATGGGGCGTCGCCACCACCCTTTGCCGAAGCGTCAGCAAAGTTTACCACCCATCCGTCGCCTACATACGAACGGCTTATGTATTCACCCATGCGGCGTATCATAGGATTTTTGAACAGAGATACTTTTCCGTTTGTACCGTCGGACAGGATTTGCAGGTAGTCATACATCTTTCCGGCTGCATGTCCCCAATATGAAGTTCCTTCCTCACATGCACCGTCAGATTTTACAAAATTGATGAACTTATCGACTGACTGCATTGTGCGCCATACCGCATCAGTAAGTTTGTCGCGGTCATTTTCAAGAAGGAGATAGCACTGAAGTACATTTGAGTTACACCAAGGATTCCAGTTGTTGATAATTTCTCCAGGTTTCCAGTAGAAAGCCATCCACCATTCACGGTCGTTTTCCATAAAAGGGTCGAGAATACGTTCCTGAAGTTCGTGGCGCAGACGAAGCGATATAACAGGATCTGCCTTATCGAATGTATCGTGGAAGAAATAATATACCCATGACAGCATAGAACCGTAGTTTCCTGAGCCGAGGTCTATGATTTGTTCGCGCCAGTCGGGCATAGAGCGTTTGGTACTTTGTCTTGGCAAGTGTGCCGACAGTACCCATGAAGTCATTTCGCAGCTGAAGAACACGCCGTTTATCAGTTGGTCTATGAAACGTCCTTTTCCTTCGGCAAGTTCGGCCATCATAAGTACGTTTATGGCTTTGCGGTTTGCTTCGTATGGGTTTTGCATGATGTTTCTTTCGCCGCTACGCTCATATTCTAAATAGTCTGTAGCACGGATTACCTGCCATTTGTAGTCGAGCATCTTTTCTCCGGCGTTTATAAGAGTCTGTCTGTCCTCTTCGTTCAGGAGAGAGTTCCAGCCTTCGCGGTCAGAGTAAGCCGGATATGGAACCCATGCACCGTTCATTACAAGAGCTTCCTTTAGCTGTTCCTTAGTTACAGAATTTTGCAATAAATTTCTTTCGGTGTATGCATACGATGTTGATACAAACAGTATCAGTAAGCAGCATACAGTACATACACGCTGTAAAAAGTGATTTTTCATGTTGAAATAATTAATAGGTTTAAGTATTTGGTGCAAAGATAAGAAATATGAGGATAAATAAAAATAAAGGCCGCAGAAACGGATTGTTCTGCAGCCTTTAAAGTATATTTATTGTGTGTTTTTATTTTGCTATTATCAGATAATAGTTTTTCTTTCCACGCTGTACGAGAAGATATTTACCGTCGAGCAAATCTTCGCTTGTGATAGTCTGGTCGAATGCAGTAAGTTTCTCTTTGTTCAAAGAAACGCCACCGCCCTGTACCATCTTTCTCATTTCGCCTTTTGAAGGGAAGATAGCTGTCTTTTCAGCAAACAGGTCAACAGCCTTTATTCCGGCTTCGATGTCTGCCTTGGCAACTTCGAACTGCGGAACACCTTCAAATACTGAAAGAAGAGTGTCTTCATCAAGTTTCTTCAGTGCTTCTGATGTTGCATTCCCGAACAGGATTCCTGAAGCTTCAACAGCTGCATTGTAGTCTTCTTCAGAGTGAACCATGATAGTAACTTCCTTGGCAAGACGTTTCTGAAGAAC
>CALUIE010000107.1 GCA_944320605.1 uncultured Phocaeicola sp. | reverse complement strand
AATTGTGTGTGATTATCAGTAATTTGTAATTTTATGATATTTCTTGAATGTATAGGTTCGAGAGCCTGTCTCTCCGCTGAATATAATGTAATAAAACGAGCAAAAAGCTACAAATCATCGATTTGTAGCTTTTTTTATTTCTCAAAAGTTTGTCCCAATGAATTCAAAAGTACCGAAAAAGTCATAGTTTCGTTACTATATTCTTACTTGTCTTATAATTATGAATAGCTGAATTCAATGATGAGGTTATTTTGTTAATCTTCCCAAATAGAATATTACAAAAAAGACATGCCTCATAGCCAAGACATGTCCTTTAAAAGTTATATAGTGTGTTTTTACGGAATCAAAACCTGGTTAGATTTCATATCCAGTCCATCCGAAGATTGACGCGTCGCAGCCACAATCGGCATCAGAATCCAATACTTTTACACCATCGGCCTGATTATCGCCTTTGTTTACTTTTTTATCGTTGCCTGTTGTGGCATCGTATATTTCTATCACACTGTTAAGGTCGGCACTACCGCTACCATCTGTTATGTCTATAAGATCGGCATACGCTCCTGTACCTTTTACAATGGATTTGGTGATATTCGCTTTTGCTCCACGACGTACTTTTATGACATCAATCATGTGTTTGAAGTTTCCTTCTGTTCCGTTTTTGTCGAATGCTAATTTAAGATCTATTGTCATGTTGCGTACAGTGAAGTCTGACTGGTTAACGTGGTTAGGATATTCTCCGTCAAGGTTACCATCTGCTTCTATACCGCGTGGATCTTTTTCTGTGCTTGTATAACCTTCAGCCCATACGCCATAGCAGTTTGAAAGGGTTCCTTTATAACCTTGAGTGAAGTCGAACATGTCGTCGTCCGGATTTACAGCTAACAAACCATCAACATTTACTGTTCCGCCGAAGAATTCGATAGCGTCGTCCGCACTTTCCAGAACGTATATATTTTTGATTGTAGTACCACTACCTACACCGTTAAGAGTAAGACCATTGTGCTCGACAGAGGCAGTTGAGCGCGCTCCCGCATATTCTATTTTTACGTATTCAAGTATTCCTGAATTGTCTGCTGCTTCTGAACCCCCGTAAGCGTATGCGTTGTTCACTTCTGTCTGTCCCTGTGCAGTTTCTCCGTCTTCGCCTGATATTGGAGCTTTGCCATTGATGATAATACCACCCCAATATCCTGACTTGGCACTTTCTTCTTCAGCTGTGAAAGTAATAGGTTTTTCTGCGGTACCTTTAGCGTTGATTTTACCTCCCTGGAGTACTATAAGATAGTTGCTGAATCCTTTTTTGCATTTGATGGTTGTTCCTGCCGGGATTACAAGTTCGCCCCCATCTTCTACAGTAACGGTTCCGTTGAGGGTATATTCTTTTGTGGCGTCAAGAGTAACTGTGTTAGTGATTGCTCCTGAAAGTTCGTTTTCATCTTTTGAGTCGGTAGGATCATTTTCTGTACTGCAAGATGAAAGAACAGCCGCGCTTATAGCGCAAAAAAACATAGCATTGATAAAAACCTTTTTCATTTTTTTTAAGTTTAAAATTTGTAATTTTTTGTTTTAATATTCTCTGTTTAAAATTTGTATGTCAGTCCTATAGAGATTTTTCTTCCTTTGGTATAATCGCTCAATATTATTTTTCTACCGTTCTCGCCAGATGCCTCTCGGAATAACCGGTATGAAGGATTTAGCAGATTCTTTATCTTCAAGTCTATGCTCAGATGCTTATTAATCTGTCCGTCCAAGACTATATCCAAAGTGGGAACTCCTTTTTCGATAATATCTTTATATCCCTGGGTTCCTATAGTATAGATACGATCGGAGAAATAATTGCAGACTACAGTTCCGTTCAGATTGAAATCAGCGCGTGTGTACCGGTATGTTATGTCGGCGTTTCCTATAAATGGTGCGGCTCCTTCCAATGCTGTTCCTGATTTATCGGTAGCCATATCCGATTTTGCCATGGTGTATGTATATGCGCCGTTTAGTCCTAAGTTTATTTTATGGCTTGAGAGGGTGGCTGTGTGCTTGAAAATGTCTTTTCTTAATTCGAATTCAACTCCTGCCACGGTGGCGTTTCGGGATATATTCTCGTATGAGAGGTATCCTCCCGCACTTGCTATTTCTATTCGTGATATCGGATTCTTGATTAATTTATAGAAGCCTCCGATGGAGATGAGTTCGCTTGCCGACGGATAGAAATCCCATTTCAGGTCGGCGTTATAGTTGTCGCTTGGTTTCAGATCCTGGTTTCCCTGACTTTTGAAGTTTATGCTCACGTAGCGGAAAGGTGATATCTCTTTGTTTTGCGGTAATGTATATGTTTTGCTCAATCCTAATCTGATGCTATGGCATTCCGCGGGATCATATTTCAGGTTCAGGCTTGGAAGAATGAAAGGTTTGTTTATATCCTCCCGGCCTTTGTCGCCTCCATCGTTTACGTCATAGTCGATACCCATGTTTACATAATCCATACGCAGACTTATATTGCCCGTAAGAGTTCTTGTCAGACGATAAGTCGCATCGGCGTAAAGTGAGTTGATATATTTGTTCACCTGGTATATGTCAAGATTTTTGTCAATTCTGAATTTCTCGGCATTAAGGTTATTCTGATTGAAGAAATTGTCAATTTTCAGATTTCCCAAATCAGTTGTCCCGCCTGGTGAGTTGAAGTCGTACTCTATTGCTTCAAAGTTGTCATTTACTATACGTCCTGTATAGCCGAAAGTAAGATTTGAATTGTTGTCATATCTGTCCGGCAGATTCAGTACAGCTTCAGCTTTTAAGTTCGCGTCGTGTTCCTTTAGTGTGGAGAAATATCTCAGGTGCGAACCGGTACCGCCCGAGGGTGTGTAAATGCCTGCCGTGGATGTTTCCGTAAAATAATTCATGCGTCTGTCCGGCTCATCTCCTGATACGTAGTTATAGGCTGCTCCGGCGTTTATTTTCCATTTGTCAGACAAAGTCCATTTTGAAAGAAACTGGTTTACTACGAGCAGGTTGTCGTTGGCCTGCTGACGGCGCAGAAATCCCATGTATCTGTCGGAACTCTGGAACATATCGGAGTCCATTCCTGCTATGTCTGCCACATATTGGCTGTTGGAATGTATCATCATCAGATTGTAGGCTATCTCGCTGTTGTTTCTCATCATATAGCTTACATTTCCCAATACCATCTGTGATATGTCGCGTTCGTATTTCTTTCCTGTCTGGTCCTGATAAATGGTACCGTCGGTAGTGGTATTCCTTATTGTCTCGTCTGTGAAAGAATTGCTCTGTGAATAGTTGGCGAGTATAAGTATGTTCAGTGGATTGAGATTCTCGCCTAAGTAGAATTTATTGCCTGCCGCTATTGAATAGCTGTGGTCAGGATTGAAACTTGCCTGTGACGGGTCCAAACTGTTTTTGAATCCATAGACTGTTTCATAATTGTTTCCGGGCCGGGTATTGTTGGAGATTCCCAAATAGTTTGTTCCGTCCTGAAGCATGAAAGGCTGATTTACTGTTTGTGTGTTTACTCCGAACGAGCCGCCCACTTCCAACAGGTCCTGGCCGATAAGTTCTTTAGACTGTATGTCTATCACTGCTCCGGCCGCGTCACAGGCTCCGGATGCGGAGAATACCTTGTTTACTCCTACGGACTGTATCACATCTGTATCGAAAAACGAAAGTGAGATGTTCTTGTATTCAGGATCTTCCGACGGGATAGGGAAACCGTTCAGCATAGTGGTGTTATATCTGTCTCCAAGTCCGCGTACGAACACGTTTTTCACGCCTTCCTGCTTGCTTATGCCAGAAATCTTCTGTACAGCTCCTTCAGCGTCGCTGACTCCTTTTCTTGAAAGTTCCTTCGCTCCTACAGCCTGGCGTGAGAGTACTGATTTCTTTTGTTCTAAAAGAAGATAATTTTCGCTTTCTCGGTTAAGACTTGCCACGACCTCAATACCACCCAATACTACAGATTCTTCCTCAAGCTCTATATTGTTGACTGTCTCGCCTTTTACTTTTATATTTTCAAGTACAAGGTTCTTGTAGCTGACGTATCTTACTTCGATTTCATATTCCTCGCCGTCGGGGACGTTTATTTCATAGTTCCCCTCATAGTCAGTGATTGCCCCGATGTTGGTTCCTGCCACGGTAATTGTGGCACCGATAATAGGTTCGCCTGTTTTCTTGTCTATAACGCTTCCTCTTAATATTCCGGCGTTGACATCAATCGCAGACGCTATCGCCGTAGCTCCCAAAAATAGTCTGGTGAAATTATTCATTCTTTTTACCTTTTTATTTTCAGGGGCAAAATTACCGCAGTCGTGTTACTTGGATGTTTCCATACGTTTATAATACGTTTACGTATCGGTTACATATCGGTTACATTGGGTGGTGGAAGACATAAAAAAACGCCGGCGGAATGGTTGTTCCTGTCGGCGTTTTCTATGATAAAATTTATATTTACAGTCCTGCTATAGACTCTATTCCTCCATATACACTGCTTATTATACCGAGCAGGATTATTCCTGCCAGACATACAGCTAATGAGACACGTGTCAGCCACGTACTGCGGAAGTGTGGCAACGGGTTGTCGTTAGGAGTGATATACATGGCTTTTACCACAAGCAGATAGTAGTAAAGCGAGATTACAGTGTTTACAAGTGCAAGGAACACTACCAGCCAGTGGCCTGCGTTGAAAGCTGACGCAAACACGAAGAACTTGCTGAAGAATCCTGCGAACGGAGGAATTCCGGCAAGTGAGAACATGGCGAGTGTCATAACGAATGTAAGGCGCGGATTGGTACGGTAAAGTCCTGCATATGCGCTGCGGCTTACGGCATATTCTGATTTCACAGTCTCATCAGAACGTGAGAGGGCGTTTTCCGGAAGTTCACCTTCAGCCTTGTCTGCATTGGCATATGTTTCGCCCAGTGTATGTCTTTCTATTGCCCCTATAACACCGAATACTGCAAGGTTCGCCACTATATATACTGTCACGTAGTATATCAGTGATGCGGTACCCTGAGTGTTGCCTGCAATTACTGCAAGCATGATATATCCTGCCTGTGATATACTACTGTATGCCATGAATCTTTTCATGTTGTCCTGCAGTATAGCGAATATATTTGCCAGTGTGATAGTCAGTACGATGACGATGCTCAGCATCAGTTCCCAGCGGTCGGACATCGGAGCGAACACTTTTGTCAGGATGCTCATCAGTGTGAAGGCTGCGGCACCTTTCGAAATGACTGACAGATAGCCTGCCACTGCTGTAGGTGCGCCCTGGTATGTATCCGGAGTCCAGTTATGGAACGGTACGAGGCTCAGTTTGAAGCCTAAACCGGCAAAGAAGAATACCATGGCAAGTATCTGCAGAGGTGTACCGGTGATGCTTGCTGTCATGTCGGCAAAGTATGTTGTGCCGCATGTACCGTAAATCAGAGAGAGGCCGTACAGCATCAGACCGGATGAGAACATAGAGTTCAGTATGAACTTTGCCCCTGCCTCGGCACTGTGGTGCTTCCACTTGTCGAATGCGATGAGACACGCCATCGGAATGCTGGCAAGCTCAAGGCCTACGTAGAACAGAATGAAGCTGCCTGCGCTCACCATGAAATACATTCCCAGGAGGGTGCTTATGGTTATTACGTAAAACTCTCCTGCCTTATGGCGTGTATCAGGAGTCGAAATCCATTCACCGGATTGCATAAAAACGAGGAGGGTTCCTGCGGTAAGTATTGTTTTCACCACAGATGCTACCGGTGTACAGTGGTACATCCCGCCGAAATACTCTCCGGCTGCCGGTTGTATGTTCAGGACAATCTGTATCACCATCAGAGTGCATGTCATAGTCTGCAAAGTCTTGTGGTGAGGTTCTTTCAGAATCAGGTCAGCCAGGAGGATTATCACCATCATGGCCGCGAGACCGATTTCTGCCTGCATTGGTATAAATTGAAACATGTTTTTTAGTTAAGAATTAAAAATTAATAATTAAAAGTGAGTTGATGTCATCCACCCATCATTAATTATTAATTATTCATTATTAATTATTATTTATCTCACTATTGCCGAAATAATAGGTTCTACGCTGTAGCTGATTACATCGCTCACCCAGAACGGCGCAAGTCCGAGTCCGGCTACGGCAGCGATAAGACAGATTACGGTAAATCTTTCGTCCCAAGTAGCGTCGGTGAGTTTCAGATGCTCGGGATTTTCGCAAGTGCCGTAAAGAATCTTTCCTACCACACGGAGGATATATACAGCGGTTATCACGATACTCATTGTGGCAATAACTGTGCAGACGCGGTGGAAGTTGTCAGGGTTCTGGAACGAACCTACAAAAACAGTCATTTCGGCAATGAAACCGCTCAATCCCGGAAGACCGAGGTTAGCAAGACC
>CALUIE010000106.1 GCA_944320605.1 uncultured Phocaeicola sp. | reverse complement strand
ACATTCCTCGGAATATTCGCAATCAGCGACCCTATACGTCCTGACGTGCCTGATGCAGTCAAGAAATGCCAGTCGGCTGGTATCGGTGTGAAGATTGTAACCGGTGATACTCCGGGAACTGCTACCGAAATTGCCCGTCAGATTGGTCTGTGGACTGAGAACGATACAGAACGCAACCGTATCACAGGTACAGACTTTGCCGCATTGAGTGATGAAGAGGCTCTTGAGAGAGTACTTGACATCAAGGTTATGAGCCGTGCGCGCCCTATGGACAAACAGCGTCTTGTACAGTTGCTACAGCAGAAAGGTGCGGTAGTGGCAGTTACAGGCGACGGTACAAACGATGCTCCTGCCCTCAACCATGCCCAGGTTGGTCTGTCAATGGGTACAGGTACATCTGTGGCTAAAGAGGCAAGTGACATCACTCTGCTCGACGATTCATTCCACAGTATAGCAACAGCAGTAATGTGGGGACGTTCGCTCTATAAGAACATACAGCGTTTCATCGTGTTCCAGCTTACTATCAACGTAGTAGCATTGCTGAGTGTCCTCCTCGGTGCATTCTTCGGTTCTGCCCTTCCGCTTACCGTTACACAGATGCTTTGGGTGAACCTGATTATGGATACATTCGCCGCCATGGCTTTGGCTTCCATATCTCCAAGTATGGACGTTATGAACGAGAAACCTCGCAAACGCACAGACTTCATCATCAGCAAGGCTATGCAGAAAAATATCTTCGGTACAGGTATCTGCTTCCTTATCGTACTGATGGGTCTCATGGCATACATGAATAATTCTGTCACAGGTATGGATGTTCATAATCTGACAATATTCTTCACCGTTTTTGTGATGCTTCAATTCTGGAATCTGTTCAATGCCAGCGTATTCGGAACTAATCATTCTATATTCAAGGACGCAAGTCATGCGCTTGGTATGCTAAGTGTGGCACTGATAATACTTGTCGGTCAGTTTATTATCGTTACCTTCGGTGGTAAAGTGTTCCGTACAGAAGCTCTTCCGCTGATGGATTGGGTTTATATCATAGGTGGAACATCTGTTGTACTCTGGATTGGTGAAATCTGGAGAGGAATAAAGAGAATGAGTTCTAAAAAATAGTTGACAAGGTTTCAATTAACAAGCTGACAAGGTCTTAAAATATGAATTCAAAAATCAGGAATATTATATTCGACTGGGGTGGCGTTCTTATCGACGTCACCCTAAATAGATTCCTTACCGAATGCAAGGCAGCGAGCATCTGTTTCGAGGATAAGGAAATAACCGGCACTCACAAGACAGGTTTCTTCATTGAATACGAACTTGGCAATATCTCTGATGACGATGCGCGCAATGAGTTGCGCCGCAGGTCTGGCAGGAATATTCCGGATACGGAAATCGACCGTATATGGAACACCATGATAGACAGTATTCCGGAAGAAAAGCTTGAGCTGCTTTGCAGACTGAAAGATAAATACAATCTGTATATATTGAGCAATACCAACGCCATACACTGGGACAATGTAGCACCGAAAGTGTTCAGCTACAAAGGTTTGGGTATAGATGATTTTTTCAAGAAGGTATTCCTCTCGCATGAAATGCACCTTGCCAAACCGGACACTGCGATTTATCTGAAAGCACTGTCAGAAGCAGGACTCAAGGCAGAAGAAACCATGTTTATAGACGACTCAAAACTGAACTGCGACGCAGCACAATCGGTAGGCATTAATGCCGTACATTACATTCCGGGAGAAGATCTCTCGCTGATTTTCAAATAACAAAAATGAAGTTTATAGAAGAATACGATAAAACAGACATAGAACCATGCGTGGCAACAATAGGCTGCTTCGACGGAGTACACACCGGACACCGTTATCTGGTGAAACAGGTCCGCAACATTGCAAATGAGAAATGTCTGAAAAGTGCCCTTATCACCTTTCCTGTACATCCGCGTCAGGTAATGCAGGCAGATTATATGCCGGAACTGTTATCGTGTCCTGCACAAAAAACTTCACTTATCAGTTCACTTGACGCCGATTATTGCATAATCCTCCCTTTCACTAAAGAGCTGTCGCTACTTACGGCACGCGAGTTTATGGAACTTCTGTTTAAGAGATACAATGTCCGTGAACTGGTTATTGGCTACGACCACCGCTTTGGGCATAACCGAACGGAGACTTTCGAGGATTATTGCCGCTACGGACAGGAACTTGGTATGTCCGTAATAAAGGCCGAGCCTCTGAAATGCGAAAAGACAGATACTTTCATCAGTTCGTCCGCCATAAGAAAGTTGCTTAAATGTGGAGATGTAGTTACTGCAAATCGCTTTTTGGGATATAACTATTATATTGACGGTACAGTGACCGACGGACATAAGGTAGGACGAAAAATAGGTTTCCCAACTGCAAATATCATTCCTTCATGTCCGGAAAAACTAATACCGGAGAACGGAGTTTATGCAGTACGTGTACCAATAGGCAATACTGTTTACAAAGGAATGCTTAATATCGGCAACCGCCCTACCCTGAACAATGGCTGCAATATCAGTATAGAGGTACATATCATAGACTTCAGCGGTGATATATATCATCATACTTTAAGGATTGAGTTTATCAGCAGAATAAGACAGGAGATAAAATTTGCCTCAATGGAGGAGCTGATAGAACAATTAGAGAAAGACAAGACGACAATATCAAAAATAGAATAATTTTAATAACAACAAATGAAGACATTCGAAGAATTAGGCGTTTCTGAAGAAATACGCAAGGCGATAGAAGAAATGGGATATGAATATCCTATGCCCGTACAGGAAGAAGTTATACCGTATTTGTTAGGAAACGGAAATGACGTAGTGGCTCTGGCGCAAACCGGAACCGGAAAAACAGCCGCATTTGGTCTGCCGCTGATACAGAAAATAAATCTTGATGAATGTGTACCGCAAGCACTGGTGCTATGCCCTACACGCGAACTGTGCCTGCAGATAGCAGGTGACCTTACCGACTATTCAAAATATATTTCAGATCTTAAGATATTACCTGTATATGGAGGCTCATCCATAGAAAGCCAAATCAGAAGCCTGAAGAAAGGTGTGCATATCATAGTGGCTACTCCGGGACGACTCATAGACCTTATGGAGCGCAAGGTAGCTCGCCTTGAGACTATCAGAGACGTGGTGATGGACGAGGCTGACGAGATGCTTAACATGGGATTCACCGAAAGTATCAATGCTATACTCGAAAAGGTTCCTGAAGACCGCAATACTCTGATGTTCTCTGCCACAATGAGTCCTGAAATCTCGCGCATTGCGAAGACTTACCTGCATAACGCGAAAGAAATAACCATAGGAACAAAGAACGAAGGCAGCAAGAACGTAAATCATATAGCATATATCGTACACGCAAAGGACAAATATCTCGCACTGAAACGTATCGTGGACTATTATCCTCAGATTTACGGTATCATCTTCTGCCGTACACGTATCGAAACTCAGGAGATAGCCGACAAGCTGATACAGGACGGATACAGTGCCGACTCTCTTCACGGCGAACTGAGCCAGGCACAACGTGACCTCGTGATGCAAAAATTCCGCCAGCGTCATCTACAGCTTCTTGTCGCAACAGACGTTGCAGCACGCGGACTTGATGTGAACGACCTTACTCACGTTATCAACTATGCCCTGCCTGACGATACAGAGAGCTATACACACCGAAGCGGACGTACAGGCCGTGCAGGAAAGACAGGTATCTCTATCGCCATCATCAATATGCGTGAGAAGGGAAAGATGCGTGAAATAGAACGTATCATCAACAAGAAATTCACGATAGGAACACTCCCGGCCGGAAAAGAGATCTGCGAGCAGCAGCTCATCAAGGTTATCGACGACATAGAAAAGGTTAAGGTGAACGAGGAAGATATCGAAGCATTCCTCCCTGGCATCTACCGCAAGTTCGAATGGCTGAGCAAGGAAGACCTTATCAAGCGCGTGGTATCAATGGAATTCAACCGCTTCCTGGAATACTACCGCAATGCACCTGAAATTGAACAGCCTAAAGCAAGCGAAAAGGATAAGTCGGACAAGCCTCGCAAAGATCGTGGAAGCGATAAGGAAAAGACAGCCCGCAAAGCAGAAAAGGGATATGCACGCCTATTCCTCAATATGGGTAAGACCGACGGCTTCTATGCAAATCAGGTTATCGAACTGATTAACCGCAACACAAAGAAAGAGCGCATACAGATAGGACGTATTGACCTGATGCAGAACTTCTCATTCTTCGAAGTGGCAGAGCAGCAGGCTGATATCGTTATTAAAGCTCTCAACAAAGCTGTTATAAAGGGCAAGAAAATTATAGTCGAAATAGCCGGAGAGAACAATGGCAAAAGTGACAAGAGCGGTAAGAAACGAGATGCCAAAACATCAAAAGAAAAAGTTTCAAAAGAAAAAAACGTAAAGGAAACTCCTGCAAAAGAAAAGAAAGCTTCAAAGAAGGACAAGCCAAGCCGTGAGGAACGTGGATACACATCTGCTCGCGGACCAAAGCATAAAGACGACTGGAAACAGTTCTTCGTGCATGACAACAATTCTTCGAATCCTGGATTTGATGACGCCGGAATTGGAAAGAAGAAAAAGAAGAAATAAATACATACTACTATAAAAACGAAGAGGCTGTCTCAAAATAAACTTGAGATGGCCTCTAATTTTATACTATTTACTGAATGTCCCTATGATAAACTATCCTCAGAAATTCAAACTTACTCCAGCCATAACATTAAATCCCTGGACAGGATATCCGCTTTCTGTCACATAGTTTTTGTTTAACAGATTGTTCAGCTTTAAAAAAACATTCACCCTGTTATTAAAGAGATATTCTGCACCGATATTCAGCTCGTTCACTGCATCAGCTTTTACACCCAAAGTTTTTTTACGTCCCTCGTATGTATATCCGACTATAGCATGAAAATCTTTGAAGACCTTGGCACTGACATTCAATCCGATTCTGTAAAGAGGTTTCAACCATAAAAGTTGTTCCATACCTTTCGTTACGTTCCAACTATAAAAATTACCAGTAAGGCCAAAATCCAACAAATCCCTGAACGAATAATCAGCGGATAAACCGGCGTATGCCACACGGGCCTTAGCCTGTGCTATTCCATTATAGACACCGCCCCCGTAAGGATACGGCATAGAGAAGAGTTCATTCTTAGTTTCACGATAACCTCCATATATACCTAAGCCAAAAGCTGTAAGCGGTGAGGACTTTAAACCAAGTTTTATATCGTATGGCGTATAAGAAGTATTCAATTGCAAAGGCTGTGCCCAAAACGGAGAAAAATCGTTTATTGTTCCAAAATCATTCAACCTGGTATTGCCTGTAATATGAGCATAAAGCACATAATTATCTGCAAACGTATAATCAAACCTTACATCCGGTGAAAGTTTCAGTCCACCACCGTTAGAGACCTGAAAATCTACATTAACTCCGGCGGTGAAGAAAACAGACTCTGTTTGTATGGAATAATAAGGACGAAATTTAACCAATGAATAATTGTTGAACGATTTGTCATAAAAGACATTATCCATTCCAAAAGCTATACCGACTTTCTGTCTGTCATCTATGCCTCCTGAAACATATCCTTGAGTATGCACAACGCTTTCTGATATACCTCCCGGAATATATATGCCATGCTTGCGGCTGAACATATTATAGCCTGTTTGGAAACTGAATTCCACAGGAAGAGCTTTTTTTACTGAAGATACACCTAAATATCCACCGCCGGACATAAACAACTGATGTCCGAACGAAGGAGTTTCTGTTTTCTCATTACCCTTTAATGATGACGCAGCCAACTGTACATCAGGCATATAGCTAAATACCTGCGATGCAAAATCACCTCCAACGTACATGCTCACCTTATCGAAATCGTGAGTATATTTAAGCGACGCACCTGTACGGAAGAAACGATGTTTCCACTCTTTATCGTAATTAAGAGTCGGTATATCCGTCACCGGATCAAAGTCATATCCTGCATCAATATTACCTGAATAACCATGGAATGTGGCCATTACATCAAAGACATCTCTGTCGGTGATATTCCACAAATATGAGCCTTTCAGGTCAGTATTGTTTCTGTTTCCGTAAGCCAAACGTACGTAACCTCTTCTGGCCTTATCCTCTGTAACCTCCCTGTTCATAACATCCATGTGATAAACAGGAAACTTGTTCAACTGATGTACTGACGATGCGTAGTTGATCTGTGTTTTCGCCACAGCCGGTTCTTCTATCTTCGGCAATACATTCACCTTGAATGCATCCATCACCTCAGGATTATACTGGTTCTCTACCACCACCGTACGGTTTACGGTAGAATCATTCTTCTGTTGCTGTTGTGCCGCCACACTATTCAGTGTGACAAGTCCGGCACATATCAAAATCTGTTTTCTATATTTCTTCATTGTCGTTACTGGTTAAGTTTAGCCA
>CALUIE010000105.1 GCA_944320605.1 uncultured Phocaeicola sp. | reverse complement strand
AATTCCAATCCTAAAGCGAAACTACATATTTCGGGTTGCAAAGGTACGAATAAGTTTTTAATACACAAACACTTTTAGTAATAAAAAAAGTCCAATCCGCTAATTATGACGCAAATTGGACTCAAATAAACTTTTTTTATTCTTTTTTAAGCTTCTCCTTTAAAATCTGTAAGTGGCGGTACAAAAGTTTTGCCCGCTCCCTCTTTATTTCCATTACGTTCTTCAGGCATTTTCACTGTTCCAAAATTCCTCTCATATTTCACTATATTATCTTGCAATGCGAACATCAATCTTTTTGCATTTTCAGGCGTCATAACAATTCTTGACTGAACTCCTGCTTTTGGTAAGCCAGGCAATACGGATACAAAGTCAATTATAAATTCAGAAGTTGAATGAGTGATAATTGCCAAGTTAGCATAAGTTCCCTTAGCCACTTCATCTTTTAATTCTATTTGCAGCTGATTATTCTTATTTTCGTTTTCCATAAATCAAAAAATTATAAATACATTACTTATCACAAAAGTATGACAAATAATACAGCTTAACAAGAAAAGAACTTAAAAGTTATACATCAGCTAATAAAAATTCGCTATTTTTGCCTTATAACATAACAATACATGCGATATTTAAGACTACTATATTTGTACATTTTATTGATGTCATTTCCAAACATAATAATGGCATCATTCGAAACAGCTATATTTGGTCACTTAACCACAGAAGAAGGGTTATCACAACTCTCCGTAAACAGTATATACATAGATGAATACGGATTTGTTTGGATAGGAACAAGAGTAGGGTTAAATGTATATAATGGGGAAAGTATAACAACATTCAAAAAAGGAGACAATCTGCAAGAAGGACTATCTTCAAATTTCATATTGCAATTAACTGGTAACAGAAACGGCAAAGTGTATATTTTGACAACAGACTGCTTAAGTGAATATGATATGATATCCCGAAATTTCAATACATTGAAAGAAGGGAAAATAGACTGTATTTATTACAACGAAAGGTTATATATTACTATAGGAAACAGTATTTATATATATGATGAAAGACTTTCAATATTCAAACATTTCTTTTCGTTACCCAAAGAAATAAGTTCAATTAACTCAATAATCTGCGACAATCAAAATAATATATGGATAGGAACATCTACATGCGGGGTCTTCGTATATAATACAGAGAATAACGAAACAAAACACATCATTAAAAGCGGAAACATAACTCAATTATATATAGACAATGAAAATTCAATATGGATAGGAAGCTGGGAAGACGGATTATATATTGTAAATAATAGCGGTAAAATAACCAACCATAGAACAAGCACTACACAAGACTGCATTTCCTCTAATTTTGTAAGGGCTATATGCCAAGACAACCTAAACAACATCTGGATCGGTACATTCAACGGAATAGACAAATACGAAAAATCAACAAAACGCTTTGTACATTATACATCAGGAAACAACAATAATAACCTCACACATTCCTCAGTATGGTGTATCGAAAAGGATCAGCAAGGAACACTTTGGATAGGTACATATTTTGGAGGAGTCAACTACATTAATCCTGAATATTCGGTATATAAAATATACAGTTATTCAGATGACGAAAAAACAGGATTAAGCAGTCCTATTGTCGGAAGAATGACAGAAGACCAAGACGGAAACTTATGGATAGGTACAGAAGGTGGCGGTATAAACTTCTTAGACAAAAAAACTCAAACATTCAGATGGTTCAAACAAATACCCGGAGATTCAAACTCAATATCACATAATAATATAAAATCATTATATTATGATTCTGAACAAAAAGCATTATGGATTGGCACCCATACAGGAGGTCTCAATAAGCTCGACACACGAAACAATAAAATTACACGATTCAGTTCTAATAGCAACTACGTAACAACACTGCCATCAAATATTGTAAGAGATATAGAACCATATACAAATGACAGCCTTGTCATAGCCACACAAAATGGTATTTGTATAATGAACAAAGCAGACGGTAAATGCAGACAAATATTAAACAACCTCCCCGACGGTAAAAAAATAGGGATGGTGGCAGATGTTATGTTTGACCATAAAAAAAATCTATGGATAGCAGCTACAGGAGAAGGTGTGTACGTATATAACATAACAACAGGATACATCAAAAACTATCGCAGAAACGACAAAAAAGAAGGAAGTATAAGCAGTAACAATATTAACAATATCGCAACAGATAAGGAAAACAACATTTGGTTATGTACTTCAGGAAGCGGACTTGATCTTTATAGTCCGGATAATGATAGTTTTTATAATTACAATTACAATAACGGGTTGGCAAATAACTGCATATACCAGGCCTGCGAATCGCCTGTCACCGGCAATATACTCCTCATTACGACCGATGGATTTTCTATTTTCAATAAAAAAGAAAAGAAATTCTATAATTACAATTCCCAAAACGGTTTCCCCATAGATGCAATAAACGAAAATGCATTATACATTGCCAAAAGTGGAGAAATCTTTTTGGGTGGCATACATAACATGGTATCATTCTTCGAAAAGGACCTTATCCGACAACGTAAACCATACAACATTATTTTTACGGACCTTATTGTAAACGGGAAATATGTTAAAGCAGGAGACGAAAGCAAAATTCTTGAAAAAACACTGAATTATACCGAACAAATTACTTTGTCACACAAACAAAATATGTTCACCATAGGATTTGCAGTGACAAACAATATTCCGGCAAATAAAGATAAAATTATATATAAACTCGAAGGATTCTCTGAGCAATGGAACGAAATTAGAAATTTGAACGAGATAACCTACACCAACCTGAATCCAGGCACTTACACTTTGATAGTTAAAGCAGAAAATACAGATTCTTCCATCTGTAAGCCAATAAAAATGAGTATAATAGTAAAAGCTCCTTTTTACCGGACCACTATCGCATATATAATATATCTGTTGTCAGCAATTATACTGGCATGGTATCTCATTAGCATTTATACAGCCAGATTACGTTTATCCGAGTCATTAAAACTTGAAAAGAAACATGCAGAGAACATAAAAAAAGAGAACCAACAACAACTAAAACTCTTCACAAACATTTCACATGAATTCCGTACGCCATTAACTCTTATAATATCACAAATAGAGACATTAGTACAAAACAACAAATACACCCAGCAAACATACAATAAACTTTCTGTAATTTATCAAAACTGTATGCAGCTACGTGAGCTTGTAACAGAACTTCTTGATTACAGAAAACACGAAATGGGGCATCTAAAACTACAGGTAAGTTCCAATAATATAGTAGAATTCCTAAAAGAAAATTATCTTCTATTCAGCGACTACGCATATAAAAAGAATCTTACATTGGAATTCGTAACAGCCGAAGACAATATAGAATTATGGTTCGACCCCAAACAACTACAAAAGGTAATAAACAACCTACTTTTCAATGCAATAAAAAACACTCCGGAAGGAGGAAAAATTACAATAAAGGTAAATAAAGACGACAGCAAAGCAACAATCACAATTACCGACAACGGAATAGGAATACCGGCCAAAGACATTGACAGAATATTCGATATATTCTATCAAGCGGAAGGTTCAGACTCTTCAATGCCTGGAACAACAGGCTCGGGCATCGGACTTGCCCTCGTAAAAAGTATAATAACAATGCATCAAGGAGACATAAAAGTAACCAGCAAACAAGGCGAAGGCTCCACTTTCATTGTCACACTTCCTTTGGGGAAAGAACATTTCTCCAATGATACCACAATATTATCACAACCCACGGAACATTTTTTACCGGTACTAAATTTCACCTTAGAAAATAAAAGCAGCGACACTTCAGACACAGGGACCGAAAACAACACTGAAACTATCGGTTCACCACAAGCCGCAAAGCCCAAAATGATAATAGTAGAAGACAATGAGCAAATACGCCTGCTTTTAAAAGAAATCTTGTCCCCATATTACAATATAAACACTTTTCCTGATGCCAAAACCGCTTTAACCGT
Source organism: uncultured Phocaeicola sp. (assembly GCA_944320605.1). Lineage (GTDB taxonomy): Bacteria > Bacteroidota > Bacteroidia > Bacteroidales > Bacteroidaceae > Phocaeicola. Next base: position 2,452 of record CALUIE010000105.1, on the reverse strand, counting down.
TATAGAAAGCGAAATTCCAGACATTGTCATCACTGATGTTATGATGCCCGGAATGGACGGAAAGGAACTTTGCAAGAGAATTAAAACAAACCAAAACACAAGCCATATTCCGGTAATAATACTAACAGCCCAAAATGCAATAGATCAATATATCGAAGGATATCAGACAGGCGCAGACGATTATATCACCAAACCATTCAACACACAATTACTTATCTCAAGGTGTAATAATCTGATAAATTCACGTATATTACTTCAGGAAAAGTTCAGTCATCAACCTGAAACCTCTGTACAAATGCTTGCTAACAATAAACTTGACAAAGATATGCTCGACAAGGCTATACAGATTATTGAAGCAAATATAAATAATACAGATTTCAACATGAACACTTTTGCGCGAGAAATGGGAATGGCAAGAACAAACCTTTTTGCCAAAATAAAATCTATAACAGGGCAAACCCCGAATGATTTTATAACAAGCATACGTCTGAAAAAAGGAGCATTTCTTTTAAAGAACAATCCGGAATTAAATATAACTGAAATAGCCGAAAAAATAGGATTCAGTTCTCCACGATATTTCTCAAAGTGTTTCAAGGATTTATACAATATAAGTCCGTTGACTTACAGAAAAGGAGAAGAATCAAATGAAGACAATATTTAACAGACGGACTTGGATTATATAACTGTCATAAACACACCGTTATATAAATGATAATTATTTTTATAAACTACATCTGTAAAACGTTTAATGCACTAGTATGAGCATATTGAACCTGTTAGCATCAATTCTTTCTTTGAGCTAAAGTGCTCATATCCAACTATTTGCAATAGCATAAAAAAAGGGACAAACCGTCAAAATAACGATTTGTCCCTTAGAGTACTCGAAGCGGGACTTGAACCCGCACAGCTGCAATAGCCAAGGGATTTTAAGTCCCTCGTGTCTACCGATTCCACCATTCGAGCATCCTTTCAAAGAAAGAGCGGAAAACGAGACTCGAACTCGCGACCCTAACCTTGGCAAGGTTATGCTCTACCAACTGAGCTATTTCCGCGTTAACGGGTGCAAATGTATGGAGTTTTTGTATAACTTCCAAACATTTCGCCCGTTTTTATTAAAAAAAATATCCGTTTTAATATATTCAAAAGCCTTTTTGCATAGCTTCAGGCATATTTGCAAAACATTTTAAAAGTCTTTGCAAAGCATTTGCAAGTTTCAATGTTATCTTCCAAGAAGAGCCTTCTCAGCATTTTCAACCACAGCAAAATCAAAACCTGACACAACTTTATCCATCAGCTCTGTAATGCGGTCGTTACACAAGTTGCCGATACTTCCCTCATGAGTGTGATGAACCTGTTTATTATGCGTAAACTTTCCTGCTTCAATATCAAGTCCCACCTTCTTGTATGCATCGCGGAATGGCATTCCTTCTGTTGCAAGGCGATTCACTTCCTCCACACTGAAAATATACAGATACTTGTCATCATCAAGAATATGTTCGTTCACATAAATCTTGTCCATGATGTATGTAGCCATCTGCAGACAGTCCTTAAGTTCGGAGAAAGCAGGCAGGAACACTTCCTTTATTATCTGCAAATCACGGAAATAACCCGAAGGCAGATTATTCATTATCATCATTATCTGCTGAGGTAGTGCCTGTATCTTATTACATTTTGCGCGTGTAAGCTCGAATACATCGGGATTTTTCTTATGCGGCATGATACTTGAGCCTGTGGTACATTCATCCGGGAGTTTCACGAAACCGAAGTTCTGACTACTGAACATACAAGCATCGAAAGCCATCTTTGACAATGTTCCGGCTATTGATGCAAGAGCGAAAGCCACGTTACGTTCCATCTTTCCACGTCCCATCTGAGCATAAACAACGTTATAGTTCATTGAGTCGAACCCTAACAGACGTGTAGTCATCTCTCTGTTCAGAGGGAATGAAGAACCATAACCGGCAGCAGAGCCCAACGGATTACGGTTACACATCTTGTATGCGGCCTGAAGGAACATCATGTCGTCAACAAGACTCTCGGCGTATGCTCCAAACCAGAGACCGAACGATGACGGCATAGCAATCTGCAAGTGTGTATATCCGGGCATCAATACATCCTTATACTTATTACTTTGGGAAATAAGTACCTTGAACAAATCTTCCACTGCTTCCGCAATATCCTTTATCTGTGCACGTGTAAACAATTTCAAATCAACAAGTACCTGATCATTTCTGGAACGTCCGCTGTGTATTTTCTTACCTACATCACCAAGTTTCCTTGTCAACATAAGTTCAACCTGTGAATGAACGTCCTCAATACCGTCTTCTATTACGAAATCACCTTTTTCGGCAGAGGCATATATATTTTTTAGTTCCTCAAGCAACACTTTCAGTTCGTCAGACTTCAAAAGTCCGATACTCTCGAGCATAGTTATATGAGCCATTGAACCCAG
>CALUIE010000104.1 GCA_944320605.1 uncultured Phocaeicola sp. | reverse complement strand
CGTGTATTTGCCGAGAACCTGCGTCAGCTGCTTCTTGCTCCCCCATTGGGACAGAAACGTGTGATGGGTATCGACCCGGGATTCAGAACAGGCTGTAAGGTTGTATGTCTGGACGCTCAGGGAACATTGCTTCACAACGAAGCCATATATCCTCATCCGCCTAAGTCGGAAGAGGCACTGGCTGCAAGAAAGATTGTAAAACTCGTTGAACAATACAATATAGAGGCAATCGCCATAGGAAACGGAACAGCAAGCCGCGAGACAGAGCGATTCGTCACTTCTCAAAGATACGACCGTGAGGTGCAGGTGTTCGTGGTAAGTGAGGACGGTGCTTCAATTTATTCGGCTTCGAAAACAGCCCGTGAGGAATTCCCTGACTACGATGTAACTGTGCGTGGAGCAGTCTCCATAGGGCGTCGTCTGATGGACCCTTTGGCAGAACTTGTAAAGATTGACGCAAAATCTATCGGTGTGGGACAGTATCAGCACGATGTTGACCAAACCAAGCTGAAAGAGTCTCTTGACCGCACAGTGGAAAGTTGCGTAAACCTTGTCGGAGTAAACCTCAATACTGCCAGTAAGCATCTTCTCACATACGTATCCGGACTTGGTCCTTCACTGGCACAGAACATTGTGGACTACAGAACAGAGAACGGGCCTTTCTCGTCAAGAAAAGAACTCTTGAAAGTTCCTCGTATGGGAGCAAAGGCATTCGAACAGTGTGCCGGCTTCCTTAGAATACCGGGAGCAAACAATCCCCTCGACAACTCTGCCGTACATCCTGAAAGCTATGCAATTGTAGAAAAGATGGCAAAGGACATGAAATGTACAGTGGCAGATCTTATCAAAGACAAGGAACTGAGAGCTAAAATAGATATAAAGAAATATGTCACCGATACTGTAGGCCTTCCTACCCTGAACGACATAATGAAGGAGCTCGACAAACCGGGCAGAGACCCTCGTCAGCAGATTCAGGTATTCGAGTTCGACAAGGACGTAAAGACACTTGACGACCTCCGTGAAGGTATGGAACTACCGGGAATAGTGACAAACATCACCAACTTCGGCTGTTTCGTCGATATAGGTATAAAGGAGAATGGTCTTGTACACATCTCCCAGCTTGCTGACAAGTTCGTGAGTGACCCTACTACAGTGGTCAGCATACACCAGCACGTACGTGTCAGAGTTCTTGGAATAGACCATGAAAGAAAGCGTGTACAGCTTACGATGAAAGGTATGAAATAATTTTATATTATGGAAAAAGAAACTATACACTCATGCGTGGACTGCGGAACACAGAACTGCAAATTCAAAGACCGTACATATCCGGAATTCTGTCTTACTACAGCCTTGAGCGAAGAAGACAAGGAATGGGCTTTGGAAAGATATGATGAAGGCAATAACAGGCAGATAATGATTGCCAGTGCCGAAGTGGAATACGAAGGTTACTGCCAGTGGACCCGGGTACAGGAGATTATGGAATTTGCACGAAAAATAAACGCAAACCGTATAGGCATAGCCAACTGTATCGGATTGATAAACGAAGCACGTATTTTCGCAAAAATACTTCGTGCCAATGGTTTTGAAGTATATTCTGTTATATGTAAAGTTGCCGGTCAGGCCAAATCGTCTATGGGAATACCTGTAGAATGTGAAAACATAGGTCCTGCCATGTGTAATCCTATAATGCAGGCGAGACTACTTAACAAAGCAAAAACTGATCTAAATGTAGTAATAGGTTTGTGCGTGGGACATGACAGCTTGTTTTACAAATATTCTGAAGCCTACGTCACAACCCTTGTCACAAAAGACCGTGTCACAGGCAATAATCCTGTTGCAGCAATATATACCGCAAATTCGTATTATCACAAGAAATTCTTCAAAGAATAAAAATGAACAGATAACCTCTACCTGTGTGAAACAAACAACTATCCATGTTTGTTATATTGTCAATATAATTATAGAATCTACAAAACATTAATAATATGATAACCAACAATGACATGCTGTTAGCCTTCGGACTAACATTGATAGCCGGATTATCCACAGGTATAGGAAGTCTCATAGCATTACTGTCAAAAAAGACAGACACACGTTTCCTTTCTGCATCATTAGGATTATCAGCGGGAGTAATGATTTATGTATCATTCATGGAGCTAATGCCTGAATCCGTACATCTGCTTAGCAGCATCTATAGTGAACAAAAGGCATCAGCATATATGTTATTGGCATTCTTTATAGGAATAGGGCTAATTGCACTAATAGATTTCTTAGTTCCGGAAGATGAAAATCCACATGAAATACACACTTCGCAAGCCAATGACAAGAAACTGAAACGGACGGGAGTAATGATGGCACTTGCCATAGGAATACATAACTTTCCGGAAGGACTTGCCACATTCACATCGGCACTTACCAATCTTGAAATAGCTATACCTATTGTATTTGCAATAGCCATACATAATATACCTGAAGGTGTGGCTGTGTCTGTTCCTATTTACCATTCCACAGGAAGCCGCAGAAAGGCATTCTGGTATTCATTCATGTCGGGAATGGCTGAACCAATTGGCGCACTGATAGGAATACTATTTCTCATACCGTTCTGGACTCCGTCAATCAACGCGCTGCTCCTGGCACTTGTTTCCGGAATCATGGTATATATATCATTCGATGAGCTGCTGCCAAGCACAGAAAAGTACGGACATCACCACTGGGGAATTACAGGTGTGATATTGGGAATGGCAATAATGGCGGTAAGTTTACTCATAATATAAAAGTTAAATGCTTCTAAATCTTATATTTTTAGAAAATAAAACCGTATATTGTGGAATAGTAGTTTTAACTTTAAATTTAATTAAGTCATGAGAAAGTACATTGCGGAACTATTAGGCACCATGGTCCTTGTATTATTAGGATGTGGTAGCGCAGTATTTGCCGGCGGTACAGCCGACATTGTAGGAGCAGGAACAGGAACTATCGGAGTAGCGTTAGCTTTCGGTTTATCAGTAGTAGCCATGGCGTATTGTATTGGAAATATTTCCGGATGCCACATAAATCCGGCCATCACTTTCGGGGCATGGATTAGTGGCAGGATTGATACTAAAGACGCCTTTATGTACATATTGTTCCAAATAATAGGAGCAATTATAGGAGCGATGATACTGTCGGTACTTGTAGGAACAGGAGGACACGCCGGACCTACAATGACAGGAGCCAACACTTTCGACAACGGAGAAACAGCCCAGGCCTTCATTGCTGAAGCAGTATTCACTTTCATCTTTGTACTTGTCGTGTTGGGCGCGACCGACGAGAAAAAAGGCGCGGGAAATATGGCAGGTCTGGCAATAGGACTTACTTTGGCACTGATACACATTGTATGTATCCCTATTACAGGAACATCTGTCAATCCGGCAAGAAGTATAGGTCCGGCCATCATGGAAGGCGGACAGGCACTTAGTCAGCTTTGGCTGTTCATAGTGGCACCGTTGGTGGGAGCCGCATTCAGTTCATTAGTATGGAAATTCATTGGAGGAGGTAAACGATAAATTACCCCCAAAAACTCATTTATTTCCCCTGTATTACAGAGATATTGTAGTACAGGGGATTTCTTTTAAAGAAACAAATAGTCAAAAACGAAGAAAAACAGGTCTTTTTTTGGGATTCTAAGCATAATAAAGTATTTTTGCTAAGTAGAAAACAGACACATAGAATATGACACACGTAGAAAAACTAAATTATATACCTCAAAATTTAGATTTGATGGCAGGAATAGATGTAACAGGAAACATAGAACATTTATTCAAGACTCCATCAAAAGTCCCGGGATATATGTTTCTGTTATGTTTTCAAGGGACATGTTCAATTACAGTTCATCTGACACAATATACAATGAAAAAAGGTACGCTGCTGATTTTACTTCCGGACCTTTATTTTCAGGTTTTAGAACAAAGCGATGACTGTAAATTCATTTTTGTAGGTTTTGCAACAGAACTTGTAAGAAGTTCATCTTTATTTTCAAAATCAATAGAATATACGCCTTTCATATTTGAAAAACCTGTTTTGCAACTTGACAAAAAAGGATGCGAACTTATGTACAACTACATAAGGATAATAATAAAGGCAAAAAACATTTCAAATAATATTATTACACAAGAACAGGCAGCACTTACCTTCACCCAAATGATTTTAGGACTTGGCGAATTAATAAAAAACGGAAAAACCGTAAACCAACAATATAACAGAAATCAGGAAATAGTGAAGGAACTCGTAAGAACTGTAGTAATGAACTACCACACAGAAAGAAATGTAAGTTTTTATGCCGATAAGATGCATCTTTCACCACAACATCTCAGTACCACAATAAAGAAAATAACCGGAAAAACACTTACAGATATAATATCGTCTTTTATCATAAATGACGCCAAAGCAAAACTAAAGTCCACAGAAATGACTATTCAGGAAATTGCCTACTCACTGAATTTTCCCGATATTTCATTCTTTGGCAAATATTTCAAAAGATATACAGGCATGTCGCCTAAACAATACAGGAACTCGGAAATATAAAAAATATGCTGCCTCATTTTGAGACAGCATATTTTTTATATTATATGAACTATTAATTGAAATAATAAAGGAATGTAGCAACTCCTTCAAGTGCCTTTTTCTTCTGATCTTTAATTTCTATGGAAAACTTAATTTCTGCTTTAGCTACACCACGAAGATTAACGAGCGACTGTAAATCTGCGACCAAACGTACACTCTGTCCGGAAAGTACAGCCTGACCGAATTTCATCTTGTCCATACCGTAATTAACCATCATCTTCAGATTATTTACTTCTATAATCTCGTTCCACAAATAAGGAAGCAATGACAATGTAAGATAACCATGAACAATGGTACTCTTGTAAGGACTCTCAACTTTGGCTTTTTCTACATCTACATGTATCCACTGGTGATCCAATGTTGCGTCTGCAAACATATTGATTCGTTCCTGTGATACCTCAAGCCATTCAGAAACGCCAATCTGCTTTCCTATCAACTTCTCAAATTCTTCGTAAGAATTAATGATAACTTTTTCCATAATATCTAATTCATTATTATTTAAAAATTTAGATGGCAAAGATACTAAAACTTAACCTATACAGACAATCAAAACACAATAAATTACACAAAAAAGAAGAAAATGTGCAATTTTTTCATACATATTTACCAGTCAACCTTTTCGGAGAGCCATGCCAAGAACATCCCAGGCAATAAACCTCAGTCAGATCGAACCCCTCAAGACTTTCATTCGGATACTTAGGAACTACATTATGACTTTCATTCACATACACAAGACGGCGTTCTCCACTTGAGTTTTTCACATACATAGATGATATTTTACATTGCGGACAAAGTAATTTCTTCATATCTTTAAGAGATTTTCAAAACGGCGGCAAAGATAGTAAATTAACCCAAAGGGAAAAATAACTTATTGTCAAAATGATAATTTAAGTACGTAATAACAAGAAAATACGGGGGCGATACCAAGTTTGATTGAAAAATTGCTATTCTCGCCATAGTTTATAACTACATAATGAAACAATATTGTTATATATAAAATCTTTTACACACAATAACAGCACCTTATAGCTACATTACAACATAAATAAATCAAATATAATAACATAATAACACATAAAATATTTTCTATCCTAAGACAAATATAGAGCGAAAAAACATAATTTTCAATATAATTTTTGTCTCAATATAAAACATGAAGAAACCTTAATAAAATGACAAGGCATTCCAATTAAGATTTCAGGACGTTTTTAATGAAATGACAGGTCATTTTTTATCGTTATTGGTCTTAACAAACGAGCCTATTTTAACTATTCCACAATATTTAATTACAATATTACCAACCTAAAACAGGTTTATAATTAACATTTCATTCTATTTTAATAAGATCACTCTATTAACAAGGCAGAAAAAGCATCATAAACCAATCTTTTTTATATCAAACAAGCAAATATTCTTTCTTTTTGCATCATAATTAAGAGTAGAAAACTTATTTTTACTTTGTATTTCACTCGGTTTGCACTATCTTTGGATAAGACAGGCTGTACCTCGGAATTAAAAGTTGAAAACGATGTTTTCACTTTGTATTTCACTCGGTTTGCACTATCTTTGAAAAGAAATTAAAAAACATAAAAGATGAGCGAAGAAGACTTGCAGAGACAGACCTCTATAAACATACAGGAAAAAGCAAACCTAATCTGAACCTGAAGATTAATTTTGTTCTCTCTGCTACAATTTTGTGACAGGAAAAAATTTCTGTAGCAAAATTGTAGCAGAGTTTTATTTTTATGCTTTATCTATGCAGTAGAAATATATTGAGACACAAAAAAAGCCCCATAATCAATTGATTATAGAGCTTTTAGCGGAAGCTGGGGGATTCGAACCCCCGGAACGGTTACCCGTTCGGCAGTTTAGCAAACTGCTGGTTTCAGCCACTCA
>CALUIE010000103.1 GCA_944320605.1 uncultured Phocaeicola sp. | reverse complement strand
TCCGCCATCATGTCGTGGATGGTGCTTATTGTCAGCTTTACTATATCTATATTTTTCTTTTCGTTATGTCCGCCTACATTGTAAACCTCTCCGCATCTGCCTTTGTTAACCACCAGATCAATGGCCTTGCAGTGATCTTCCACGTACAGCCAGTCTCTTACATTCGAACCGTCGCCATATACAGGCAGTCTTTTCCCTTCTAGTATATTCTTTATTATAAGTGGAATAAGTTTTTCAGGGAAGTGGTAAGGACCATAATTGTTTGAACATCTGGTTATTGTAACCGGCATTTTATATGTGTCATGATAAGCCATAACTATCATGTCTGCACTGGCTTTCGATGCACTGTATGGGCTGTGTGGACATAATGGGGTGGTCTCTGTGAAATATCCTTCCGATCCTAATGAACCATAAACTTCATCAGTGGAGACTTGATGGAATCTCACGTCTTTTCTCCATGTAGGATATCCTGTTTCGTCTTTACCTGTAACCCAAGCTCTACGGGCTGCATCCATGAGGTTTTGTGTGCCTAATATGTTTGTTTGTAGGAATAACTGAGGATCTTCTATGCTGCGGTCAACATGGCTTTCTGCCGCAAAATTCACAATACAGTCGAATTTATAATCGGCAAACAGTCTTTCAACCAATTCACTGTCGCATATATTACCCCTTACAAAAAAGCAACGTTCATTGTCTATATCGTTGGCTATTGTGGCAAGATTACCTGCATACGTCAGCGCATCCAATAATACTACTTTTATATCATCGTGTTTTTTAAGTATATATTTGATGTAATTTGAACCAATGAAGCCTGCTGCTCCTGTAACTAAATACGTTTTCATAAAAAATGTTTATAATTCGAGTGCAAATTTGGGAAAGATTTCTTTAACAGACAAATATTTTGATAATTAATCTTTCAGTTCTATAACTTCCAGATTTGAAAAAATTCCATCTTCAATACTGAATCTTACTAACGTTCGTACAGCATGAAAACCATATTTTCCTGCTGCTCCCGGATTTATGTACAGCATTCCATATTCTTTGTCGTATTTCACTTTCAAAATGTGCGAATGACCACTGATAAACAGTGTAGGTGCAGATATGTCAAGGATTTTTTTTATTTTCTGATCATATTTCCCAGGATATCCTCCAATATGTTTTATAAGTATATCTGCTCCTTCAAGTTTGAATCTGTTTATTTCCGGCAGTATCTTCCTTATGTTCTGTCCGTCAATGTTTCCATATACACCTCTGAAAGTCTTAAATGACATTAGTTTATATATTATTTCTTCAGAGCCGACGTCGCCCGAATGCCATATTTCATCACACTCATCAAAATATTTGAGATATCTTTCATCCCAATATCCGTGAGTGTCGGATAATAATCCAATTCTTTTCATTCCATTTGTGTGTTTATTTCAGAATGGCGGCTATTTTTTGTGGAATCTCAGGATTTGGTAAATCTTTTTTCTGCATAAGCATATATGCGAAGTTGTCTGCCAATATTTCCTCCGGATTAATGATGTATTTTGTATTTTTACCTATTTTATCATAAAAATCTTCGGTTTGGTCAATATTGTAAATAACAGTTTTCCCGTTTTCCTGTATTGGCATGAAATTGTCATTCAATGGTATCAGCCCTACATTAAGATAGTCAGAAAGGGTTCCTGAGGTATATGGTTTGTCAGAATATATCATCATTGAGCATTTTTGTTTGTTTCCGTTTATGGTAAATTCTGCATAACTGTCGTATAATTCTATATCTGGATTTGATATTCTTTTTTCAACTATGTCTATAGGGAAGAACAGTTCTCTGTCTGTTACATTAAAGCCTATTATAGAATAAACAGATTTTTTGAAATCCTTATTGTTTCTTGTTAAAATATGAAATAATTCATGTGCCAGCAGATATTCCAAATCCTCATTTTTTGCTTCGTTTATGAATTTTTCTCCAAGGGCTATCCAGTTCTTTCTGGTATATGCTACTACATTCATTTCTTCTTTCATGGAAGTTTTTACCAGAATTACTTCTTTCGGATATTTTATTTTAAGTTTCTGCTTGTCTATTTTAGATTGTAATGATTTGAAGGCATCTGTTATTTTTTTCTTTTCATCGTCACTCCAGTTTTGTGTTTCGTTCATGGCGAGACGTAGCAATTCGGATTTCCTACCATCTTCCTTCCCAAGGCGTAAATTTATGTCGAAACTGTTGAGTTTATTGGTGAAGTTGTCAATGTCAGTTATCAGCATTTGTGCTTCTGCTTTTGTGGCAAAACGGTAAGGTAATTTTTTTTGTGCTAACGTTGTAAGTGAAATGCAACATAGTATTGTCGATAATAATAAATGTGATATTTTCATAAACTGTATATTATTAAATGAATTATATAGACTAAATTTTTAAACTCACAGCGTAAATTTAGATAAAAAAAAGCCATTCACGTTTATCCTGCCTTATCTTTTACGTTTTTTTTATATTGAAAAGTAAAAGATATTGCGTTAGTGAATGGCTTTCCTGCTTAGTTATGGATTATTCTTTGTCTTTTAGTGCCGCGAAAATCAAGCCTTCGAGTTCTTCTGCCAGTTCAGGATTGTCCTGTATGCATACTTTGGCAGCGTCGCGTCCCTGTCCGAGTTTAGTATCATTGTAGCTGTACCATGAACCGCTTTTCTTTATTATGCCAAGTTCTGCGCCAAGGTCAATGATTTCACCGCTCCTTGATATACCTTCACCAAACATAATATCAAATTCCGCTTTACGGAAAGGAGGGGCTACCTTGTTTTTCACAACTTTCACTCTTACCTGATTTCCTATAACATCTTCACCGTCTTTCAATTGTGTGGCACGGCGGATGTCAAGTCTTACAGATGCGTAGAATTTCAGTGCGTTACCACCGGTCGTTGTTTCAGGATTGCCGAACATTACACCGATTTTCTCACGTAACTGGTTTATGAAGATACAAGTTGTGTTTGTCTTGTTGATTGTTGACGTAAGTTTTCTCAAAGCCTGAGACATAAGTCTTGCCTGAAGACCTACACGATTGTCGCCCATATCGCCTTCTATTTCTGCCTTAGGTGTAAGGGCTGCAACAGAGTCAATAACTATAATATCAATAGCGGATGAGCGTATCAACTGGTCTGCTATTTCAAGTGCCTGTTCTCCATTGTCCGGTTGTGATATTAGCAGATTGTCAATATCAACTCCAAGTTTTGCGGCATAGAAACGGTCGAAAGCATGTTCTGCATCAATAAATGCTGCTATACCGCCTGCTTTCTGAGCTTCAGCAATGGCATGTATTGCCAGAGTTGTTTTACCTGATGATTCAGGACCATATATTTCGATAATACGTCCTTTGGGATATCCACCCACACCTAAAGCTGCGTTAAGTCCTATGGAACCGCTTGGTATGACTTCTACTTCTTCTATATGGTCATCACCCATTTTCATTATAGAACCTTTACCGAAGTTCTTTTCTATTTTGTCCATGGCAGCTTGTAGCGCCTTCAGTTTTTCAGAGTTGTTTGGTTTTGAAGGTCCATCTATACCACCTTCAAATTCCAGTTCGTCTTTTTTTGCCATATCTTTAAGTTTTTTTATTTCAATATTTGTGAGGCGTGATCTTTTGTCTTTATTTCTTTTGGATAAATAATTTTTTCAATCACTCCTTCTTCGTTTATAATAAAAGTAGTACGGAATGTTCCCATATATTTTTTGCCGTACATGCTCTTTTCGCCCCAAACGCCAAATTCCTGAACCAGTTTCTGCTCTGTATCGGCTATTATGGTGAATGGCAGATTATTCTTTTCAATGAATTTCTGGTGCGATTTTGCATCCTGTATGCTTGCGCCTATTATTTCATATCCTGCATTTTGCAGAGCCTCGTAATTGTCGCGCAGGTTACATGCTTGTGCTGTACATCCGCTGGTCATGTCTTTAGGATAGAAGTAAAGTACTACTTTCTTTCCTTTGTAATTGCTCAGGCGTACTTCCTCGCCTTTTTCGTTCACTCCTAAAAAGTCGGGTGCTTTGTCTCCTACATTCATGGTATATATAAAGATAATTAAAGCCCGCTCCGGAATAAGTCATACTGAGGATACATATTCCGAAGCGGACTTTTATGTTAGTGTATTAAAGTTCCAAATCTCCATCGAACACTTCATGCCAAGGCAATCCGTACATGTTCAATGCTTCCATAAAAGGATCCGGATCGAATTCTTCCACGTTCCATACTCCCGGACGCTTCCACAATCCTTTCAAGAACATCATGGCACCGATCATTGCCGGAACACCTGTAGTGTAGCTGACTCCCTGCATACCTGTTTCCTTGTATGCTGCCTGGTGAGAGCAATTGTTGTAAACGTAGTAAGTACGTTCTTTTCCGTCCTTGATACCACGTATGCGGCAACCGATAGACGTTTCGCCCTCGTAGTTCTCTCCAAGGTCCTGTGGATTAGGCAATACGGCTTTCAAGAACTGCAATGGAACGATTTCCATTCCGTTGTAGTTTATAGGCTCGATACTTGCCATACCAATATTCTGTATCACTCGCAAGTGAGTGAGATATTCCTGCCCGAAAGTCATCCAGAAGCGGGCACGCTTTATGGTAGGGAAATTCTTGACGAGTGATTCAAGTTCTTCATGATAAAGCAGATATGAATCGCGAGGACCAATGTTAGGATAAGTCAAATCCTTATGGAATTCCAAAGGTTTAGTGGTTACCCATTTACCGTCTTCCCAGTAACGTCCGTTTTGAGTTATTTCGCGGATGTTTATTTCAGGGTTGAAGTTAGTAGCAAAAGCCTTGTGATGATTTCCTGCATTACAATCCACAATGTCAAGATAGTGCATTTCATCGAAATGGTGTTTAGCAGCGTATGCGGTATAAACACCGCTTACTCCCGGGTCGAATCCACATCCGAGGATAGCGGTCAGACCCGCATCTTCGAAACGTTTTTTGTAAGCCCACTGCCAGCTATATTCGAAATGAGCTTCGTCCTTAGGCTCATAATTAGCAGTGTCAAGATAATTGACGCCAGCTTGCAGGCAAGCCTCCATAATGGTAAGGTCCTGGTAAGGAAGAGCTACATTAATAACGATTTCGGGTTTAAAACTGTTGAATAAAGCCACCAGTTCGGCCACATTGTCTGCATCTACCTTAGCGGTTTTGATGTTTGGGTTGCCGATTGCCTTTACAATCGCGTCACATTTTGACTGGGTGCGGCTAGCAATCATCACTTCTGTGAAAACTTCAGGATGCTGAGCCACCTTGTGTGCAACAACGGTACCTACACCGCCTGCACCGATAATCAATACTTTACTCATTTAATATATTAATGTGAAATTTTAATTCCCGGTAAACGTTACCGTTCAGTATGCAAAGATAAGACTTTTTTCAAAATTGCGTGCAGTATTCTCCAAATATCATAATTTTTATATCAGAATATAATAACCAATTATATTGTTTATTACTTTTGTGTGAACAATGATTTATTGATATTGTTGTAATAAGAAAATAACAAGGAAAACAGTATGAAGAAAATTTTAATCAGTGCAGCTGCATTTGCTGCGGTTTTGTTGTCATCATGTGGTACAACTGGTAAGTATGTAGATATTTCAGGCGAATGGAATGTCGTGTCGGTAGAAGGACAGGAAGTTACAGGTAATCCTTATATAGGTTTTGATATGGAAAAGGGACGTCTGTATGGCAATGCAGGATGTAACAGAATTATGGGTGGATTAGCTATCGATTCAATAAATCCTGGTAAAATAGGTTTTACGGGAGTTGCTACTACCCGTATGATGTGCCCTGATATGGCAACAGAGCAAAAGGTCCTTGAAGCCTTGAATACAGTAGCCGGTTATCAAGCATCGTCAACAGGTGTTGAACTTACTGATAAGGATGGAAAAGTATTGTTGTCTCTTGAAAAAAGAGAAGTGCCGGTAGCGTCTGTAGAAGATATTAATGGTGAGTGGAAGATTTCAAAAGTGGACGGTGCAGCTGTAGAAGTTGCAGATAAAACACCGTTCCTTTCTTTCAATGTAGCAGAAAAAGCTGTACATGGAAATGGCGGATGTAACATCATAAACGGTTCATTCTCGCAGGAGGATGGTAATCCTTCTTCTCTCAAGTTTGGTCAGATGATAAGTACCATGATGGCAGGTCCCGGAATGGAAACTGAACGGAAGGTACTTATGGCTATGAATAAAGTAGTTTCATTTGTGGTAAACGAGAATGGAACATTGTCTCTTATGGATGCTGATGGAAATGAAGTTCTCCTTTTGGTAAAAAATACCGGAGAAGTAGTGTCTGAATAATACTTGATACGTTTTTAAAAAACGCTTTGTCGTTTTGATTCAAACGCCCTGTCATTTTAAATCGAATGACAGGGCGTTTGAATTTAGGCAAATAATACAAATTTTATTTTGATATAGAGTTACCTTAAAATAATATTCAGTTATTCCTGTTTGTATGCTATATTTAAGGTGTAATAAAAAATAAGTAGTTATTTTTTTGTCGTATGTATTGCTTAATTAAAAATAAACCTATATCTTTGCACCGCATTTGAGAAAAACGCCTTCGGGGTGTAGCGCAGTCCGGTTAGCGCACCTGCTTTGGGAGCAGG
>CALUIE010000102.1 GCA_944320605.1 uncultured Phocaeicola sp. | reverse complement strand
ATCATAATAGAGAGTATATATAAACTGAAGAATCCTCAGCCTATATCAGGCACAGCCATAAGCTGGACTGCCGGAGTCGGAATTCTGATAAACGGACTGACCACATGGCTACTGATGGGTGGAAGCAAACAGGACATAAACGTAAAAGGCGCATACCTTCACATGCTTATGGATACACTTGTGTCAGTTGGTGTTGTAGTATCGGGAATCATAATAAGTTACACGGAATGGGTATGGATAGACCCCGTAATCGGTATAGTATTGGCAATAATAATCATGTTCTCCACCTACAATCTGCTCAAAGAGAGTCTGCTAATGACTCTTGATGCCGTTCCATCATCCGTTGATAAAGAGCATATAGTTGAAGAATTGCGTAACTATGACCGGATAGAAAGCTGGCATCACCTGCATATCTGGGCTATCAGCACCACTGATTTTGCAGCTACGGTCCATGTTGTCATCAATGACCTTGAAGATATGGAAGAAGTAAAATGCGATGTGAGAAAGATTTTCCATAATGCCGGGGTACACCATTGTACCATTGAAACAGAAATAGCAGGAACTGAGTGCCAAGCATATTCGTGCAAATAACCGATAAAAAAATCTTTGGATTTATTAATACAATAAAAAAACTTTTATATATTCGCAAAATGATACATAAATACGAATTTTACTAACAAACAGCAAAGCAATCCTTACAACTATGAGAAATACGATTGTTTTAATTGTCTTATTGGCTTTCTCGTGCTCTATTACTGCACAAAAGAAAAACTTTTCATATCATTTCTATGGTTTCGTACGTGGAGATTTGTTCTACAACACACGTGCCAACCAGGCCCCGGTAGATGGGAATTTCTATCTTTACCCTTTAGACCATGATTTCGACAGCAAAGGGAACGACATTAATGCCACACCTAACGGAAGTTTCTACACATTTACTACCCGTTTGGGGGTTGACATGAAAGGTCCCAATATCGGCAAAGCAAAATCAAGTGCCAAAGTGGAAGTAGATTTCGGAGGTTTCTCGCTTAGTACCACCATGATAAGAATACGCCAGGCATATGTGGCTTTAGACTGGAGACACGTCAATCTGCTTATAGGCCATACATGGCATCCTTTGTTCGGCAGTGTTGTTCCCGACGTATTGAATCTTTCCACCGGAGCACCGTTCCAACCATTTAACCGAGAACCGCAAATCGCTTTAAGATTCAATTCCGGAAAAATGAATTTCACGGCATCTGCTTTATGGCAACTTCAATACATGTCATCAGGTCCTGAAGGACTAAGCGAAAACTATCTGAAAAACAGTTGTCTGCCGGAATTTTACCTGGGTGCAGATTACAGGAGCAAGGGATTTACAGCCGGAGCAGGTATTCATTTTATTTCTCTCAAACCACGAACGCATACTACAGTAGTTGATGAAACAGGGACACAACAACGTTTCAAAGTAAACGAACGTATGACAACATTCTCCTGCGAAGCACATTTGGAATATAAATCTATACAATGGCGGTTTGCTGCAAAGACAATATTAGCCTCATGTCTTGACCACACAGCTTTACTCGGAGGATATGGAATATCAAACATAGATCCGGTTACAGGCGAACAGGAATACACTCCAATGCGGCACAGCACATCATGGATGAACTTCACTTACGGTAACAAATGGAAAGCACATATTTATGCCGGATATACAAAAAAATTAGGATGTAACAAAGCTTTGGTTTCAGCCGAACAATATGGCATGGGACTCAACATTGACCAGATATGTTCATTCAATTTGGCTTTCTCGTATAATCTTCCCCATTGGCAAATCGGATTGGAATACGTACCTACAACAGCATGGTATGGCGATACAGACCTGTCAAACGGACGTGTGATAAACACACACGATGTTACAAACCATCGAATATTGGGATTGGTGATGTATTATTTCTAATTTTTTTTACAGCTCAAGTGTGGCAGCGCATTATTCAAAAATGTGCTGCCACACTTTTTTATAAAAACCTTGCATCTTTAAATGTTGTTAAATCTGTTGTTTCCTTATAGTACTAAAACCTATATTTATAGTCTTCTATAAAATACAAACTATACGAAGCGACACATCATGACTATAACTACAAACTCATTCAAGGATAATTTCCGTATGTACTACCGTCCGCTATGCCTTTTCGCATTGCATTATCTCCACGATATAGACAATGCGGAAGACACAGTACAGGACTGTTTTGCCGAACTCTGGGAACGGAAAGACTCAGGAATGGAGATTTCTGATATAAAATCATATCTGTATTCTATGGTAAGGAACCGCTGTATAGATATCGTAAAGAAAGACTCACTGATAGACAGCAATGTCCAGCCGTCCGACCTTGAAGGCATCATCTCCGAAGAGGAATGCGAGGAACGTTCGTACGACGAAGCGCGACTATGGACCGCAATAGACTCACTACCGGAAAAATGCAGGGAAGTGTTCCTGCTTGCAAAACGCGACGGAATGAAGTATGAGGAAATAGCCGTCAGGATGAACATCTCCGTAAACACGGTAAAAAATCAGATGAACAAGGCTCTTAAAAACCTCAAAGAAGGTGTCCGCAAAGTATATATGTTCTTTTTCGGATAATTTTTTTCATTTCGGCATAGTAGTTTTTTCAATACTTTGCGTCTTATCTAAAAACAAAGTACAATCATGAAAGATAAAGAAGAAAAAAACTTGCAGTTTGTCCTCAGATATTACAGACACGGAAAACTGGACACGACCAAGGCCCTGAACAAAATAACAGGCATCAGGCAGCAGAATAATCTGCACAGATTATGGATATACTCGTCCGGAGTAGCTGCCGCAATACTGATATGTATAGTAAGCTATACACTGTTAAGCCGAAGTGACAACAACATGATATCAGTCACTGCGGATGCAGGAATCACCAGACATTTCTTGCCGGACAGCACACTTGCCATACTATCAAAAGGTTCCACATTGGAATACGACTCCGATAATTACGGAAAGAAGTCACGTGAGGTAAATATGTCGGGAAAAGTCTTTTTCTCTGTCCGCAGAAACGAGCAGTCACCATTCACGGCTACAGCAATGTATGCACACGTCAAAGTCCTCGGAACTGAATTTGAGATTGACGAAAGTATGCAGGACACTGTCACAAACGTGTATGTGAAATCCGGTAAGGTAATGTTCAAAGGCAGGAACAGCGCCAAAGGAATTATCCTCACAAAGGATATGAGCGGAACACTGAAGCACGGAAACAAAATGCCTGAAATAACAAACGCCGCCTTCCCTAACCCGTCAGCATGGGCTACAGGAAAGTTCGTTTACAAGAATACTCCTATAGGTGCTGTAATGAAGGAACTATCACTTTATTACGGAACAAGCCTTTATGTGTCCGAACATTTCAAGACCATTACAGCCGAGTTCAAAACGGATAATTTGGAGGAAATTATCTCACTGATAGAAAAGACACTAGACATCAAAATAACAAAGAAAGACTGAACATGAACAGAATAATATCAATAATCCTTCTGGTTTCTACAATATGCGTTTCATCAATAAATGCACAAGGCAGAATCACTGTAGAAGACATGATGGAGCAGGTGAAAAGTATCTACCCTGTAAGCTTTGTTTACGACTCGTCAATAAAGCTGAACATACCGTATTCAGGCAAGAAACCAAGTATGGTAAGCCTTGAAAACAGCCTTGAAACAATATTCAGCAATACCGGCATCAAATGGGAGATAGACGGTGACTACGTGATACTGAAAAGACTGTCGTCATATACATTAAGCGGATATATCTATCAGGAAAACGGAGAGACAGTGATAAACGCCACTGTATGGGACATCACCTCCAATACCGGCACACTGACAAACGAACATGGTTTCTACAGTCTTACACTCAACGAAGGTAAACATAAAATCCGTTTCTCACATATCAGCTGTGGCGAACAGACGGAAGATATTACGCTAAAAGGAAACAAATCGCAGAACATATACCTGAAAGCGGATTACCGCATAAATGAAGTGGTGGTTACTGCCGACCTGAACTCCCCTATCTACACTACACAGACCGGAAAAGTTTCGCTTACGGCAAAGGACTTTGTAAGCGGAAACAACTTCATGAGCTCACCTGATGTAGTGAAGAAGCTTCAAAGTCTGTCGGGAGTAGCCGGCGGTACGGAGCTAATCTCCGGACTTTATGTACACGGCGGAGGAAATGACGAGAATCTTTTCCTGCTCGACGGTACACCACTCTATCAGGTAAACCATGCCGGAGGACTGTTCTCTGCATTCAATACAGATATTGTAAAGAATATTGACTTCTACAAGAGCGGATTTCCTGCCCGTTACGGCGGACGACTGTCATCGGTAGTAGATGTCCGTACAAACGACGGGAACATGAAAGAATATCACGGGAGTTTCACTCTCGGGCTTCTCGAAGGCAGAATACAGTTTGAAGGACCGATAGTAAAAGACCGCACCTCATTCAATGTGGCTATGCGACGCACATGGCTGGATTTGTTTTCAGCTCCTGCCATAGCCATAATGAATTCAAGCAGAAGGGACAAGATAAATACAAGATATGCCTTCCATGACATAAATGCCAAGATCACCCATATCTTCTCTGAAAAGAGTCGCGCGGATATCAGCCTGTATTCAGGCAATGACATATTGAAAAACAACGGTAAATACTATACCATGTGGAATGAGCTGGCCAATATCGACAATTTCAATCTGCAATGGGGAAACATAACAGCATCCGTAAACTGGAAATATATTTTCTCACCCAAGCTGTTTGCAAATTTCACGGGAGTATATACCCATAACCGCTCCAAATTCGACTATCTGAGTGAAGAACGTTTGGGATATATAGAGGGATTGGACGGTGCAATAATAAAAATCCAGAACAACCATTCCACCATAAACGATTTCGGCTACAGAATGGAGTTCGACTATCGTCCCAACACATGGAACCACATCCGTTTCGGTTCAAACTATATGCGCCACATTTTCATGCCGCAGAATTTCTACTCAAAGTACGACAATGCGGCGAACAACGAACTGACAGACAGAATAAAAAGTCAGTACAAGAGTAATGAATTTACCCTCTATGCCGAAGATGACATCTCGCTTGGCAGCCGTCTGAAACTGAACGGTGGAATACACTACACCATGTTCGGTATTGCAGGTACGAAATATCACTCTGTAGAGCCACGCGCAGCAATGAACATCAAACTATGCGACAATGCAAGTTTCAAGGTTTCATATACCGAGATGAGTCAGTTCATGCATCAGCTATCGGCTACATACCTGAACCTGCCGACAGACTATTGGGTACCTTCTACTGAAAAAATCACCCCTATGAGGTCGCGACAATACTCAGCAGGAATATACAGCAGACTTCCGTATAACATCAGATTAAGCATAGAAGGTTTCTATAAGACAATGAACAATCTGATAGAATACAATGGCGATAACCAACTCAACCCTTCTGCTGATGACTGGGAAGA
Source organism: uncultured Phocaeicola sp. (assembly GCA_944320605.1). GTDB lineage: Bacteria > Bacteroidota > Bacteroidia > Bacteroidales > Bacteroidaceae > Phocaeicola. The sequence continues at coordinate 1,157 of CALUIE010000102.1, read as the reverse complement.
GAATGTACGGACAGGAAAAGGAAAGGCATATGGTGCGGAAGCAGACATCAGTTACAGTAACGGAAAAACATCCGTCGATGCATCCTACACTCTTTCGTGGAGCAAAAGATTCTTTCCGGACTTCCATCAGTCATGGTACCCGGACAAGTTCGACAACCGTCATAAATTCTCTATCAACCTGAGCCACAAGTTCAGCGACAGGATTGACGCATACGCATCATGGAACTTCCATAGCGGAAACCGCATGACTATCCCGACACAAAAGGTAGAAGCACCGGCCATACCAGGAACAGAGAATAAAAACGAAAGTATTATGGTTTATGAATCCCCTAACAATGTATCCCTGCCGGCCTATCACAGACTGGACTTGGGTATAAACTTTCGCAAAACCACTAAAAGAGGCTTTGAGAGAATATGGAATGTCAGTCTGTACAATGCCTATTGCAGGATTAATCCGCTGTATGCCACTGTAACACAAAAAGAAGACGGAAGTTTCGTAGGAAAAGCATACGGAGTATTCCCTATAATTCCGTCATTCAGTTACACACTTAAATTTTAAAAATACAAGTATTCAGTACCTATAAACTCAAGAACTTAAAAACTCAAAAACGTATGAAATTATATATTGCATCACTACTGATTATATTATCATCGTGCACATACGAATTCAACATAGATGATGTGGAAGCTAAAAGAAAGCCGGTAATATTCTGTATGCCAAACACACTTGGAGATACTACACTGATACAGGTATCGCAAAGCATGAATGTAAACAATAAAGGTATAAACTCTTCTGCCAAACCGGACATAACATTTAAGTTGAACGGAGTGGAAAAGGAAATAAAATATATTGACAAAGCGACAGACTTGCTCCCTGCAAATTCATACTATGTTCTTGGCAAACTGAAAGAAGGCGACAAGATAGATATGGAAGCATCATACCCGGATATGCCTACGGCAAAATCGAGTACCGTAATACCACAGCCTTTTCCATTGGACAAATGGGATATGATTCTAAAGGACGGTTCATACGGCAGGGAAATACAGTTCCGCATATCGTTTACGGATAATGCCGAGACGAAGGACTATTACGGAATGAGAATAGTAAGAAATACAGTAACACATTATTATGGTGAAATTGATGATGAAGAGAAAAT
>CALUIE010000101.1 GCA_944320605.1 uncultured Phocaeicola sp. | reverse complement strand
AGAGATTGTGGTTCCACCGGCATACCGTGGCTTTCATCAAGTTTCACCTGATCTTGTACAAAATTAATAGAAATTCCGTGAAAACCAACTATAATAGGTGGAAGGAATTTCCAGTTATTACCACCAATTCTCCACCAGTCGAACTCACCATTAGCAGGCTTAGTTCCTTTATTAGTCATAGCTGCAGTCCTTATAGCGCACAAGTTCCATATCGTAAGGTCACCTAAGTGGTTAGGCACCTGATTAGAATCACCACCTTGACGCGACTGCATAAATCCGCCAATACAATTATCAATTAATGTTGCCCTCGGCTGTGTAGCGTGCGACTCGAAACAAGCGTCTGCTCCCCATTGCACCTTCCAAATAACGGCTCCCATGCTCGGCTTTGACACCCCACATGCATGATACTGTCCTGCTCCGTCCATATGAATCCTGTCGTCTACAGTCGGTCCGTTAGTATTATCTGTCACCTTTCCGATAAATACTCTCGACGAACCCGCCGACCTTATAGCTGCATGTCCCCTATTACCGGTTATATTTATATCATACGCCGACACATTAGCACTTTGAGAAATTGTAAAAGCTTCACTGACACTTTCAAAATCAACTCTTCTCATCCACGAGTTGACCACACGCGAAAAGTTGATAGGCTTATAAGCCCCATCATCATCCCAACTCGCATGATGTCCGAAATTCTTCTTCGCATGCCCTACAAACGTCAGATCTTCTACCCCCACATTCTCATAATGCTCATATCTTTTAATCTGCCATTTCCATTCTTTCTTTACCTCATGCATAATCGGCTCATAAAAGGTTATCAAATTACCTTTTACCTTCTTCACTTGATGAAAATCATTTACCGTGATACCTGAAAGAATATCAGACATATAAGACTCTACGGCATATGGTTGTAATTCTTCAGCTATAACTTCAGGTGAGTTATTCTCTAAAAACAGACAAACCCAGTCACCTTCTTTGATACTTGCAGTATTGGATACTTCTACACTGAAAGAACCTTTTGCTGCATCACCCGTTACATTGACACTTGGTGTATAATCCCCAAGAAACGCTTCTCTTTTAATATGAATCATATCAGGCGATGAATACATCTTATCCTCATCACTTGGAAGATTAGGAGAATCCATAATAAGTCGTGTCCTGCCTCTGCCATCACCTTTAATCACAAAATTGCCTCCATGAATCAATATAGGAGAACTTGCGTTATTGCCATTTTCATCCTTGAAAGCATTATTCTTATAATCAGGATTGGTATTTTTATAATTGTCGCTCACATCGTGCAACACATAATCCCCTTCCGGAAAATAAAACACTATTTTAGCATTAGGATTAGATTGATTTGCTCCGTTTTTAACATTCATATTGTTCTCTTGAAGCAGCGCAATGAAAGTCTGTCTTGCATTCAGTCCCCTTTTCTTCATCTCGTCAGCCACATTGATTTTCTTGTATTTTTGCGAGATTAGTTGAGCGACCTCTGGCGGAGCCTCTTCTCCATGCATATATCCGGCATAAGAGAAATCAAGAAGGACATTATCAGATGTTTGGTTTACAAACTTGTTCCAGGCATCAGTAGTTGGTAATCCTTTCACTTCAAATTTGTCCCCATTCCTACCTGTCTTCATATTAATAGTGACAATCTTCTCATCCTCGTTCCATGACGCAGATGCATAAGGAGAGAAAGCAGCCGGCAACACACCTTCCACCTTACCTAAAGCCTCATCACCTATCTTATACCAATTTCCATCACCGAATGATACCTCCCACGAGTTCTTGTCGTTAATCCTCAGTTCAGGCACCTGTGCATCATTACCAACAGCTTTGATTCTGTCTTGGCCTTTTGGAGTAAGGTACTCAGTCTTGCCATTGAATTTATACACCCAGTACCCTTCTTCATCAATACCTACTATTGGAATAGTTTTCTTGTCTGCTGCCTCCGCGTCTGCATATACAATGAAAGAAGTCTTATCTTCCAGTCCGATAGTCATACCTCCACCTGTCTGAGTCAGACAAAACAAGACTTTCGTTTCTCCGTTATACATTTTCTTCATCTGAACAAGGTCTTTGTTCAATCCTACGATATTCCTCTCAAGTTCATTTTTCGGATTTACTATACCCTCTCCACTACCATCAGGAGGTGTTACAACCTCTTTGTCCTTACATGACAAAAGGGCGCAACAAAAAGATATTAACAATATCTTACTAAATAAAGCAATTTCACGAGAAATCATTTCTTTATCAATTCTATTTTATTAAAACGGATATTATTATCACTTTCATTCTGAATATCCTCACCAAAGAAGCCCAACATACTAAAAGTACCAACTGCATCAACAGACAACGTCATACTCTTCAGTCCACATTTATCAAAAGTTACCGTTCCCAAATCGCTGTATGATTCCGGATATGAATTACGACGAACATTGTCATATTCAAAGTCCTGCTTCAGTTCTACATTTTCAAAAGCCTTATTATCATCAACTTTTAACGTTATACGCATACCTTTAGCAAAACTACGTCTCCAATGCCTGTTTGTATGCACTCTTACTATATATTCTCCCGGCTCTTCAACAATAAATCCAAGTTTTAAAGCTCCTGTCTTATTAGTAAAACCAGATGTATTACATCCTTCTGCTATTTTAAGAGCACCATCCTTTCCCGGAATAATCTTACCAGATGCTACAGGAATACTTATAATATTCTCATTCATATAGCATTCATCATTAAATCTTGCAGGCCATTCACACTCTACTTTTATAACAGGAATCTCTTCATAATCCAATCCTGACGGAACAGACAACTTACAAAACTCTCCATTTGATACAGATACTTTCTTACCGCTTGAAAGGATATAAGCATTATCAACGACTGAAAGCATTCCTTTCAACACAATTTCTCTGTTCATAGGTTCACGTAACAAGTGCAAATAAATAGAATTATCCTTCCTTGTAACATATCCCCAAGGGAAATTGTCATTAAACGGGTTACTTGTGGTACCATAAACAGCTTCAGAATTCTTCGACATCCATTTCCCAATATAGTTCATTATATCAACACTTGGTTGTGGAACTGTTCCATCAGCTTTAGGGCCTATATTAATCATATAATTTACTCCACGACTTGCACATTCTATTAAAGAGCATAAGATATCTCTTGCTGCTTTCCAGTCATTATCCTGTTTCTTGTAACCCCATGTATGATTCATGGTAGCTACCATTTCCAGGTCTTTAGCAGCACTTGCAAATGGCATTTCGTTATCTCCCAATGCACCATAATCACCCAGATCATACCCAACTCTACCGTTTATGACACACTCCGGCTGAAGTTTTCTAACTATATCAACAAACATCTGACTCTGCTCCTTAGTCAAATCAAAAGGAGTATCATACCATAGCACATCAATTTTACCATATCTGGTCAGCAATTCCTTCATCTGTGGTATAGCCTTCTCCTGAATATATCTATCCAAATTAGGCTTAACGGCAGATTTAAGTTTACCATAATGCCCGTCATACTCATTCTTCATAACAGCAGCATCTTCTTCTCGCCAGTCCTGACGGTGTGAATAATATAATCCTACCTTTATATCATATTTTCTACAAACATCAATCAATTCTTTCAAAGGATCTCCTTTATACGGAGTCATCTCAATGTCAAAATCAGAATAATCACTTGGATAAAGACAAAAACCTTCATGATGTTTGGTAGTAAATACAATATACTTGGCACCAGCATTCTTAGCCATCTTAACCCAACTTTCAGGATTATATGATGCCATTGTGAAATCCTTAGCCAACTTTTCATAATCCTTGTTGGATATCTTTCCAAAATTCTGTATCCATTCACCGATCCCGTCTATTTGTTTACCGTTCCATTCACCGGCAGCTACCGAATACAATCCCCAATGAATAAACATTCCAAAACGTGCTTCACGCCACCATTCCATATCAGCTGTCGATTTAGCGTTAGCACTTAACAATGTTACACACAACAACAAACACGACAAAACCCTTTTTAATTCCATAATAATACAAGAACTTTAATTATAACATACAATACCGGCAACGGTCGGTTACCGGTATTAGAGTATATCATTTCACTGTCTTAATCCATGCAGGAAGCGTTCCTAATCTTCTCTTGAGCTGTGCCTCATAGAGCGATTCCGGATAAACCTTGCTACCTGTACTTTCCTCATAAGTCAACTGTCCTTCCTCTTTAGAGAATGTCACTGCCTGGCCATATGTACCGACTACTATAGGAGGATAGATTTTCCACCAAATGTTATCGGCATCCCACCATTTGAAATCTGTAGCAAAATTCACGTTCTTCTCATCCACAGTACCTGTAACATTAAGATTCCAAATAGTTAAATCCCTTAAATGGTTTGGTGCTTCGATATCTGAACCACCTGAATGATATCGAATCAATCCTCCCTCGCAATTATCAAACAAAGTAGCTCTCGGCTGAGTGGCATGAGATTCAAAACATGCATTAGTACCCCAATTTGTAGCATAAATTACATTACCAATGCTTGGCTTAGAGACACCCGAGCCATGCCACTGACCATCACCTATTGAATTTTCTCCATTCTGAGATTTATCTTTACTCTTATCCGACACACCACCTATAAATATCCTTGTCGAACCTGCTGCCCTGACAGCCGAATGTCCCCTCTCTCCGGTTATTTCTATATTATAGGCAGAACAGTTCGCTGACTCTCCAAATGTCACAGCTTCTGACACACTTTCAAAACCAACATTCCTTACCCATGAATTTACAACACGAGAAAACGAGAGCGGTTTGAATCCTTCATCATATACCCATATATCATCTGTATCTAAGCCTAAACCTTCACCATGATGCACATAAGGAGATATAGCATTACCAACAAAAGTCAAGTCCTCTACTCCGACATTCTCAAAACAATTGAATCCTCTGATTTCCCATCCTCCATAGTCCTTATATTCAACGTTTATATCGCTCATAATCGGTTCATAAAAGACAATCTTATTTGATGATACAGATTTCACCTGATGAAATTCTGTTATTCTCACACCATTACCATCCTCATTATTATTATCAGGATTTATTCCCGGTTGCTGGAATATAGACAGTCCTTTCCCTTTATTTGCTCCTTCAATATTAGATTTATAATTCTTGCCCCATTCATACAATGGCCCCATTTCATCTTTCAGTAAATCCTCATTCACACTTCTTAATCTCAACTGTACCCAATCTCCTGACTTCAAAGTCATACCTGGAATCAGCTGTACATTCACAGAGAAATCACCTTTCTTTGCATTCTCCACGACATTGGCATATAATTTTGAATGTACTGTGTTATATGGACTCTGTGTATTCTTAATTGACAACATAGTACTTCCATACACATCCTTGGGAAGAGCCTTAATATCTTCTTTTGTACCGTCAAATTTTGTACAAACCATCTTTATCTTGGTTTTATCCTTTCCGGCTCCCTTAATGATGAAATTTCCAGCGTATATTTCCGGAAAAGTATAATATACTTCATTTTTATTATTCTTCCATGAATATCCATCTTCCTTTTCTGTTCCTGTTTGTAATACATATTCTCCTTTAGGGAAATATATTACAACTCTTGCGTCCTTATTGACAACTGATTGGAAAGGTTCGCCGGGACAAGTTCGAACCATTTTCCTTTCATACATTATCTTATTAAGAGCCAACCTTGCAGATGTGATATTATTTTCTTTCATATACTTATCTACATCGACCACTTCGTATCCCCACGCAAATCCATCAGCCGGAGCCGATTCTCCATGATTGTATCCGGCATATGAATAATCCAGCAATACATTGTCGTCGGTGTTCATTATAAATCTGCGCCATGCCTCAGCCATATTATCTTCAGGAAGTTGGATAACATACTCTATACCTCCCACTACCGACTGCATCTTCATTGTCTTTCCTTCTACCGATGAAGATTTGAATAACGCATAACTTTCAGCTGTTTTCTTTTCGAGTGAAGGAGCTATCACATCCGACAGTTTTTTCCATTCAGTTCCGTTGAAAGACACCTGCCAGTACCCATCCTTACTTATTGAAACCTTTGGTGTAAATACACCTGATCCAAGTCCACTCAATGCAGCAGCACGGTTGCCACTCATATCTTTCAGTTCCTGTGTCTCGCCATGTATCATATATTGCCAATATCCATTCTCGTCTATACCGAATACCGGAATATCCTGATCTGCATTCTCATTAAAAGAGAATTTAGCCTCCGCCTTATTGTCGAATTTCAAAGTTCCATCCTCAGCCACTTCCACTACAGTAGCCTTACCTTCAGCTACCATCTGGAATACTGAGATATTCCTGTTATACTCTTCCAACATTGTCAATGCCTCCTCCGGCTGAACAGGTATCTCGACTTCAGGAGTTATTACCTCATCCTTGCATGAAGTCAAGGCTAACACTCCAATTAAAACATTCAAAAAAATATTCTTTCTCATATCTTTATTTTTAATCGTTAATCTTAAAAACATTTTAAACAGTGTTTAAACACCATTTAAATACCGTTTAAACAGTTTTTCTGCAAAACCGGTGAATGCCTGATGAACGAGGAATGAACGCCAAATGAACATAAAATGAACATTAAATGAAGACCGTTAAATCATCTTCGAACAATGTTCATACATTGTTCACTGACCGTTCATTTACCGTTCACTGACAATTTATTTTCCTTTCAATTCAAGCAACCATGACGGCACATATCCTAACCTTAGCTTAAGCTGAGCCTCATATAATGATTCCGGCTGAACCTTGGTTCCATTACTTTCGTCCAGTTTTATCTGTTTTTCATCTTGCACGAATTCTATCTTCAAACCATGAATACCTACTACAACAGGTGGAAGGAATTT
>CALUIE010000100.1 GCA_944320605.1 uncultured Phocaeicola sp. | reverse complement strand
CCTTCCAAACCAGCTTTTGTTTCTTCAGCGAACAATACTTCGTATGAAGGATTGTGCAAGATTTCTACGGTACCCTGAATACCGTATTTGGTAAGATCTAAATTTGCCATTGTTCTAATGAATTAAATTGGTTATTATTTTAGATATTTGTTTCATTCTTTTCACGGTGCAAAAGTACAACATTTTATTTGAATGCGATTAATAATTAGAGAAAAAAATCCGTAATAATGAAATATTTATACTTGTGTAACACATTTGCAAGGTATATGTTACAAAACATAGTTTTAGTATCAAAAATAAGTAAATAGACGTTTCAAAAAAATGCTTTGTCGTTTAAACCTAAACGCCTTGTCGTTTTAGTTTAAACGCCTTGACGTTTTTTTTATCAAACCAATATACAAAAAAGAGTAATATATAAAATAGGTATAAACCTATACAAACCAATAAGAAAAACCAAAAATTATACCTTTTATAATGAAATATCCACATGTTATTATATGGATATTCATAATTTTGCTGAAAGAAAACAAGGTCTAAACTTTAAAAACATTTTTAAACCATGAAAAATAAACTTATTCGCACTTTAGCCATAGCAGGTATTGCATTGCTTGGTACAGCTTGTTCACAAAACAATAAATCACAATCACAACTGCAAAACGACACAATAGACAAACCATGGTCTGTCAGAATGGTAGAATCGGAAATGACGAGATGGCCGGAATCATGGCAACTTGATTTCCAGCCAAAACTGAAATGGGACTATTGCCACGGACTGGAATTGCAGGCGATGCTTGATGTTTACGACAGATATGGTGACGATAAAATATACGAATATGCGCTTGCATACGCCGACACTATGGTTAATGCGGACGGAACAATAAAAATGTACAAGCGTGAAGAATTCAGTCTTGACCGTGTGAACTCAGGCAAGTTCCTTTTCCGCATCTACGAACAGACAAAAGACGACAAATATAAAAAGGCTCTTGCTCTGATGAGAAGCCAGTTTGAAGACCATCCAAGAAATTCGGACGGTGGTTTCTGGCACAAGAAAATATACCCAAACCAAGTATGGCTGGATGGCATTTATATGGGGGCACCTTTTTATGCAGAATACGCATTCAGAAATAATGAAGTTGGAGTTTATCAGGACATCATCAACCAGTTCCTTATGGCAGCACGTCACACTTACGACGCAAAAACAGATTTGTATAAACACGCCTGCGACGTAAGCAAGAAAGAAAAATGGGCCGATCCTGTAACAGGACAGTCACAACACAGTTGGGGACGCGCATTGGGCTGGTATGCAATGGCATTCGTTGACGCGCTTGAATTTATTCCTCAGCACGAAGCCGGAAGAGATTCCATGTTAATTATACTGAACAAAGTTGTACAACAGATAAAAAGGTTGCAAGACGAGGAGACAGGATTATGGTATCAGGTACTCGACAGAAGCGGTGACGAAGGGAACTATCTGGAATCATCATGTTCTGTAATGTTCGTTTATACACTGTTCAAAGCTGTACGCAAAGGATATGTTGATCCATCGTATCTGGCTGTAGCGGAAAAAGGATATAAAGGTATTTTGGAACACTTCATCACTACCGACGACAATGGTTTGATAAGTATTACCAAAGCATGTGCCGTAGCAGGATTGGGAGGCAAGAATTATCGTATGGGTGACTATGATTACTACATTAACGAACAGATTAGAGACAACGACCCTAAGGCAGTAGGTCCATTCATCATGGCAAGTTTAGAATGGGAACGTCTGCAAGAAGTCAGAAAAATAGTAAATAAGTAATCATAAAAAAATATGAAAAACAAAATTATATTTTTGTTGGGACTATTGTTCGTCCTGACGGCATTTACACCGGCCAAACGGAACATTACCATATTCACCATAGGCGACTCTACCATGGCAAACAAGAAACTTGAAGGCGGTAATCCGGAAAGAGGCTGGGGACAGATGCTTTCCAGATACTTTACCGATGAAATTACGATAGATAATCATGCTGTAAACGGTAGAAGTTCAAAAAGTTTTATCAACGAAGGCAGATGGGAAACTGTTCTCTCAAAAATACAAAGGGGAGATTATGTATTCATTCAGTTCGGTCATAATGACGAGAAAGACGACCCGAACCGTCATACAGATCCCGGAACAACATTCGACGCAAATCTCAAAAAATTTGTAGAAGATACGAGAGCAAAAGGAGGTATTCCTGTTTTATTCAACTCAATAGTACGCCGTAACTTCGGTAAAGCTGACGGAAACGCTGTTGCCAATGCGATAAAACAAGATGATATACGTAACGGAATTGATCCTAAAGCACCCAAAGACAGTATCGAAGAAGGTGCCACACTTATAGACACTCATGGAGCATATCTGGTGTCTCCTAAAAATGTTGCCGAAGAACTGAACGCTACTTTCATTGACTTGAACAGTCTTACTCACAAGTTGGTAGAAGGTATGGGACCGAAAAAATCAAAGGAACTGTATCTTTGGGTAGAGCCTAAAACCGTGCCCGCATTACCAAACGGAAGAGAAGACAATACACATCTGAACATATATGGAGCTTCAGTTATAGCAGAAATGGCTGTAAAAGCCGTGGCAGAAGCAATACCCGAGCTACAAAAGTACGTACGACATTATGATTTAGTGGTAGCCAAAGACGGTTCCGGTGACTTTTTCACTGTACAAGAAGCTATTAATGCGGTACCAGATTACAGAAAAAACGCAAGAACAACAATTCTAATAAAAGAAGGCTCATACAAAGAGAAAGTCATAATACCGGCAAGTAAAAATGCTGTATCTCTTATAGGTCAAGGCGAAGTAAGAATAACATTCGACGACTATGCAAGCAAGCCAAACATATTCGGAGAAAACAAAGGGACATCAGGCTCATCATCATGTTACATATATGCGCCTGATTTCTATGCTGAAAACATCATATTCGAAAATACATCAGGCCCCGTAGGACAGGCAGTGGCATGTTTTGTCAGTGCAGACAGGGCATATTTCAAGAAATGCCGTTTCTTGGGCTTTCAGGACACATTATATACATACGGGAAGAGATGCAGGCAGTATTATGACGAATGTTATATAGAAGGAACTGTTGATTTTATCTTCGGATGGTCAACCTCTGTATTCAACCGTTGTCATATACACAGCATAGGAAACGGATACATAACAGCTCCGTCAACAGATAAAGGACAGAAATACGGATACGTGTTCTACGATTGTGAAATAACCGCAAACTCTAATGTGGACAAAGTTTATCTCTCACGTCCGTGGCGACCGTATGCACAGGCTGTATTTATACGCTGTAATCTGGGAAAACATATCCTGCCTGAAGGATGGGATAACTGGAGAAACAAAGAAAACGAAAAGACTGTTTTTTATGCCGAATACGAAAGTAAGGGAGAAGGTGCCAATGCAAAAAAACGTGTGGTTTATTCCAAGCAACTGAAAAATCTAAAAGGATACAACATAGAAGATGTATTATCCGGAAATGATGGTTGGAATCCTGTAAAGAACGGAAACACATTGTTGAACATCAAAAGATAATTGAATGAAAAACAGAATATTGCTTACGGCAGCAGCATGTATAATGACTATTCTGTCAATAGCTGAAAACTATCCATACAGGAACGATCTGTTGTGGGTTACAGAACCTGACCATCCGGACTGGATATACAGTACAGGCGAAAAAGCAGAAATAAAAATCAGCTTTTTCAAATACGGAATTCCGCAGGACGGAATAACCGTAAACTATGAGACAGGAAGCGAACTTATGCCTCCCGACAAGACGGGAAGCATAGTATTGAAGAACGGTAAGGCTGAAGTAAATATAGGCACATTGGATAAACCGGGGTTCCGCGACTGCATATTCAGTGTAGTAATTAACGGCAAGAAATACAGCCATCATGTAAAAGTAGGTTTCTCACCGGAAAAAATAAAACCTTATACTGAAATGCCGGACAGTTTTATGGATTTCTGGAAAAATAATATAAAAGAGGCATCGGAATTTCCGCTGAAATATACAAAAGAAAAAGCGGAAGAATATTGTACGGAGAAGATAGACTGTTATCTTATAAAGCTGCAGCTCAACAGCAAAGGGCAGGCTGTTTACGGTTATCTCTTTTATCCAAAGAATGCGAAATCTGGAAGTTGTCCGGTTGTACTGTCACCTCCGGGGGCCGGGATCAAAACAATAAAAGATCCTCTCAGGCACAAATATTATGCGGAAGAAGGATTTATCCGTCTGGAATTTGAGATACACGGACTGAATCCGACAATGGGTGAAGAACAATTTAAAGAGATAAGCAACGCATTCAACGGTAAAGAAAACGGATATCTCACAAACGGACTGGACAATAAGAATAATTATTACATGAAACGTGTATATCTGTCATGCCTGCGTTGTATTGACCTGCTCACATCTCTACCGGAATGGGACGGCAAGAATGTCATATTACAAGGTGGAAGCCAGGGCGGAGCTCTCGCATTGGTTACTGCCGGACTTGACAAACGAGTGACAGCATGTGTAGCGAACCATCCGGCACTAAGCGATATGGCAGGATATATGGCAGGACGCGCAGGAGGATATCCACATTTCTTCCGTACCAATGGTATGGATACTAAAGAAAAGCTGGAAACTATGTCATATTATGATGTGGTAAACTTTGCACGACTGATAAAGGCTGACACTTTCATGACATGGGGTTTCAACGACAACACATGCCCGCCGACAACAAGTTATGCCGTTTACAATACACTTAAATGTAATAAAGAAGCTCTTATAACTCCAATTAATGAACATTGGACATCGGAAGAGACGGAAAGAGGACATCTGGAATGGATAAAAAAGCACCTGAAATAAAAAGGTGAACCAATAGAGAATATATAAACCACATATTTAAAGCCCGAATGTCATTCGGGCTTTAACCATTTATTAAAGAAATACAAAACTTCATCCTGCATTTCCTTATTAAAGAAGTGTTTCTCATTCCACATTTTAGTAACCAACTTTCCGGATGCGCCAACACTATTCCAAACCTCCTTCATCTGACTATATGCATCTGACACTCCCTGTACAGGAAAAAGTTTATCTTGACTGCCATTGAAGAAAAGTGACGGCTTCGGACAAGCAATACTGGCTACATGCGGATAATCAAAATATTTCCTTATACGTGGAAGAAGCATTGAGTAAGCTGATCCGCCTTTATTCTGATTATTATCAACAGTCATAAGATAATCGGTAGTATTCATCCAACAAACAGAGGCGGATACTTTCACCATGTCAGTCATAGAACTAAGCATCCACGAGCGGTACGCTCCCATCGAGAAACCTAAACATCCTATCCTTTCCTTATCAACGAAAGGCAATGATGCCAAAAAATCAACACTCCTCATATCATCCATGTTTATATAAGCACCCCAAGAAGCACCCATCTGCATGAAATTTGAGGCCAAAGCCTGCTGACGGTCATAGTCGATACCTTCCCTACACCCTCTGTCTCCCCAAAACAAGGCATCTACCGACAAGACTACATATCCGTTCATCGCAAAATAGTCGCCCACATATCTGCCGTCATAACATTTCAATACCCATGAATCTGCATCAGACATAATTTCCTCATCTACATTGAAAGGGCGTACCATTTTCTCCTTACCTATCAAGAAATGCGCTCCATGATCATGCAACATAACAATAGAAGGGAATATTCCTTCTCCATTTGGAATAAGCAAATAAGCAAGGACTCTTGACCACTTGGATATATTAAACTCAATCTTTAGAGCCTTGTAACCTTTTCGCTGCTCACTATCTATTATTTTCATATCATAATTCTCAGGGGCAGGCTGAGTAATATCCATACAATCAAAAAGCATCTCACGTGCCTGTTTTCTCCAAATGTCAAAATTCTTATCTTTTTGAGATTGCCACGACATAGGATACGTCAAAAGTTCTTTCATCTTATCATAATAAACAGGCAGATTATTACTTATCTCAAAATTCCTTTCGGAATTTTGAGGCTGAATGCTTCCAAAAGCAAACATACATACTATAAATAAGACTATGATTCTCATATTACAACCAGTTATCATTACAAATATAGAGTAAAAAACTCATTTTTTATTATATTTGCAATGATTAAAATACCGGCATATCAATAAATAAGCAATATACTATCATGAAAAACTTTCTGATTTTTATCTTTATACTATTACAAAGCATAAACGTTTATTCACAAACAGACTGTGTAATAACCCATTATTCATCTGAAGACGGGCTGTCAGAAAATACCGTAATGGATATATTACAGGATAAAAAAGGTAATCTATGGTTTTCCACATGGAATGGAATCAATAAATTCGACGGATATTCATTTCATACTTATAAAGGATTTCTTGATAATGATATTGCACTTACAAACAATCGTGTTGACTGCATGGAACTGGACAAGTATGGTTATATATGGATGCTTACGTATGATGAACGTGCCTTCCGGTTTGACCCACGTACTGAAATCTTCGAAAGCGTTCCTAATTATGGAGATACAGAAGTACATATTCCTATCACAAAAATAAAAAACCTTCCCAATGGTAATGTTTGGCTACTTTCGGAGAACAGAGGAGCAATAAGAGTAAAAACAGATTCCATAAGCAAGGAGTTATCAACTGAATATTATTCATCAGGTTCCGAAAAATTTCCGGTATCATCTGTTTTTAATGTATATCAAACAGGAGAAAACGAGTGGGTACTATCTGATAACGGATTGGCTTGTTTTAAAAAATCAACAAATAATCCGGAAGTTGTATTTAGAAGCGTAGAACAACCAAAAACAATCAGAAATATCCAAGCATAAATATTTAATTATCAGTATATTCTAAAAATTAACACTTTTCGGATGCTTTTTGATGCTTCCCGAATTTCCACATATTTTTGAGACGTATTTCTGACGTGGAGAATTTGCGGGGCATGTTTTTTGTCACACCGTGCAGACAGTTGACAAGGGTTTACAACCGTTTACGACAAGCGAC
>CALUIE010000099.1 GCA_944320605.1 uncultured Phocaeicola sp. | reverse complement strand
ACGGAGAAGGCTGAGATTATCATGTTCGAGAAAGGACAGTACATTTCGTATGCCAATTGTGGATTGCCTTATTATATCGGCGGAGTGATAGACGACAGGAATAAACTTTTCGTACAGACTCCGGAGGCTTTCGGCAAGAGATTCAATATTGATGTTAGAACAAACTCGGAAGTTGTATCGGTTGATGTCAAGAACAAGACAGTTGCTGTTCGCACTAAGGACGGCAGGGAATACACAGAGCAGTATGACAAACTTCTGCTGTCGCCGGGAGCATCGCCTGTGGTTCCGCCGTTGCAGGGAATAGACAGCAAAGGTATATTCACGCTGAGAAATGTAAATGATACTGACAAAATCAAGGAATATATCAGCAAGAACACTGTAAAGCGTGCCGTTATTGTGGGCGGCGGTTTTATCGGTCTTGAGATGGCTGAAAACCTTAAACATGCAGGAATGGAAGTGGCTGTAGTGGAAATGGCAAATCAGGTGATGGGACCTATCGACTATTCCATGGCGGCACTCGTGCACGAACATTTGCAGCAGCAGGGCGTGAAGCTGTATCTTGAACAGGCTGTTGAGTCTTTTAAGGATAACGGCACTTCCCTCGATGTAAACTTCAAGTCCGGAATTTCGCTTACTGCCGAACTGGTAATACTTTCTATCGGTGTTCGCGCGGAGACAAGACTTGCGGCAGAGGCAGGATTGAAGTTGGGCGAGATGAAGGGTATCTACGTGAACGAATATCTTCAGACATCGGATGCCGACGTATATGCGGTGGGCGATGCTATAGAGTTCCCTCATCCTATAACAGGCAAGCCATGGCTTAACTTCCTTGCAGGACCGGCAAACCGTCAGGCAAGAATCGTGGCCGACAATATGGTGTTCGGCAACAAGGTGAAATACGAAGGTTCGATAGGAACTGCCATTGCCAAGGTGTTCGACCTTACTGTAGCTTCTACAGGTCTTCCTGCAAAGCGTCTGAAACAGATGGAAATACCGTATCTTTCGGCTACAATACATTCAGGCTCACACGCCGGTTATTATCCCGGAGCGTTGCAGATGGATATAAAGATTACTTTCTCTCCTGAGGACGGTCGTCTGTACGGAGCGCAGATAGTGGGTTATGACGGTGTGGACAAGCGTATAGACGAGTATGCTCTTGTTGTGAAGAATGGAGGTACAGTGTATGACCTTACAAGACTGGAACATGCGTATGCTCCACCGTTCTCATCTGCCAAAGACCCTGTAGCTGTTTCAGGCTATGTGGCAGGAAACATTCTTTCGGGCAAGATGACTCCGCTTTACTGGCGCGAACTTCGCGATGCGGATCTTTCTAAAGTCACTCTTATAGACGTGAGAACTCCTGACGAATATTCTTTGGGCAATATCCACGGTTCGATAAATATCCCTCTTGACGATATGCGCGACAGACTGGGTGAGATACCGACTGACAAACCTGTGTTCCTGTATTGCGGAGTAGGGTTGAGAGGTTATCTGGCATCGAACATCCTGAAGGAAAATGGATTCAAGGATGTGCGCAATCTGATAGGCGGTGTAAAGACATACAAGGCAGCCGTGACAAAAGTCTGTACACCAGGCGACGATGCCATGAAGTGTGCTGCCGAGGCAAAAGAGGCATGTTCGTGTGTAGTGGAACAGAGCGAAGCAAAGACTATAAAGGTTGATGCCTGCGGTATGCAGTGTCCTGGTCCTATTTTGAAACTGAAAAAGACAATGGAAGGACTCAAACCGGGAGAGAGACTTGAGATATCAGCCACAGATGCCGGTTTCCCGAGAGATGCGGAATCATGGTGCCGCACTACGGGTAATAAGTTCATATCTTCTTCACCATCAGCAGGTATATATAAGGTGGTAATCGAGAAGGCTACAGCATGTGCAGCAGAGGCAGTAAAGCAGCAACCTTCTGCAGACGGAAAGTCATTCATCCTCTTTAGTGATGATCTCGACAAGGCTCTTGCCACATTCGTATTGGCAAACGGAGCTGCTGCCACAGGAAAGAAGGTTACTATCTTCTTCACATTTTGGGGACTGAATGCCATCAAGAAGGAACGCAAGCCGAGTGTTCAGAAAGACATCTTCGGCAAGATGTTCGGCATGATGCTGCCTTCAAGCTCGAAGAAACTCAAACTCTCGAAGATGAATATGGGCGGTATCGGCTCGAAGATGATGAGATACATCATGAAGAACAAGGGTATCGAATCGCTGGAATCCCTCAGACAACAGGCTATTGACAATGGCGTAGAGTTCATCGCCTGCCAGATGTCGATGGACGTAATGGGAGTGAAGAAAGAAGAGTTGCTCGACAATGTAACGATAGGCGGAGTAGCCACATACATGGACAGAGCACAGGAGTCAAACGTAAATCTGTTTATCTGACGCATGGAGAAAATATCATGTATATGCAAGATGCGTGAACTTTATAAGGCTATCACCGAACTGGAGGATAGCCTTATGGAGATTTACGGCATATCACTCAACGAGGCTATGGTGATGTGCAGCATTGGCAGCAGGAAAGTTGCCGCAGGAGAGATTTCACAAATCACTGGTTTCAAGTCGTCACACCTCTCTAAAGTCCTTCGCTCGATAGAGGACAAGGGATTTCTGATAAGGGATTTCGGCGACAAAGACAAACGTCAGATTTATTTCTCACTCACAACGGAGGCCATGCAGTGTATGGAGAAACTGAAATGCGAAGGTCTGCCCGTACCGGAACTTTTGAGTGAGTTCTTCGCGTGCGGTCATGGAGAAAAAATGTAAGTATTATTTTAATTTTATAGATATATGAAGAAAATAGCATTACCGACAAGAAATGGCAATATTGACGACCATTTCGGACATTGTGCGTTCTACACGATTATAACTGTCAATGACAATAATGAAGTTGCAAAAACAGAAATCATGCCTTCGCCGGAAGGATGCGGATGTAAGTCGAACATTGCATACCAGCTTCAGGAAGACGGCGTGACACTTATGCTTGCCGGCAATATGGGTATGGGTGCTCTCAACAAACTCTCGTCTTGCGGAATCGAGGTACTGAGAGGTTGCAGCGGTCCTCTTATGGATGTAGTTGAGGCTTACCTAAAAGGTGAGTTGAAAGACTCTGGCGAGGCTTGTAGCCATCATGGTGACGACGGTCATGAGTGTCATAATCATTGATTTTAATATTGCGGTGATATGAAAAAATGAGCAACCGGGGACCTAATCCCAGTTGCTCATTTTTATGGAACTTACAGAATTTAATTATTATTTTTTATTAGTATTTCAATAAGACCTAATGCTGTTTTAGCTGATTCATTTCCTTGTTGAGCGGATTTAGTGTACCATTTTTTAGCTTCATAATAGTCTTGTTTTACTCCACTGCCTGTTCCATAACAAATACCAAGGTTACATTGAGCACCGGCATGACCTTTTTCGGCAGCTTTGCGGTACCATTTGGCAGCTTCGGTATAATCTTGGCTTACTCCTTTACCATTCCAATAATATACACCAAGTTGGTATTGCGCTTCAGTATATCCTTGTTCTGCCGCTTTTCTCAACCATTTGGCTGCTTCTGTATAGCTTTGGCTAACTCCTAAGCCTTTATTATAGCACACGGCATAATTGAATTGAGCTTCTTTATGACCTTGTTCCGCTGCTTTTTTTAACCATTTGGCTGCTTCTGTATAGTTATTATCTACTATGTAGTAAAGAGCAAGATTGTATTGTGCGTCTGCATGACCTAATTCTGCAGCTTTTTGATACCATTTTCGTGCTTCCACGTTATTCCCGGCATTATAAGCATCATTCGCTTTTTGATAATAGCTGTTAACTTGTGCATTTGCAACTGAAACTGTGAAAAGTGCAATGATTAAAAGTAATAGATTTTTCATGGCTATCCTTTTTGAGCAACACTTTGAAAATTAGTTATTAAAAGTCTGTTATACCTATAGACTTTATCATGCTATAAAATTCATTTAATTCAGTGTTGCATAAAAATTAGATAAATCTTTAGCAGACATTGTAAAAATATAAAAAAAATTGGAATAAATACTTTTTTTACATGAAATATATTTGAAATTTTATATTTGTTTTATTCTTTTAATAAAATGTTATTTTATAAAACAAATTATCGTATAACGTCATTTCTCAAAGATTCCTTGCAAATCCCGTTCAACCCACATTCCGTACATTTAGGGGAACGTGCAGTACAAACATATCTTCCGTGCAGTATGAGCCAGTGATGGGCTTTAGGGACAATATCCTTTGGAATGTATTTCATCAGATAATTCTCTGTGGCAAGCGGAGTAGTACATGATTTTGGAACCAGCCCGATTCTGTGGCTTACGCGGAACACATGTGTATCTACCGCCATTGCGGCTTTATTGAAAACCACGCTTTGTATCACATTTGCAGTCTTGCGACCTACACCGGGCAGTTTCACAAGTTTTTCCAATGTATCGGGCACAGTACTGTTGTATTCGCTTACGAGCATTTTTGCCATACCTACAAGATGTTTTGCCTTGTTATTCGGATAGCTCACACTGCGGATATATTCGAAAATAACTTCCGGAGTGCTGGCAGCAAGTGCTTCGGGAGTGGGGAAATCGTGAAACAGTGGGGGAGTAATCATATTTACACGCTTGTCCGTGCATTGCGCACTAAGTATCACTGCAATGAGCAGTTCAAAAGGATTTGAGTAGTGAAGCTCGGTCTCTGCCACCGGCATTGCTTTTTCAAAATATTCTATAACCTTATTATATAATTCCTGTTTACGCATAGTCTGTTACCATTTTTTGTGTCTGAAAAAGAAGAAAAGTGAGATACCCATAGTCAGCATCAGTGTCCATGCAAAAAGGTATCCGTATTCCCAGTGTAGTTCGGGCATCCATTCGAAGTTCATTCCCCATATTCCGGCAAGGAATGTCAGAGGAATGAAGATAGTGGAAACTATGGTGAGCTGCTTCATTATGTCGTTCAGCCGCTGGTCGTTTCTTGAGATGTAGAGGTCAACGATGGCCGTTATCAGGTCACGGCAGCTTTCCATTGTCTGAAGTACGAATTGCAGATGGTCGTTCACATCGTTGAAGAACGGGCGTTGCTGTTCGTTCAGCAGTTCGTTGTCGGCATGGAACAGCTTGTTTATATGTTCCTTCATCGGGAAGATGCATTTCTTTATTATACGGTAGTTTTTCCTGTATTTCTGTATATTCTCTATTCCCGGCGCATCCGGATTGTGAGGAACAATTAAAGCTTCTTCCATGTCCTCCAGTTCGTCTTCCATGGTTGTCAGTACGGACATGAAGTTTGCCATGGAGCTGTTCAGTATCACACTTAGCAGGTAGTCCGACTGGCGGTGACGGATCTTCAAGGTGTTTTTGTTAAGTGCCGAAATAATCTCATTGAAGAAATCTGTTTCTTTTTCTACGAATGTAAGTACGTATGATCTACCCTGAATAATACACAGTTGCATTGATTCATAATCTCTGTCCTTGTTCATTGTCAGGAGTTTGATGATAATGACATTGTAATCATCGTGTTCTTCCACTTTTGTAAGGTGTTCCGGATTAAGGATATCCTGAGTAGTCAGAAAATCTATACAAAACATCTGACATATATTTTTTACCTTATCCGTATCCTGCATACCGGTAACTTGTACCCAGTTTATTTCGTCCTCGTTCATGAGTTCTTGCAGTTTCTCGAATTCTATGTCCTTATGATATGTGATAGAGTCTTTCTTGTAAGAGCATAGGTTTATCTTGGTGGGAAATATGTTTTCACCGGTGTATCTCAGTTGTTCTGTAAGTAGATTATTTTTAGTCATATAGTAATTTTTATAGCTCTGATATTGTTTAAAATCAAAGGTAATTATAATATGTGAGATTTATAGCAAATTGCAAAAATAATTCGGATATTCCTCATGATTATATTCAGTGAATACCAATTCTTTAATGTTTTTGAGTGTAATAAAGTAAATTGAACACATTTGAAAGTATTTGCAACGCAGTTGAAAATACTGATGCTTTAATACTTGCTACTTTTGTGACATTAAAACTTAATGCCATGAACAATAAACTCAAGAAATTATTTTTTACTCTTTTAATTGCATTATTTACCGTAGTAAATGTAGATGCAGTTTTACGTTATAATTACATTCATGAGAATGTAAGGACTGTACCTTATCCGCAGAAAGGGATGCCTTTGTATATAAATCCGTGCGCATTGTTCGTACCTTTATCTATGAAAAATGAAAAGAATATACAGTTTGCATTATCTTGTAATAAAGATTTTCCGGATAATGCTACTATATATTCTGATGTCCGTCCGTGGTGTATGTTTAACCCTCATCAAGTATTGAAATCGGGAATTTGGTACTGGAAATTCCGTAATGTTTCTGATAAGGGTAAAACTTTTGAATGGAGTGAGACTTATTCATTTGAAATTACTGACGATTTACCGGAATTTGTGACTCCATCTTTTGACGTATTTCTTTCGAACATACCTAAAGAAGGTAGTAGAATATATTGTTTTTTATCGGATAATATAGAAAATACCAGAAAAAACATATATAAACATCCTGAGTTTAATGATATGATAAGCCAGGCAAGACAAGGTATTGCCGCTGACTATACCTACGACAGTAATCCATATAATAAATTAAGTGAAATGTCGGAACTTGCCGTAAAGTTACAGACAGCATATATTCTGATGGACCGTCAGGTTTATGCTGAAAAAATGGTACAGTTTGTAAGGCGTTTGTTGTCTGTCAATTTTGAAATTTCACGTCTTTCTAATGACTTTTTTGCCGGGGACATGGTTTTTCTTTTGTCTAATGTGTATGAGACATGTTATTCTATTTTGACAGACGAAGAACGCAGTAGAATCGAGGAACTGGTCATTAAAGTCTTTGAGTATTATCGTCCTTTGATGTATGGACATGAGGAAAATCATGTGTTCAATAATCATTTCTGGCAGTTTCCCGTAAGAAAATTTACTCAGGCTGCTCTTGTGTTTTATGATAAAGATCCTTTGGCAAAAGAGTATTTGGAATATCTGTATGAGGTCTGGATATGTAAAGCTCCGGCAGCTAATCTTAACAGGGACGGAAACTGGCATAATGGAACAAGCTATTTTAGTGCTAATGCGGTGACATTAAGTTATATGGCTAAATTGTTTTCATATCTTACAGGTGTAGATTTTCTGAAACATCCCTGGTATAAGAATGCTGGAATGGGACTTGTTTACAGTTGGCCTCCAGAGTCACTTTCTGCAGGATTTGGTGACGGGCATGAAAAGACTAACAATCAACCGCTCCGTATCCGTAGTGCTTTTGCAGACTTTCTAGCACGTGAAAACGGTGATGCTTATGCTGCATGGTATTCTTCTAT
>CALUIE010000098.1 GCA_944320605.1 uncultured Phocaeicola sp. | reverse complement strand
CAACACCTTAATTGAAATATATAATTTTGATTTATTTGTTACAGCTTTGTAATAACATACTTTCTTAGTGATTTTTTTATTGTGAAAAACACACCTTATTATATATATAAATTGAATCTTATAATTCAATTTTCTTTTGTATTATACTTGCAATAGACTTGAAATGTTTATGTAATACCATGCTTATACTTTTGCGGCAGAAAAGAAAATGATTAAGAGAAAGAGATTATATGAAATTTAAGCTGGTATTGGTTTTAGTGTTGTTTGTTTCAATTACTGCAAATGCACGTATAGTTAGAGGTGTAATTAAAGATGCACAGACAGGTGAGGAAATAATAGGAGCGTCTGTTGTTGTAAAAGAGGAACCTTCAAAGGGAGTCGTTTCAGGGTTGAACGGTAGTTTCAATCTTGATCTGGATTATGGTAAATATACGCTTGTCTGTTCTTATATAGGTTATGAAACATACGAGGTTGTTGTAGAGGCAAACAATGCAGAAGTCTTTATTCCGTTGAAAACGGACGATGTAATGTTGGCAGAAGTCACAGTGGTGGCAACCAATCCAGGACGTACAGAAGCCGGAGCGCGAGGTATAGAGAGAAAGGCCATGAACGTTGTTAACGTGATGAGCGCAAAAGCTATAGAACTTTCACCGGATATAACGGTGGCAAATGTCATTCAGAGAATGTCGGGTGTGACAGTAGAGAGAAACAGTAGCGGTGAAGGACAGTATGCTATTCTGCGCGGTATGGACAAACGTTACAACTATACATTGGTAAACGGAGTAAAGATTCCAAGTCCTGACAACAAGAACCGCTTTGTTCCACTTGATATATTCCCGTCTGAAATGCTTGACAGACTTGAAGTGACAAAATCTCTGACAGCAAACATGGAAGGTGACGGTATAGGTGGTGCTGTAAATCTTGTAATGAAGGATGCGCCTTCGGAACGTCAGTTCACGGCAAATATATCTACCGGATATAACTCAATGTATTTTGACAGGGATTTCCAGTCTTTCAATAAAGGAGCAATAACAAAGCAGTCTCCATACGAACTGAAAGGTATGCCAGAGGCTTTTAATGTGAGTGATGAAGATTTTTCACACGATAATCTGCGTATGACATGGAAGAAACCTTTGCCGGATTTGACTGCAAGTCTTTCATATGGTGACCGTTTTTTCAACAATAAACTTGGTGTTATGTTGTCAGGAAGTTTTCTGAATACATATCGTGGAAAAGAAAGTGAGATTTATTATCAGCCTGGACGTGAAGCAAATAATACAGAAACAAGGAATTATTCAGACCAGCAGACACGTATAGGAGCTCATGCCAAGTTTGACTATCACATCAGTCCGAAACATAAACTCACATGGTATAACGGATATATGGATATGCGCGAATCAGAAGTTCGTGACCGCTTGGACAAAAAAGAAGGTTATGTACGAATGAAATGGAACCGCCAGTATATCATCAATTCAACATTGAAGGGAGAACATTCATTCCTTTCCGATAATGCACTGCGTCTTTCATGGTCGGCAGTAATGTCAAAAGCGTTTAATGAAACACCGGATAATAATGAAGTGTCATTACTCGGTGGAGGTAATGCTGCTGCTGTGAATAATGCGTTACTTAATCGATGGGAACATAATTCAGACCGTGATAAGGCCGGATATATTGATTTGTCATATAAATTAGACTTATCTGCTTCTGAATTAGAATTTTCTGCAGGAGGTATGTTCCGTGATAAGAAAAGGGATAGTTTTTACAACCATTATATTTTTGAGACTAAACAGGGTGAAACACAACTACGGGGAGAAGATTGGAACAATTATGATGAAATAGTATTCTATTATGATTCCCGTAATATTAACAGTGCATTGAATTACGATGCTACAGAGCAGATTGGTGCAGGTTACGGTATGGCAAAATATACTTTAGGAAAATGGGAATTGATAGCCGGTGTGCGTATGGAACATACCAATCAGGGATATGTCCTTAAATATCCTACAGATGGAGTAAAAGCTGAAGGAAAACAAAAGTATTTTGACATATTACCGAGTTTTCATACAAAGTACGAGATTCATAAAAATGCTAATATGCGTTTCTCGTATGCCCGTGCCATAAATCGTCCGAGTTTCTTTGAAATAGTTCCTTATAAAATCTTGAATGAGGACTTTAGTGAAAAAGGTAATCCGGACTTGAAACATACGGTTGCCGATAATTTGGATTTGCGTTATGAATTTTTCCCAAGGTCATCAGAACAATTTATGGTGGGTTTATTCTATAAATATATACAAGACCCGATAGAGCAGGGCTTGGTTCCTCAAGGACAAGACTTGTACTATGTTCCAATGAACTATGGTAATGCATCAAATCTTGGTGTGGAAATTGATGTTATGAAATATTTCAGCTGGTTTGGAATAAAGGCTAACTATACTTATACACATTCAAAAATAACAACCGACAAACGTACTTTGCAAGGTGCTGATGTGATAGTAGTAAAGCAAAGCAGACCTTTATATGGACAGGCAGCGCATGTAGCTAACTTGTCATTGTTACTGAAAAGTGCCAAATATGGTTGGGAAGGGCAAATTGCAGGTAGTTATACTGGCAAGCGTTTGAACGAAGTGTCAAATTATCTGGACGACGATATTTGGGAAGACGGATATATGCAACTTGATGCATCTGTTGAAAAAAGTTTTAAGAATGGTATTTCTATATATGCGAAAGCATCGAATTTACTTGATACGCCTTTACTTAGATTCACTCATCAAGGGCCCCAAACTGATGCAATAAAAGGATTTGAACGTAAGAATGGTAACTTGATAGAACGTAAGGAATGGCATGGGCAATCCTTTATGCTTGGTATCAGATATAAACTTTAATAGGTATTATTATATAAACAAACAATTTTAAATTTTTGAAAAATGAGACTTAAGAATTATTTTTTGGCAAGTGCTGCAATACTTAGCTTGTCGTTTATGGCAATTTCTTGTACTGAAGAAAGTGTAACAGAATCGGAACCTGATCCAACAGACTTAGGTGATTTTGCTGAAAATGATGTTGTGGAATGGGAAGCTGGCAGGACTGTTGAGCTGAAAGATCATTTTACAGTTCCTGAAGGTAAAACTCTTATTATTAAGGAAGGTGTTCAGGTTATTGCTACAGGAACGGTTGGTATGAATGGTGCACCTATAGAATTTACTGTTAAAGGTAATCTTTATTGTCAGGGAACAGCAGACAAACCAGTTCTTTTTTCGATTCCTGAAAACGAAAGAACTGAAGCAAATATTTTTAAAGGTAAATGGGGTGGTATTGTAGCTACAGAAACATGTAAGGAAATGCTTATCGACCACACTATTATAGAATATGTGGGTGGTAAAGTTCTTGAAGATTCACCTGCTGCCACTGCCGGTATTTATAAGTCTGGTGATGATGTTTATCCTCAGATTACCACTACAAATGTTTCCGGTAATTATGTAATTACAAATTCTATACTTCGTTACGGTGTATCTGACGCTATATATATGATGGGAGGCAACGCTATTATTACCAATAACATTTTCTGTGCAAATGGTGCTACAGGTGAAGAAGCTGTAAATGTTAAGTCCGGATGTAAAGTTGATGTCGCGGGAAATTTGATGTATGCTCCAAATACTAACGGATTGAAACTGTCAAGTAAATCACAGAGTGAAGTTCGTAAACAGGCAGAAATACAGGCGTATAATAATACTATTGTAAATGCAGGTTGGAGACGTGATAGCGACAAAGGTGGCTGTATTTATGTAGAGGAATTTGCTAAGGTTCATGTATTCAATAACCTTATGGTTAATTGTAAGTTTAAAGCTACAACTCCACTATATGCTTATCCTCAATTAGGAGGCGGATACGATAGAAACAATTCTACAATAGATTATAATTATTATGCTTCAGGCTCTCAGAAAGTGGATCCGGTATATTCCAATCCAGAACTTTATGATCAGGGAATAGAATACTCTTGGCAAGGGTATAACCATAATTATGTTACGGAAGAAGAAATGGGAGATGATGAGCAGGAAGTTGAAACAGGTTGGTATGATAAGGAAAAAGTGGATGTAAATTCTATAGTAGCAAAAGAAAATGATTTGAAAGATCCGGACTTTGTTAATTTTGCAATTAGTTCTGTTTCATTAACTGATTATCAATTGTTTAATACAGATGGAACTCTGAAATATGACTTCCATTTGCAGGCCGGTTCAAAAGCTTTGGTTGGTGAAGGAAATTTGAAGCCATATAGCGGAACAGATGCGGCAATGCAGCCATTATTCTTGACATCTGGTATTACTGTAAACGGTAAAACATATAACTCTCCGGCTCCTGTAGCACGTTATGGTGCTTTTGGACAGGAATAATTATTTGTCACGATAGATATAAAAAAAGTCCGGACAGGTTTCGGACTTATTTTTTGAAAATATTTCAGACTTATAATATTTTTCAGATTCATTTCAGATTCAACAAGTACTTTTGCATAAATAATAAATCAAATTATAATCTAAAAATATAATAACATTATGAATTCATTAAAAAAGAGTGTTGTCTCATTGTATATTGCTTTTTTTGTCGTTGCATTCTCTTTTGCGCAGACACCGGAAAGCTGGAAAGCTCTGGAAAAGCCATTGAATTTTTATCTTGCCAATGATCTTGGCCGTAATGGATATTATGACCAAAAGCCTATAGCTGAACTTATGGGAAACATGGCAGAGAACGTGGATATAGAATGTGTGATTGCGGCAGGCGATGTACACCATTTTGAAGGAGTACGCAGTGTGGACGATCCGCTGTGGATGACAAACTATGAACTTATATACAGTCATCCGGAACTGATGATTCCATGGTATGCAATTCTTGGTAATCACGAATACCGCGGAAACACTCAGGCTGTATTGGACTATAGCAAAGTAAGTGCCAGATGGAATGTGCCTGATCGCTATTATACTTTCGCGATGGAGAATGACGGTGTTACCGTACGTTTCGTAATGGTGGATACGGCTCCGCTTCTTGACAAGTATCGTGAAGATACGGAGAAATATCCTGACGCTTGCAAACAGGATATGAATAAACAATTGTCATGGATTGATTCTGTCCTGACTGCGGCAAAGGAAGATTGGGTGTTGGTAGTGGGACATCATCCTATATATGCTGAAACAGGGAAAGATGATTCAGAAAGACTTGATTTGCAGAAAAGACTTGATTCTATTCTACGTAAGCATAAGAATGTAGATATGTATCTGTGTGGACACATACATAACTTCCAGCATATCCGTAAGACGGACAGTAACATAGATTATGTTGTGAATACTTCAGGTTCTCTAAGCCGTAAGGTAAAACCTGTGGATGGAACTAAGTTTTGTAGTGGAGAAACAGGATTTTCACTTATTTCAGCAGACAAGAAGGTACTTAACCTGCATATGATAAATAAGGAAGGTAAAGTTATCTATACAGTTTCACGTAAGAAATAATATACTTTACTAAAAAGTAAGTCCGGATAACAATAGTATATTGTATATGGTAGTCGCCGATACACTATGTTATTGTTTTCCGGTTTTTTTGTAATTTTGCTATATCGATATGGCATTTGTTATGAAATGAGTTTTGAGAAGTTAAAAAACATGAAATACGTAGCTGCATATTGTTTAAAAATATGTTATTAAGCATGTGTTTGTAATTCTTTTAATACTTTTGCACAGAATTTGATTTAGTGTGCCGTGAGAGGCAAACTTGATAAAAAGATTATAAACCAAAAAAATAGAGCATGATACAGAAAGTATTGATAGCTAATCGTGGAGAGATTGCGGTACGTGTTATGCGTTCTTGTCGTGAGATGGGAATAAAGACAGTAGCTGTTTTCTCTGAGGCCGATAGAGCGGCTCGCCACGTATTATATGCAGATGAAGCTTGTTTCATAGGTCCTGCTGCATCTCGTGAAAGTTATTTGAATATTGACAAAATCATTGAGGCAGCCAAGCGTCATGGTGCAGATGCTATTCATCCCGGATATGGTTTTCTTTCTGAAAATTCAGAGTTTGCCCGCAGATGTAAGGCCGAAGGGATTATCTTTATCGGTCCTGATCCTGAAACAATGGATGCTATGGGCGATAAGATTTCGGCAAGAAAACACATGATTGCAGCCGGAGTGCCTGTAGTTCCCGGTACAGAACAACCTTTGCAGAATGTAGAAGAAGCAAAGAGAATTTGTAATGAAATAGGTTATCCTGTAATGCTTAAGGCTTCAATGGGTGGCGGTGGTAAAGGTATGCGTCTTATCCATAGCGAGGCTGAGGTGGAAGAGGCTTACAACACTGCCCGTTCAGAGTCAATGTCATCTTTCGGCGATGATACAGTTTATCTTGAAAAATTCGTTGAAGAACCTCATCACATCGAGTTCCAGATTTTGGGCGACAATTATGGCAATGCCATACATTTGTTCGAAAGAGAATGTTCAATACAGCGTAGAAATCAGAAAGTGGTAGAAGAAACTCCTTCTCCATTCGTAACTCCTGAGTTGCGTGAGAAAATGGGTAAGGCTGCTGTTGCTGCTGCCAAGGCTGTGAACTACAAAGGTGCTGGTACTATAGAATTCCTTGTTGATAAGAACCGTAACTTCTATTTCCTTGAAATGAACACACGTCTTCAGGTTGAACATCCTATCACAGAAGAGGTTGTTGGTGTTGACTTGGTTAAGGAACAGTTGCGTATCGCTAACAATGAGCCTTTGCATCTGAAGCAGGAAGAACTGAAACAGAGAGGACATGCCATTGAATGCCGTATCTGTGCAGAAGATACAGACAATAACTTCATGCCTTCACCGGGTATTATCAAGCAGCTGATGGAACCTAACGGTATCGGTGTACGTATAGACAGCTATGTATATGAAAGTTACGAAATTCCTATCTATTACGACCCGATGATAGGTAAGCTGATTGTATGGGCTACTACACGTGAATTTGCCATCGAGCGTATGCGCCGAGTTCTGTATGAATACAAGATTACCGGACTCAAGACTAACATCAGTTACTTGCGTCATATAATGAATGTTCCTGACTTTGTAGAAGGTCACTATAATACATTGTTTATTCCTAAGCATCAGGAAATGCTTAAAGAATGGGCAGGCAAGAAAGAAGAAGAGACTGAAAACATAGCCATGATAGCTGCATACATAGACTATCTGATGAATTTGGAGGAAAACAAGGGCGCGTCTTCAGATAACCGTCCTATCAGCAGATGGAAAGAATTTGGATTGCAGAAAGGTGTATTAAGGATTTAAGTAGTTAATCAAATGGAAATACATATAGGAAACAGAGTTGCTGATGTTTCATTGGTCAGCAAGGAAGGTAATAAGGTGCAACTGACTATCGATGGCGTTCCATACGACGTGGATATCGTAATGGCAGAAAATGGTAGTTGCTCTATTATACATGACGGTAAATCGTATAACACAGAACTTATCCGTAAGGAAGGTGGTAAGAGTTATAC
>CALUIE010000097.1 GCA_944320605.1 uncultured Phocaeicola sp. | reverse complement strand
CGCATTGCTGCAATATTATCTGAAACGCAGCGTAGTGAAATATTATAAAGGAATAAGTTACATAGAACAATAAAAAAAGTATAACATATCATGGACCGAACAATAGAAAAGAAAAAAGGAATGGCATTGGTGTTCAGCAAAAAAGCCTTGCCTTACTGGGGTGGCGGACTGCTGTTGTGCCTTATAGGATATATCCTGATAAGAGACAATGTAAGTACACTTAGAGTGAATGCGGAGACTCTCTCGATAAACAAGGTAATGGAAGGCGAGTTCAATGACTATATCCGTATCTCAGGTCAGGTACAGCCGATGACAACCATACAGCTTAGCCCTCTTGAGACGGGAGTAGTGAAAGAGATATTCATGGAAGAAGGTTCGCGCGTGAAAGCCGGCGACAAAATTCTGCGACTGACTAACGAAAACCTCGACATGCAAATACTTAACTCGGAAGCCGACCTTGCAGAAAAGGAGAACCTGCTCCGCAATACAATGATCTCGATGGAACAACAGCGTCTGAGCGTAAATCAGGAAATACTGCAACTGGAAATGGAAGTAAGACGCTATCGCAGAGCTTACGAATCGCAGAAATCTCTCTATGCCGAAGACCTGATAGCCAAAGAGGACTATCTGAAAGTCGAAGAAGACTATCAGCTAGCAAAGGACAAACTGGAACTCGTAAAGGAACGTTCAGTACAGGACAGCCTTTACCGCAGCGTACAGGTGGAACAGATGCAGGAAAGTCTGAGCAATATGCGAATCAATATGCAGATGATACGCAGAAGAAAGGATAATCTTATAATAACTGCCCCTATAGACGGTGAACTTGGATTGCTTGATGTAGTTCTCGGTCAGTCTGTTCCGTCGGGCAGCAAAGTGGGACAGATAAACACTCTTGACAGCTACAAGATTGAGGCACAGATAGACGAACACTATATCGACCGCGTCATTTCAGGTCTGGAAGCCGATTTCGAAAGACAGGACGAATCGTTCCATGCCGTCATACGCAAAGTCTATCCTGAAGTACGCGACGGAAAGTTCAAGGCCGACTTCAAATTCAGCGGAGCACAGCCTGAGAATATCCGTACAGGTCAGACATACTATCTGAACCTGCAGTTGGGACAACCTGAAGAAGCCATAATGATTCCTCGCGGCACATTCTACCAGAAGACAGGTGGACGATGGATTTACGTGATTACCGGGGACGGTTCGAAAGCTTACAAAAGAGAAATACGTATAGGACGTCAGAATCCTCAGTATTACGAAGTACTTGAAGGTCTGCAGCCGGGAGAAAAGGTAATCACTTCGGGATACGACAATTTCGGCGACAATGACTGTCTGGTGTTGAATTAATAAAAAGTATAATATGAAGAGTTATTTCAGATTTTTGTCAAGAAACAAGCTATATACTACAATCGAAGTTTTCGGTATGGCAATAGCCATTGCGTTTGTGGTATTCATAGGCTCGTTTGTAATACGGGAATATAATACCGATTCAGAAATTAAAAAGCAGGGAAATATCTATATCGGACATTCCGAAAGACTATTTTTCGGAAGTGCCACAATAAAAGAGCAGCTTGAAGGAAAATTTCCTGAAGTTGAAGATATGTGCAGAATGATGAATACACACATCTTCGGAGGACTTAAAATGACTTTTCAGGCAAGCGATTACACCGACCGCCAGAAGGCATCAATCGTAGATGAGAATTTCTTCAGATTCTTTCCTTTTCCGTTGGAGTCAGGAACACCTGAGTCTGTTCTGAAAGAAAAGAACTCGGTAGTTATTTCACGTACATTTGCCAATAAGGTATTCGGGAAGGAAGACCCAATCGGTAAATCCGTAAAAATTGAAGTTAACGGAAATACGGCCAATCTGAACATTACCGGAATTTTCAGCGATTTCAAAAATACAACATTTTATTCACCGGAAATAATATATCGTATTGACTTAGTTAAGGATCTTGACAGTTCACTTGTAGGAAACGGCAACGGTTCAACTGTCCTGTTTATAAAAGCAGCAGAAGGAACAGACATTCAGTCACTTGAAGACAAGATGGAAGATGTAGTCAGAAAAGAAGACTTTCTGTATGTATATGGACTGCTTAAAGATTTCCTTCTCACTCCGTTCGATAAAATAAGTTCCAGCATTGTAGAAACTACAGCTCCGTTCGAAGGTCTTATGGATGCAAGTTTCATAAAACTATTTACCGCAGCAGGAATATTTCTCCTGTTGTTCGCCGTACTGAATTATATCTCACTTACGGTCGCTCAAACAGGATTCAGGGCAAAGGAAATGGCATCAAGACGACTCCTCGGAACACAACAAGCCGGAATAATCGCCAGATACATATCTGAATCGTTTATTCTTACAGTGATATCTTTTGCCTTTGCTCTAATCTTTGTAAAACTGATATCTCCTCATTTGAGCGAACTTATAGATAAAGACATAGCTCCGCTCAAAGATATGGGATGGATGGAAATACTGTTTATTACACTGTTGCTTTTATTGTTGTCGGTTTTATCAGGCATTATACCTGCACTTCTTGTTTCAAAATACAAGCCTATAGACGTTGTACGCGGTAATTTTACACGAACAAGTAAAATGACTTTAGGTAAAATCCTTGTAGGTTTCCAAAGCAGTGTGGCATTCATTACGTTAGTAATGGCCACCGTGATGTTCATACAACTGAAACACATGACCGAAAAACCAATGGGATATATAAAAGACAACAGAATAAGAATTATGAACGCAAGCAAAACGTCGGATTATCATATAGACGAACTAAAGTCCTTGGCATGTGTAGAAAAGATAGGTTGGCTACAATTCGAACCAATGACCATAGGTACAACCGGAACTTCGTTCAAGATTAATGGCATAGAACAAAAATTTGATATGTATTATGGTGACCAGTCCGCTTTCGAGATACTCGGTTTCAAAATAATGCGCAAAAATGGAGAACAGCTTAATCAATGTGCATGGCTTCCTGAATCAACTATGAGAGCCTTAGGTCTTGATTATGACTGTACACAAATAAATTTGGATGAAGGAAGTATTATTCCTGTTTGTGGTATTATAGAAGATTACTATAAAGGAACTGCAAATTCGGAAAGAAGAGGTGGATTTCTGAACATAGCATGGATTAAGGAAATGGAGAAAGAAGAAGATTTCAGAATTCTGCGGACACTTGTTGTGAAAGTTTCAGGTGACGAGAATAAGGCTGCCGACGAAATAAAGGCTTTCTACAAAGAAAAAGGATTTTCTGAAGATGAAATAATAGTAAATACTTACAATGAAATGATCAGTTTACATTACGACTCCGAGAATAAAAACCTGAAACTTATCACAATATTCACCTTGCTTACACTTTTGCTGACAATACTCGCAATGTTTGCCATGAGCACATATTATGCACGCCAGCACTCCAAAGAAGCAGCACTGAAAAAGGTTATGGGAAGTGGCAGACTGCAACTCTTTATAGAGACTTCATCAGGATTTATAAAATCAGTAGGCATTTCCATTATAATAGCTTTACCGATAGCATGGATAGCTGTCAGCAAGTGGCTTGAAGGATACAGTTACAGAATAGACAATCCGATTTATGTTTACATAATAGCAATAATAGTAATGCTTCTCATAGCACTACTGTCCATAAGCTGGCAGATGATTAAACTGATGAACACTAACCCCGTAAAATCACTGAAAAGCGAATAAAAAAAACGTTAAAAAAAACGACAGGTCATTTTAATTGAAATGACAAGGCGTTTCAACTAAAACGACAAAGCGTTTTTTTGAAACAGATAAACCATATATTAAACTTATAAACTAATAAACTTAAAAACTCAAACAATATGATTAAAGTAACAAACCTCAGCAAAGTTTTCCGTACAGAAGAAATTGAAACTACAGCATTGAACGAAGTGTCTTTCGAAATAAACAAAGGTGAATTTGTAGCCATCATGGGGCCTTCAGGATGTGGGAAGTCAACCCTATTGAACATTCTCGGTCTGCTTGACAATCCTACAGCAGGTAGCTACGAACTGTTGGGACAAGAAGTGGCAAACCTTAAAGAACGCGAACGTACCAAATTCCGCAAAGGCAACCTGGGCTTTGTGTTCCAGAGCTTCAACCTGATAGACGAACTGAATGTGTTTGAGAACGTGGAACTGCCTCTGAAATATCTCAACATCGGCGCCGCAGAACGCAAACAGCGTGTTACGGAGATTCTGAAAAGAATGAACATCAGCCACCGTTCACACCACTTCCCACAGCAGTTGTCCGGCGGTCAGCAGCAGCGTGTGGCAATAGCCCGTGCCGTAGTGTCAAACCCTAAGCTGGTACTTGCCGACGAGCCTACCGGTAACCTCGACTCAAAAAACGGTAAAGAAGTTATGGACCTGCTAACAGAACTGAACTCAGAAGGCACAACTATAGTAATGGTGACACACTCACAGAAAGACGCATCCGTAGCACAAAGAATCATCAATCTGTTCGACGGACGTATTGTGGGAGATGTAAGAAATGAACTGTAAATATAAGTGACAAATGAAAAGCATTATCAGACTATTCAAAGGTGCAGGAATACTTAACCTGTTAGGTATGACGGTTGCCTTTGCGGCAATATACATTATAATGGTCCAAGTGAATTACGACTGGAACTACAACAGTAAGATCAAGGACCTTGACCGTATATTCATCATGACAAATAAAGACTGGTATGAAGAAGGCAAATATAGCGTAAATCTCTGTCGTCCGATTGCAGAATCTATATTAAAGCAATCATCAATAGTAGAGTCTTATACGGTTATTCAACCACACGGAAATTCTTCTGTGAGAATAAAGAAAAACAATGAAACGAGAGAAATAGAAATGAATATCACAGAAGTTACAATCAAAGCTTTCAATCTTTTTGGCTTTGAAGCCATAGCTGGTACATTCGATGGAATGAACGAAGAAAAGACTGTAGCCGTAAGCGAGAAAACCGCTAAAAAATTCAATTTAAAACCAGGTGACATCATCTGGATTGATACTTTCAGAAAACTGAATGAGCAAAGAACGGTTTCTGCCATATATAAAGGAATGCAAACCAATTCATTGTTCGGAAATACGGACTTGATTTATTGTGATATGCTTGAAACTGAAGATATAGACAATTACAGTGAATGGTCGTACAAGTATTATGTAAAACTAATTAATTCCGAAAGCATTGAATACTCTAATAACAGTATAAACAAGATTGCTAAAAGCGTACTTCAAAAAATAATAGATGAAAATACCGCAGGACAATCAACCGAAGAAGAATATATAGACGAACACGCAGTAAAACTGTTTCCGCTCGACGGCTTACAGTTCAACAATATAGTATCAGACAATTTTACATCATATCAATGTAATAAAACAACTACAATAACTCTATTCGTCGTTTCAATACTTATTTTGTCCATAACTCTTATAAACTATCTTAATTTTTTCATGGCACAGATACCGGTAAAGTTGAGGTCTGTAAATACAAAGAAAATATTAGGAAGTTCAAGGTTGTCTTTAATTACAGGATTAATAATCGAATCGGCCATACTGGTAATAGTGTCATTACTACTGGCATATATTATTATAAAAGTTATTGGAAATTCTACATACGCAGAACTGATAAGTTGCCCGTTAAATATAGAGGAGAATATAAACATTGCTGTTTTAACATTATGCTTGGCCTTAATAATAACAATTGCAGCAAGTCTGTATCCTGCAATATATATAACCTCATTTTCTCCGGCAATGGCTATAAAAAGTACAATGGGAACTGCACAGAAGGGAAAATCTTTCAGGTACATACTTGTAGGTTTTCAGTTTACAATTTCTATTATCTTCATAATGTGTGCCGCCTTCATAAAGATACAATATGACTATATGATGAATTATGACATGGGATTCAATAAGGAATCTCTTTATACAGTAGATGTTCCGGCAAACAAAAACAATCATGACTTATTCACGTCTGAACTGCAGAACAATATAGTCATAAAAGAAGTAGCATGGGGAGATTCTCCTTTAGTAAGTGCTTTCAGAATGAGTTGGGGACGCGACTTTAACGGAAAGGAGATTTATTTCACCTGTTATCCTGTATCTTATAACTTCCTGAAGTTTATGGGTATAAACATTTCTGAAGGACGTGACTTTACTGAATCTGACGAAAAGAGTGATAAAGGTATTTTCATTTTCAACAAAAAAGCAAAAGAAGATTTCGGGCTAACCCTTGAAAGTAAAATTCAAGGACATGCAGGAAAAACAGACATTGCAGGCTTTTGCGATGATTTCAAGTTTATGCCTTTACATTATAAGGTAGAACCTTTTGCTTTTTACGTTTTTGGAAAGAATCCATGGAGAGTACCTGCCCATCTTTATATAAGAAGTAATCATGGAACAACATACAGTGAAGTACAGGAAGCTGTAAGGAAAGTAACCGCAAAAATAGTTCCGGACTTCAATACTGATGAAATAGACCTGAAGTTTTTTAATGAAGAGTTGGGAAGACAGTATGAAAAGGAAGAAAAACTCATCAGCCTTATAACGCTGTTCACCATACTTGCGGTAGTCATATCACTGATGGGAATAATAGGTCTGCTTATGTTTGAAACCAAGTTCCGCATAAAGGAAATCGGGCTGCGAAGAGTGCACGGGGCAAGCATACGCGAGATATTAGAGATGTTCAACCGCAAGTTTTTCTACATACTGCTTATAAGTTTCCTGATAGCGGCACCTGTAGGATATATTGTAATGGATTATTACTATAGCACATTCGCCTACCGCTCTCCATTATACTGGTGGGTATTCCTGCTGGCATTCGTCATGGTAACAATAGTAACGGTAGGAGTTGTCACACTGTGCAGTTATAAAGCAGCTTCGGAGAATCCGGCTGAAACGCTTAAAAACGAATAATAAACCCGAGTTTATATGCAAGCACTAAAAAACATAAAATATACGTTGAGGAAATACTTCGTTCCAATGTTTATGAGCCTTATCGGTCTGATTCTGGCATTCAGTGCCTTTATGCTCATATCCGTACAGTTAAACTTCGAAAAGGGATTCGACAGATTCCATCCTGACGCCGGTAACATCTACAGGGTGGACCTTTCGGACAACAATACCATTTTCCGCTCGATTCTTCCTCCGGGATTTTCGGACGAGGTTATACGCTCTT
The DNA here is from genome assembly GCA_944320605.1 of uncultured Phocaeicola sp. Lineage (GTDB taxonomy): Bacteria > Bacteroidota > Bacteroidia > Bacteroidales > Bacteroidaceae > Phocaeicola. Next base: position 514 of record CALUIE010000097.1, on the reverse strand, counting down.
CAAGCCATATCGTAGCGGGAACTGTGGTATGTCCGTTCTTAGGCGAGGTATATATCACCACTATGAAAGAAGGAGTATCCAGCGGATTCATAGAAACCGCCAATGTGGTAAGTGAAAACTTTTTCAAGGTATTCGGAATAAAGATTGTAGAAGGTGACCCCGCCACATTGTCGAAGAACGAGCAGCTTGCCATTCCGCAAAGTACGGCACGCAAGATTTTCGGCAACGAATCTCCTATAGGGAAACAGGTGAAGATAAAGTCCGGCACAGGATTCCTGCGTTCCGACAAATGGACTGTAGGTGCCGTTTACGAGGACTTGCCCGCAAACTCTCAGATACGGAACGAGATATACATGAAGATTCCGGATTTCTTCCTTCAGAACTTCGGAGCAAGCAACTTTGTATGCTATCTTCGTCTGGACGACAGCGAGAATGTTTCTCTGGTTGAAGATGAATTCAACAGCAAGTTCGAGTTTGATAAATACCGTGGTCTCACCCCTATTTATCTCACACC